>JAQICA010000001.1 GCA_027858775.1 Salinivirgaceae bacterium | reverse complement strand
CAGATAGTTGTATTATTATTGACGTTGTAATCAAAAAAAAATATTATTATGATAGTAAAACATTTCTTTGAAGGAGGACCATTGTTTATGTCCTTAATTTATGCTCTTTGGCTGGCAGTAATTTTTATAAGTGCCAGTGTTCTTTATAAGGTTTTAAAAGCAAACAGTGTAAAGGGGAAATTACACAAACAAAATTCCTGGGTGTTGTTTCTCGGAAGTCTTGGTTTTTTAACCGGAATCTTTGCACAGATGATTGGTTTGTTTCAGGCCATGCGTGCTATTGAATCGGCTGGTGATATTTCACCTGCACTTATAGCCGGTGGTTTTAAGGTGTCGCTTCTGGCTCCACTTTATGGTTTTGGACTGCTGCTTTTTTCCGGTATTGCCTGGTTCTTGTTGCGGAAAGTTATCCAAAACCGCATTTCCGGTAGTGAAGGTTAATGGTGATGTGCGCAATCTCTCTGTAAAGAGGTAAATGGTGTCGTCTGTTTTTATTGCATTTGTTGCGGTAAATTTCAGACGGCACTTTTATTTTATGAGTCCTTATTTTTTAAATCGCCTCAATAAACTCAATTAACTTCTTTGTTGTTTGCGAAATGTCGAATCGCTGTTGTACAAACGTTCGTCCGTTACGACCCATAAGCAATCTTTTCTTTGGATTGTTGTAAAGTGTTGCAATAGCGTCAGAAAACTGCTCCACATTATTGGTTTCAACCAAAATTCCCGTGTTGTTGTGTTTTACAATTTCCGGATTGCTGCTTGTGTCAAATGCCACAATAGGCTTGCTACATGCTTGTGCTTCAATCAATACGTAGCCAAAGCCTTCCCACATAGAAGGCAGTAGAAAAACGTCCAGTTGCATCATAAACGATTTAACATCGTCAATAAATCCCGGCATGTGTACGTAATTCGTTAAGTTTCGGCGATTAATTTCTGTGCGTAACTCTTGTTCCAGTCTGCCTGCACCTCCAATGTGCAAAACAGCCGGTATGCCTTTCCGGCGAATGTTTTCCAGTATATCGAGCAAAAAAAGTTGATTTTTTTGTGGTTCGAGCCGACCTAAGTTCCCTAAAATCAGTTTGTTTTCTTCATTTTCTGGCGGTTCGTGTTCTTGTGCATCGAAGCGCTCCAGATCTATCCCGTTGTATATAATATGGATGTTTTCGGCGTTAATAATTCGCTGATTGTTTTGTAGAATTGTGCGCTTGGTTTCTTCTGAATTTGCAATGATGCGATGTACAACTTTCCCAAAAAGGAAGCGGTTAATGAGGCTGTTTTTCACCGGAATAGCACTACCTCTTCGGTACACAATATCAGGAATATTTGCCCGGTGCGCTGCAAAACCGGCTGTTTTTAAATCAGACGGAAGGTTGAGAAGCACGTGCTTAATAGGCAGGGCTTTAAAAAAACGTTTCAGACGTAAATGTAAAAAGGGATTGAGAAAGCTCAAATTGCTGATGCGGAACGTTTTGACGGGAATACCTGCCGATTTTGCCCGCTGACACAGCCGGCTGTCGGGTGCAGCGCAAACCAAAACGTTGTAACCTTTGGTATGAAGGCGCATGGCCATTTCTAAATGCCACTTTTCGCCGCCTCCCCATGCTTTGCATGAGTTGAAAAAACAGATTATTTGGTTGTCTGATGCCACTTTTGATACAGTTTTACTTGTTTAAGAAACGTAGAATGGGCTGAGTTTTTACAAATTACAAATCCGTAAAACCCATCGCGAAAGCCGCCTTTAATGATGTACGACCGGAAAAATTTCCATAGCGGACTGATGAACAGTTTGAAGTAACGAAATTTTTGTCCGCGATTATAACGCATATCGGCTGTAATGGAGGAGAATTTATTAATCGTATTCATGTGCTGTTCAATGGTGTAGAACGAGTAGTGCAGCAAATCGCCTTTGAGGTATTTTTGTTTGCTGCCCGGTTCCAGCTCATATCTGTCGTGCGGATTTTCGCCCGTCCATTTTCCCTTGCGGCTATCCCACAAGCGGAGCTTCTTGTCCGGGTACCAATCGCAATGGCGAATCCATGTGCCGCAATAATTGGTTAGTCTGTTAAAATAGTACCCATCGTGGCTGAAGTTTTGTTTTACAGCTAAAATTTCTTGTTTTAGCCTTTCGTCTAATGCCTCGTCCGCGTCAAGCGATAAAATGTGCGGGTATTTTGCGTGGGTAATTGCCCGGTTTTTTTGTTCTATATGGCCGTCGAACGCGTGCTGCAAAAAACGCGCGTTGTAGCGTTTGCAAATTTCTTCCGTTTTGTCTTTCGAAAAACTGTCGAGCACAACAATATCGTCGGCCACATCCTGAACAGATTTTAGGCACCGCTCAATGTTTTTCTCTTCGTTAAAAGTAATTACTACTACCGAAATAGGCGTCATAGGACAAAAATTTTGGTTTCAAAGATATGTATAGATGCCGAAACACCCGTAAAAGCCCACTGTTTTTTTGCTTTTTATGCAAAATCAAACAAATACCCAAAACACCATCCAACAGTGGGAGAATCCCGGCCCTCAGCATTTGGGGCAAAATGAGAGTAATATTGGCCGCGTCAATTCCATTTGGGTCGACCCAAACGATAGCGACCACATCAAAATTGGAAGTGCCAGTGCCGGGTTGTGGGAAACTACTAACGGTGGCGATTGCCAGGGGTGAAGTCTGTAATCTAATAGGCATGATGTGAAACTGATCTATGCAAATTTGGAAATTTCGAATATTTTCACTCACTTAGGAGTATGCTTTAATGGTTGTTTTGTTGTAAAATCTAGTTAAATAATTTGCATATGAGAACTTTAGGAAATATCATCTGGCACATCCCGTTTATGGGGTTTGTAACCGCTTTTGCTACGTTTGTTGTTGGAGCGTTGTTTGTTGTCACTATTATTGGCGCGCCCATTGGGTTAGGGTTGTTGCAGCATGCCAAGTTTTTAATTACGCCATTTTCCAGTGCCATGATTAGTAGGGATGAACTCAAAGCAGACCAAAATGCGTTGTGGAAAGCCTATGGGCTTTTAATCAGTATTTTGTATTTTCCCTTTGGGTTGATTTTAACAATTGTTTCTATTGTGCAGATTGTGGGATTGTTTGTTTCCATAGTTGGTATTCCGGTTGCAATTGTGCTGGCAAAATCGTTAAGTACTTATTTTAATCCTGTCAATAAAATATGTGTTCCGCAGGGCGTAGCCGATGAAGTTGCTCTTCGTAGAGCACAAGAACAAGCTTCGCGTTTCATGAGGTAGGCGGTTTTGCGCTAAAGAGCTGGCTATTTATTCAAATAATACGTACGATGTTTTTTTACCCGCAGTACTATTATCAGGAATAAATTCAAAGCTTATCGTTTTGTTGTGCTTAATGGCAAAAGAGCATTTCGTCGACATATTTAGCATGGATTATTGATATTTTCGTATATTTGAGACTATGGGAAATAAAGACTTCAATAAGGATAAACTGATTGAGTATTGGATTGCTAGCTCAGATGATGATTACAAAACAATGATTGTAATGTTTGATTCAAAAAGATTTAGTTGGTCTTTATTTATAGGACATTTGATGATTGAGAAACTTTTAAAAGCTTACTATGTCAAAGTAAAATCTGACTATCCACCTTTTATTCATAATCTTTTGAGATTAGCAGAGAAAGCAGAATTGAGTTTAACAGATGATGAAAAAAAGCAACTAGTGACTATTACAGCATTTAATATAAACGCTAGATACGATGACTATAAAATGAGCTTCAAGAATCTATGTACCACTGAATTTACTGAAGAGTGGATTGAAAAAATAAAAGAATTAAGACCATGGATAAAAACATTGATACAACAATAGCAAAATATCTAGGTTTGATTAAAGAAAATTTCGTTGGTATTGAGAAAGTATATGTATTTGGCTCATATGCTAAAGGGAAATCGACAGAAGATAGTGATATAGATGTTGCATTGATTTTTTCAAACTTAGATGATTCAAAGCGATTTGATATTCAGGTACAACTTATGATGTTGGCAGCACAAATTGATTCGAGAATTGAACCGCATCCAATTTCTCATGATGATTTTATTTCAGGAAATCCATTTGTTGTAGAAATAAAAAAGACAGGTATTGAAGTTGCTGCATAAGCCACATAAGTACCACAACCAAACCTTGTTCTTGAAGTTTTATTAATGGGCACTCCAAAAAAAACAGGTAGTTTTCTTGCTGAGACTACGTAAGCCGGGGTTTGTGGGTAATTTTTACTTTTGCGCATTTACTCAAGCTCGCAACTGTTTGATAAGTAGGAGTTTTGGAATTCCGGCCTCCGCATATTGCCACCTTTAATCCCCATCATTTGTGCTCTCGGGTTGAAAGTTTTCACTCCAGGTAAGCATGGTTTCGTATATTTCCTCTATTGTAATTTTTGAATTGTTGGTGTAAAGCGATATTAGTTTCTGATTAAATTCTTCAAAGTTGATGAAGTTACGATAGTAAATCATTGTGTTTTCAGAACTTTTTATGGCCTTTTTCGCTGTTTGAGCGTCATAATTGTCTAATGCAAACAATGAGAATAACCCCCACGTCATGTATTCATTAAACACCTTGTAGGGTGAGCCATATGCATCAGTAAGGTTGCCTTCTTTACGCCAGGTGTCCAGATTTTCGAAGGTTTCGTCAATACGTTTATAATAGTCGTCTGAAACTGGATTAACGTAGTTATGATCAACTTCTGTGAAAATAGCCCGGTGGCCACCGGTGTTTATCTCTTTATTATTGTTTTTATGAGCTCCCACCGACATGATTGCCTGCTGGAATGTAGTGTCGTAAAATCGGCGGGTGTAGTTGGGATTTTTGATCAGCGGCGATGCAATTACCGTAAAGTTATTATAAGTAATATCGGGGAATTTATCATTTAACCATTCTACCATTTGGGTTAGTGGAACATGTTTTTTGTAGTCCTGAATCAGCGAATCGTAGAAAGGTTTATGTTCCGAATAGAACTCCCTGAAATGGCTTTCGCGAATAAAACTGTTAATGTGTTTACGGTGTTTTTTCAATGGATTACGAACAAAGGGAAAAGCATAACGCAAGGGAAGAATATTGCCGTAAACTAATTCGTTTGTGCTATTTATTTTGTAGGCTAGTGCATTGGTTCTGTACACGATCGCATGCATATAACTCATTGTGTGTTCCGGTTTTTTAATTTTCCGGTTTATTTTTCGTATCATTTTATGATTTTCGTACTTTTTGAAATGTTGTTGCACTTCATGGTAGTACGGAGTTGTCATGTCCATAAACGACGAGTCGGTTTGCCCAACTTCTGAAATGGCCATCATAATAAGCACTAACTCGTAGTGTTCCGGAATTTCTACTGTATATAGTTCATTATATTGATTTTTATACTCCGGAGTAAATGTTGCCTGATTTGTAAACGAGCAGCTTGCTAAAAGCAGGCTGCTCGCTATAAGTACTAAATTTTTCATGGTACTTTACTCTTCTTTTGCAGGTTCTTCTTCTTTTTCTGTTATTTCTTTCGATTTTATGCGATCTTCTTTTTCCAGCCCTTCGAGCACTTCGATGTTTATTCCATCGCTAATTCCTATTTTTATGAAACGTTTTTCGAATTTTTGCGTGTCCGTTTCAATCTCCACATATACGCTGTCGCCTTCGTTTTCGAAACTGATTAAGCTCTCCTTAATGGCCATTACGCTATCGCGTTTTTCCAAAACAATATCGGCTGTAGCCGAATAGCCTGAACGAATAAAGTAGTCTTTTTTTAGTTCGACCGCTGCTTTTATGGTAAATTTTACAGCGCCATCTTCCTCAACGCCTTTGGGCGATATGTACTCCAGCCATGCGTCGAATACTACATCTTCAAGTGCACCAATGCTAAGTTTTAGTGGCATACCGTCTTTTATTTTTCCCACTTCGCTTTCGTCTATTTTACCCTCAAAAATCATTTCGTTCATGTTGGCTACCGTTGCAATGGTTGTTCCATCGTTAAACGTGTTGCTTTCTATTACCGAATTTCCTTGTTCTACTGGTATGTCGAGTATCATTCCGCTAATGGTGCTTTTAATAAGCGTGTTTGTTTGAGCTCCGGCTTTGGCCGATACTCCTTCTTTGATGAGATTAAGGTTGTTTTTCGCTGCTTCAAGCTCCGACTTTGCATTCTGTAGGGCAATTTCCATTTGCTCAAGATCGGCAATTGCAATCACACCTTTGTCGTAGAGTTTTTTCTGCCGGTCGTATTTGCGTTGCGCATCGGTTACGGTAATTTGGCTCTGCTCCAACCGTGCTTCAGCATTGTTCAGACTTACCATATCGGGAACTACCGTTACCTTTGCAATTAGGTCGCCTTCTTTGACAATTACTCCCGGCTCCACATATATTTTTGTAATAATGCCGCTCACTCTTGGCTTTATTTCCACCTCTTTCCTCGGAATTATAGTTCCTGTTGCCACTGTTTTGTTCTCAATGTTGGTGGTAAATGGCTGGTCAATTTCATAAATTTTTTCTTTGGGTTGCGATTTTTGATACAAAAATACGATGGTGCCAATAAAAACGGTGGCAATGACAACGTAAAGTAGTGTGCGAAGAATTTTTTTCATGGTTTCGGTTATTTTTTTTATTCGGTTCTTAATGCTTCTATAGGTCTTATTTTTAGTGCTCTTCGAGCAGGAATCATGCCGGCAAATGTGCCCGACAGCACCAATATTGTTAGTGCTGTTACAGCAATGTTGAAATCGACAGTCGGGTTGTAGAAAAAGTCGCCTCCGCCACCCATTGCAGTGTTTATGAGTTCAATTAGCCCAACTCCAAAGACGAGTCCCAGCCAGCCGCTTAGTGCCGTTAGCACAAGCGATTCCATTACAATTTGACTTGTAATTTTTATGGGCTTAGCGCCAATGGCTCGACGTATACCAATTTCTTTCGTGCGTTCGCGCACCACAACCAGCATAATATTCGATACGCCAATCACTCCTGCCAGCAAGGTGCCAATTCCAACAATCCAAATGAGGCCGTTTATCCCAATAAACAAGTTATTCATTTTATTGAATTCCTCTTCCACATTGAAGTGTCCAATTGCCTGATCGTCGTGCGGAGCTATATCGTGTCTTCTTTTGATTAGTGCGATCACTTCTTTTGTAACTTCGGATACGCTGGTTGATTTGTGACTGGTAAGCGCGTACCACCCCACAATATCGCCATAATTGTAAATTTGCTGGATAGTGGTAAAGGGAATGTGTACATTCTGGTTTTCGTTATCGGCCTGACCACCCGTTTTTTTCGATTTGAACACCCCAACAACTGTAAAATATACTCCATTTATTTGTATGTGTTTGTTCAGTGGGTCTTCGCCCTTATCGAAAAGTACTTCTTTTACGCGTTGGCCAATAACTGCAATTTTTCGTCTGCGGTTCAAATCCATTTGGTTGATGAACCGTCCATCGGTAATGGTTAGCGGATCGATGAGGTTCCAGGCGGGTACATCGCCATAAATACTGAACGAACCGGTATTGTCTTTATAAACAGCATTGGTTGCACCGCTGCCACCCCAGCCTTGCACACGTGGTGCGAGTAATTCAATGCCGGGGACATTATCTAATATGGCTTTTGTGTCGCCGTTTTTGAAATTCCACCTTCTGCCGGCATCAAACCCACGATAGGGTTCAGAGGTTTTTTGCGTCCACATAAAGGCTGAATTGGTAGAGAAGTCGCCCATGTTACGGTAAATTCCGTTCTGTAGTCCGGTACCTGCACCTAACATGACGGTGAGCATAAAGATGCCCCAAAAAACACCAAACGCAGTTAAAAATGTTCTGAGTTTATTGCTTTTTAACGTGTGTATAATTTCTTGCCAGCGGTCTAAATCAAACATGGTTTTTGGGTTTATTCATCGCGTAAAGCGACAATGGGTTTTATGCGTGCGGCTTTTCTGGCCGGAATGAGTCCGGCTATGGCGCCACTAATGATCAATAGTATGGTTGCACTTATAGCTATGGAGAAATCGGCTTCGGGGTTTCTGAAAAAATCGGATGCAGGAATGTTGGCCGAAATAAGCTCAAGTAAGCCAACGCCTGCTACTAGTCCAATGTAACCGGCAAGCGTAGTTATGGTAACGGCCTCTAGTAAAACTAAATTTATTACAGACCATGGTGTTGCGCCAATTGCTTTTCGTATACCAATTTCTTTGGTGCGCTCTTTTACCACAATCAGCATAATGTTGCTTACGCCTACAATTCCCGCTATAATAGTACCAATGCCTATGATCCAGATAAACATGGAAATACCGGTGAAAACATTGCGAATTTCTTTGGCGTTTTCAATGTTATTGTTGATGTACATTGCCCGGTCATCTTTTACATCGAAATGGTGGCGCGATGCAAATTCTTTTCGTAACTTATTTTCCAGCTCTTTGCTTTGCGGTAAGTCCATGTTTTCGACGGTAAAGGCCATGTTGTGAATGTTATTTCCCTGGCCAAATGTGCGTTGAGCTGTATTTATTGGAATGTACACACGTTCGTTGTCGCGTTCGTTCATGTCGCGGAATACGCCAATTATCTTAAAGGGAATGTCGCCAAGGCGAATGTACGTTCCCAACGCTTCCTCTCCGTTTTTAAACAATGCTTCTTTCGTTTTGTACGAAATGGCCACAACTTTTCGGAAGCTTTTCATATCGAGTTGGTTTATAAACCGGCCTTCTTCGAAACTGAGTTGTTCTAATTCTTCCGTTCCCGGATGAACACCGTAAACCCGGTGTCCGATACGTTCTGTGTTGTAGTGTATTTCGGCATCGTTGGACACACTTAGGCGCGATGAGCTGCTCTCAATAATGCTGGAGTTCAGTCGTTTGGTTTCGTTAAGATCTTTGTTTGTGTACTGTATAAATCTGCCGGGCTGGTAGCCTTCATGGGCTTTTGATGTTTTTCCCCGGTATATCCAGAAACTATTTTGTGCATCTCCTTCAAAGTTATACATTACTGCGTTCTGTAGTCCCCGGCCTGCTCCCAGCATAATGATGAGCATGAAAATACCCCACGCTACACTAAAAGCCGTGAGGAATGTCCTTAATTTGTTCTTTTTTATGGTGGAGAGTATCTCTTGCCACTTATCTAAATCAAACATACGATGGGGTTTTGGTAGCTTCTTCAGGATCTACAATTTGTCCATCGCGCAGGTTTATTACACGGTCGGTCATTTCGGCAATGTCGTGTTCGTGTGTTACAATTATTACCGAAATGCCCAGGTTATTGATGTCTTTTAGTATTTGCATCACATCGTAAGAGGTTTTCGAGTCGAGGGCTCCTGTAGGTTCGTCGGCCAGAATTACCTTGGGGTTTGTTACTAGTGCCCGGGCAATGGCTACTCGTTGTTTCTGTCCTCCGCTTAGTTCGCTGGGCAAATGATGAGCCCAGTCTGCCAAGCCAACTTTATCTAAATACTCCAGCGCAATTTTGTTGCGCTTTTTGCGATTTATACCCTGATAATACAGCGGAAGGGCCACGTTTTCCTGTGCGTTTTTGAAGGTAATTAGGTTGAATGATTGAAATACAAAACCAAAATATTTGTTGCGGTACTGTGCTGCTTTGGTTTCGTTCAAGTTGCGGATCAATAAGTCGTCAAGATGAAATTCACCTTCGTCGTAATTGTCCAGCAGACCTAGAATATTAAGTAATGTCGATTTTCCCGAACCCGATGAGCCCATAATGGAAACAAGCTCCCCATCGTTAATCGTAAAATCAAGTCCTTTAAGTACATGGAGGCTGTTGTGCCCCATTTTGTAAGATTTGTGAAGGTTTTTTATCGTTATCATGGTTTAGGGTTTCTGTCTGTTTGTTGTGTATTTATTCTGGTTTTTATAGTTAAAAACGGTTCTTATTCGTCTTTTTTTTTGCACGAAACTATGACGTTGTGCGATGGCTAAAGTTACAAAATATTCTCAAAAATTTAAGTTATACTTTTTTTAACAATAGAAGAACGGTAATTAAACGGTTTTATCACGTATTAATTGTGGGGTTTAGCTCATATGTGATTATAGAAATATTGATTAAAAATTGACCGTTTACGAACAGTGATACGTCTGAAGTACCATTTTTTCTAATAGCCGGAGCTTAACTTTGATTTTTTTATCCTTTAAAGCTATAAAAAATCTAATAATGACATTTGTATTGGGAATATTCTCACTACCTTTGTGCTATGGCACCACGAAAAAAACGTTGCAGACACATATTAAATCCTCCGGGCTATTCGGTTTATCGACCGGAGGGGGTAGCTCACGATGAAGCGGGCGAGGCTGTTATTGTTTTATACGAAGAGTATGAAGCGCTACGGTTGGCCGATTATGCTTTGCTTAAGCACAACGATGCAGCTGAAAAGATGAACGTGTCGCGTTCATCTTTTGCCCGAATTTACGAGTCGGCGCGACGAAAAATGGCCAAAGCTTTTGTCGAAGCCCGGCCTATTGCGTTTGAAGCGGGATGTGCATATTTTACAAAAACAGAGGACGCAACAAGGCGTCAGTCAAATAATTATAAAAAATCAATACAAATGAAAGAAATAGTAGCAATACCTTCTGATGCTGGTGTTTTGGCCAATCATTTTGGACATGCACCGGAGTTTGCTTTTATCGAAATTGAGAATGAAAAGGTTAAGGCCGTTGACATGAAACTGCCACCAGAGCACGAGCCTGGAGTTATACCTCGTTGGGTTTCGGAGAATGGTGCAACAACTGTTATTGCTGGCGGAATGGGTGGAAAAGCTATTGAATTGTTTCGTCAGAATAATATAAATGTAGTGACCGGAGCTGAGAATTTGGAAGTTGAAACCCTTGCGCAGCAATTTGCAGAAGGGAAGCTAACCGGCGGAGGAAACCGTTGCGAGCATTAACGCCAAGTGGTTGCACAAAAAAATGCGATACTCAACAATGAATTATTACTAATTCCAGCTGAGTATCGCATTTTTTATATTCTGTTAGTTTGTTTAATCGGAGTGGTACTACTCCTTTTTCGTTTCAAAATCTTTTACAATCTCATCAAGCGATTTGCCCAGATTGCCAATTGAAATGCGTGCATCGTTGGCTAATTTGTGGTTTGGGTACTCGCTGATGAACCGCTCATAATAATTCCTGGCTTTTTTTGTGTCGCCTACCATGTCGTAAACAAATGCTTTCATGAAAATGGCCATAGGGTAGTGCGACGTTTGCTTGTAATTTTGCTCTACTTTCGAAAAGTACTTAATGGCTTTTCCCATCATATTGTGCGACATTGCCTGTTGTCCGGCTTTCATCAGGTATCCGGCTGAGGTTGTGTCGTCGGGGAACTGGTTAACGAACTCTTCATAGCAATCAAGTAATTCTTTGGCTTCTTCTCGGTTAATGGTTCTTTTGGAAAGCTTGTCGCCAATTTCTTTTTCCTTTTCTGTAATGCTTGTTTTCAGTACTTCTTGCTCGCTTTTTGTAGAGCATGCAGCAAGCATTAACATTATAGAAACAATTACCGGAATGTAGACTTTTTTACTCATAGTCTATTTTTTAGTTTTTCGCTTTTTTTGCACTAGAGTTGTTTTTCGCTTCTTGTGTGATTGAGTCAACTCGTTTTATTGACTTTTTCGAGCGGTTGATTTGTATTATTTATTTCGTAATTAACGTTTTGTATTGTGCTGTAAATTTTCCTTTCGAAATGGCTACCAATTTTCCTTTGAGTATTTTTTTTCGTAATGGCGAAACTCTATCCGTAAAGAGAATTCCTTCTAAATGGTCATATTCATGTTGCAGAATCCGCGCTTTTACACCATCGAACCATTCTTCGTGTTCAATGAAATCTTCGTCCATGTAGCGAATTAAAATTTCCGATGGCCGACTAATGTCTTCGCGTATGCCCGGTATGCTCAAGCATCCTTCATTGAATAGGAACTCCTCACCTTTATGTTCCAGTATCTCGGGGTTGATAAAGGTTTGCTTAAATCCTTCCAGTGATGGATCATCTTCAGCCATTGGCGCTCCATCGATCACCATTAACCGGATCGATTTGTTTATCTGTGGCGCTGCTAACCCTACACCATCTGAATCGTACATGGTGTCGTACATGTTATTAATAATATTTTCCAGATCGGGATAGTCTTTTGTAATCTCCTCAGCCCGCTTGCGCAATGTAGGATGACCGATTATTGTTACAGGATATATCATTACAGTAATGGTTTGTTTAAAAAAGTTTGCAAAATTATAGTTGCACTAATTTCGTCAACGAGTGCTTTGTTTTGGCGCTGCTTCTTTTTTAGTCCCCCGTCCAGCATTGTTTGATGAGCCATTACGGAAGTAAATCGTTCATCGGTTCGGTGTATTTTTGTATTGGGGAAACGCAGTGCCAGTTTTCTGATAAACCCTATGATGTGGGGCTCGGTTTCAGATGGGAGGTTGTTCATTTGCATAGGTAACCCGATAACAAACTCGTCTACTTTTTCGTTGGTCGTGTATTGAATCAGGTAATCCATTAAATCGTGGGTGCGCACAGTTGTTAATCCGGTGGCAATAATTCTGTCTGGATCGGTTACTGCCAATCCTGTACGTTTTAGTCCATAATCAATTGCAAGAATTCTACCCATTTTTTTGTATTTAATTGTGTCGGCAAGTGATTTGTCGACAAATACTCGCAGGATTTCGATAAACAAATAGTGCGCCAATGAGCATGTTGCGAATGCTAAATTTGTTGAATCCGCTTAATTCGTATTTAAAAACAGAAAGAAAATTGTATTTTTACATTTATAATTTCATGAAAAATATCGACCTATGAGTTTGCCTAAAGAGTGGAATGGGAGTGCCGTTGCACGATTTTTTTTATGGTGTTCCGGTGCCCGAATCTATTTGTTGAAAAAATGTCCGACAGAGATTAACATCTTTCTAGGTATTGGTATTGTTGTGTTTCTTACGGGATCTATGGCAGCACTTTCTGGCGGGTATGCTTTTTACACCGTTTTTCAGTCGGTGGTTTTAGCCGTAGTTTTTGGGCTTTTTTGGGGTATTCTTATTTTTTTTATGGATTGGTATCTTGTGGCCAGTTTGCGCAAAGAGCAAAATGGTTGGCGCGAATTTGGAATGGCGCTACCGCGAATTATACTTGCATTATTTATTGCAGTGGTTGTTGCACGACCTATTGAAATGAAGTTGTTCGAAAAAGAGATTGATTTGCAGATCCATAAAAAGCAGCTCGCTCTTCAACAAGAGCAACGGGAAGAGGTTTCTGGCCAGTTTATCGAAATTCAGACCATTCAGGCAGAAAATGATTCGCTTCAAACATCCATTCAGAAATTGCAAGAGCGTCGTAATCAATTATATAATCAAGTTATAGCCGAGGCCGAAGGGCGTAGTCCTGTCGGTGTAGTGGGTAAGGGGCCGGTATATCGCGAAAAGCAGCAGGAGTATAAAAAGGCTTCAGATGAGTTGGAAAGAGCCGAACAGCGGCTTTTGCCATTAATTATGCAAAATCGGGAACGAATACGATATTTGTCTGAAAAGCAGGATGATCAGGTGACCGCAAATAATTTGGTGATAACCCGGGCCAATGGTTTTTTATCGCGTTTACGCGCATTATCTGATTTGCAGCGGGAGGAAAAGTCGGTGTTGTGGGCATCTGTTTTTATTTTGCTCTTGTTTATCACAATCGAAATTTCGCCAGTTTTGGTTAAGTTGATTTCTGCCCGGGGGCCATACGATGAATTGCTTCAGGCAGAAAAGAAGAGTTTGAGCTTCGATGCTGTCCGCAGGGTGCAGCAAATGCAGCATGAGCTTCAGTTGGAACAGTCTGATTTGCAGCAGAAAAGATCCTTGATAATTGCCCAGAATAAGCAAGTGATGGAGAAATCGATGGATGAAATTACAGTAGCAAAGTTGGAAGTAAACGAAAGCCGCATCAAACAATGGAAAGAAAATCAACTGCGGAAAAATGGAGCCACAGTGAGTGAGGAGTTTCCTCATCTGCTCGACTCGAAAAGCAGGCCTGAATAATTGCTTACTCTTTCATTACGTTATAGCGAAATTCGAAATCAACCATTTCGGCAAGTTCTTCGCCCACGTCGCGCATGTCTTCGTCTCCTTCTTCGTAGTGCCAGTTAATTTTAATGTTGATTCCTTTTTGATGAAGTTGATTGATGTAAAGCAAAATGTCAAGAATGAATTTTGCGGAGGCTGAATTGAAGTACGAAAGTTTAAAGTCGAAATTCAAAACAGAATCATTACTGTATTTATCTTTAATGGTATCGGCATTCTCAATTGCCCCTTCAAACCAGTTTATAACCGGCATAAAAAACTCACGTACATTCTCGGGTCTGGAGCAACCTTTAATTTCAAAGGTTCCACTATCAATATCAAGTACTATGGAGGGAGTCGCTTTTGTTTCTGTAATGTTGATTATTTCCATAATTGCTAAATCATTATTTTTAAACAAAAATACGATTGTTTTTCATTTATTTCCCTGAATGAATAGCTAATTTTTTCACTTGCATTTTTTCCTATAATATATATGCCGAGGCCTGCTCCGCCTTCTTCGCTAATGTGACTTGTTTTTAACTTTTCTGCAAATACCTTATTGATTCGATGGCTGTTATTGTTGATGTACTCAAGCTTTTTTATGAGTTCTTTCTGCTGTGTCTTCGTAACGATATTGCGCGATTCTATTGTGTAAAAGCCTGTTTTTTTTGTTATTGAAAAGTGTGGAGGGAGTTTTCCTACATTATTTTGGCCGGTATGTCGTAAAATATTTTCCAGTGCTTCTACAGCTGTAGAATAGATTCTTTTTTTGCAAATGGTCGTTTCAGAATATATAGAAAGCTCGTGTTGGAGTTTGTCAAGTAAAATATTTACTCTGTCAAAATCCAACGTGCCTGAGTGGCTAAGAATAATATTTTCTGTGTTTTTAGTCATTATTTTCAATGACGCAATATAGTAATATTCTATTTTATTTCAGGCTTGTAGTGTATTTCCTTTTATTAATGAAATGTTAACTAGCTGTTTTGTCTGTTTTAGTCTGTGTTTTAAAGTTTGTTGCTATTCTTTGTTGGAACTCTTTTTTCTTTTTTTTTGTAACTAAATTAAAGTAGTTTGCGTATAAAATCATAACCTGTTTTTGGGGAACGGTCTTAATATAATTGGCGGAGCATTAAAACAATAATGCTCCGCCTTTTTATATGCATGGTTTATCTTTTATTTTTGCTTTATATAGAGTTTTTCACGGTAAATAGCCGATGTTGTTTTGATATTAACAATGTAGATTCCTTCCGGAATGGCCAGGTTCATATGGTAGTTGTTTGAATTAATACGGTCGTTTGCGTACACTTTTTCTCCGAAACTATTAAAAATTTCCACTGTCCTAATGGTTTCAGATGTTCGAATGTTTATTCCATTTCCGCATGACGGATTCGGATAAATTTGCAGATCGCGAAAATTAGCCTGCTGTGCAGAAGTGAAGCTTATTGTTTCAGTTGAGGATATTGCTCCCTGGCCACCATCGCTATACACGGGTTCGAGCATGTAAGTGTACTCGCCTGCTTCGGCTAATGTGTCGGTATAGTTTACTATATTGCCGTTAAGCGTGGCGATGAGACTTGCTTCGCTTTGGCTTGTTTTGCGATACAGGTTGTAGTTTATTACCGAGTTAGTGGTTTGTAATTCAATTTTGTCAAGTTTTATTCCAAAGATATCTGTAATTTGTTGATGCACAAACCCTATGTTGATACTGTCTCCAATGTAATTTTCAAGTGTAAGGCTGCGCTCTTTCCAGCTATTGTCGTTTTCCGGCAGAGTTTCGTCAAATTCCGTAACGAATTCAGTGGTGTCGAGTCCGGTATTCGAAACCCTAACCTGATAATACTCATGGCTGTGATTTGCATCAATCCCCGAAATGGCATACGATAACGTAAGAGTTTCGGCATATTTAACAGGTATGGTTTCACTTATCAGCCAGTTGTTCGGATGTATCTGGACTCCATCTAACCAACTATAACTGGCTACGCTTTGGCTTCCATCATAGGCTCCAGTTGCAGTGTGTGTTTCCCAGCTCATTTCATCGTTATCGAAATCGTGATTGAGCCAGTTCGTAAGGTCTGCAGGTTCTTCAAAACTTTCGTTAATAAGAGTTTTGTTTTGACTGGTGCTTTCTGCCCAAATTAAATATACGAGGTTTGCAGTTTGTGTCGCGGTAACGTTTTCCGGAGCAGGTAGCCAATCGATATATTTAGCTGTATTTGTCATTGCCGGCTCGCTACTCTGGCCATCGTTGTAAAGCGCTTTAATTTCGTAGTGGTAATTGCCTTCGTCTGTTATTGTATCATTAAAAAATGTAGTGCTTGCATCAACTGTCCCTAATAATGAGGCAGGGGAGTCCTCTTTTGAACGGTACACCTGGTAAGATTCCAGACTTTGATCTTTCGTACCGGCTTCACTTATGATAATATCATCGATTTTAAGCGCAAATACATCGGTAATTTCATTGTGCACAAACGCAATATGCACCTGCTGTCCTGCCCATTGGTTCAGATCGATATCGCGTTGTTGCCATGTGTTGTTGTTTTCTTCCAGTGTTTCGTCAAGCAGAATTTCTTCAAATTCGCCGGCACTTGTTCCCGAAGTTGACAGGCGAACCTGGTAGTGTTCATGAGAGTACGTCGGGGAAATTGCCGAAACAAAAAAGCGTAGCGCACCATTTTCCGGAATCGTAATTTGAGGTGTAATAATCCAGTTGTTGGGTGTCAATGCATTTCCGTCAAACCACGAATAGGAGGCTATGGAGTATAAACCGCTGTGCGGTGTACTCCAGTCGGCCGGATGCATCTCCCACTGTTCCCCGTCGCCGTCCGCGTCCATTAGCGTCCACCCTTCTGGTATTACACCACTTTCGAAATCTTCAAAAAAGGCAACACCCGATAGTGTGTCGGGTACTTCCCAGGTTATTGTGGCTGCGCCGGTTTCTTGTAATGTCAAACTTGCATTCTGGGGAGAAGGGTGAAGTGCATCTTGTGTTTGTGCCAATGTTAGTAGCGGAAAAAATAATAAAATAGTAAGTAACTTTTTCATAATGTATTTATTAAAATGTGTAAATGTGCTTATTTATAGCGCTTTGATGTTGCTGTTTTGATTTTGTGTGCCTGCAAATATATAAAAAACGTTATTTATTCACATGATGGGTATTTAATTGGCTGTTCCTTACCGGTAAAATCCAATTTGCTATTATCGATTTAATTATTCTTCATTGAAAACTTGTATTTGATTTCTTAGAGGCCTACTTTGCAGATCTTATTTTAATGGCTTAGACAATGATAGCATGTTAGGTTTTTTTTCAACATACTGCTTAATCTGTTGATATGAGTAAACGTGGAATTGAATTTGTAGGTAGGCTCCGTTATTTTAACCGGAATGTTGTAATTTAGTCAGTAAAATATAGATAGTAGATTGAAAGAGATAAATAATGAATAATTCAACCGTAAAGAAGCAACTTATTTGCTTTCACATAAAAGACGATTATAGTGGTGCTCCACTGGTTCTCTCGGAAGTAATTGAGGGGCTGATTTCTAGAGGGTTTAATATACGTTTGTATATTGCTTCTTGCTCTGGCGATGGGTTTTTGTCAGACCTGAAGAATGTAGACCAACATCGGTTTTTTGCTCCCTTTCATAATTTCCGTGTTTTAAGTCGGTTGTTGTTTTTTATTTCTCAATTTATTTTATTTTTTTCATTGCTGCGTTACTGGCGAAAAGATGTGGTGTTCTATATCAATACTATGTGGCCTTTTGCTGCGGGCTTGGCCGGTAAAATAATGAACAAGAAAGTTGTTTACCATCTGCACGAGACTTCGTTAAAGCCTAAATGGTTAAAACGATTTCTTTTTAGAGTACTGGACACTACAGCTTCGGATGTAATTTATGTTTCAAACTATTTAAAAAAGAAAGATCCGGTTGCACAAACTGAACCCCATGTTGTGCATAATGCGCTTGCACCCGATTTTACTGCCAACATGATGCCCAATCAAACAATTGAACCATTTACGGTTATCATGCTTTGCTCTCTGAATAAATATAAAGGAATTCACGAGTTTGTAAAATTGGCTGCACGGTTGTCGACAGTAAACTTTGAATTAGTTGTTAGCGATACAGAAGACAAAATTAATAGCTATTTTAAAAACATTCGCTTTAGCGAAAATATGACCATTTTCCCCGCTCAAAAAGATGTTCATCCCTTCTATGCCCGCGCATCGATGGTAATAAATCTAAGTCACCCCGATAAATGGCTCGAAACTTTTGGACTCACAGTGTTGGAAGCCATGCATTACGGATTGCCGGCCATTGTTCCCCCAAATGGAGGAATTAGTGAGCTGGTTAAAAATGACTATAACGGATATAAGATTAGCGTGAAGAATCTGGAAGCTATTACAGAAAAGATCTATCAAATTTCTACAGATCATGAGTGTTATCATCGTCTCTCCAAAAATGCAAAAGAGATGGCAGGTAAATTTAATTATTCACGTATGATTCACCGAATTATTGACGTTATCGAAGATTAAGCTTGTCTGTAAAACGTAATTTGCTCATGTCTTTGTTTAGAAAAAAATTGCCGGAGGAAACCATAAAAAGGTTTTTCCGGCTTTTTTTATAAGAGGCGTTAAATTAATTCTTGCCAAATCTGTGTATTTGTGTATTTTTGATGTGAGTGTTTAGACTATCCGCAAAATAAAATCACACATTTTTAAGTAGATTCTGTGATGAATAGTGAATTTGCCGAGTGTTGACTGAGATCAAGGTAAAACTGAAATATGAATTAAATTATATATTTAACTATGAAAAACGATGTAGAAAAGCTTTGGGGCGAAGAGCTAAGCTGGATTGGCAATGCGGAACTTCGCAATAAAACTGCAAAAGTGTGGGAAACAGCATTGGAACGCAGCGTTCTAAGTGCCGATGACCTGAATCGCATACCGTTCACGCTTCTTGCTGGCCCCGACCTCAAGGTTACTTTTATGGATCATAAGCGCGCAGTAGTGCATATTGCAAAAGATAGCGGGAATCAGGTTGAGAAGTTCTTTAAAACCGAATTGCCAGTTAATATGGATGTGCTCATTTCGGGTGCTATACTTTGCGATGTGGGCAAACTGCTTGAGTATGAACTAAACGAACAGGGACAAGCTGTGCAAGGACTTTACGGAAAATACCTGCGTCACCCTTTCAGTGGAGTGTCGTTGGCAGAAGAAGCAGGAATTCCTGCCCAAGTTTGCCACATCATTGCCACACATGCCGGCGAGGGCGATATGGTTAAGCGTTCAACAGAAGCATATATCGTGCACCATGCCGATTTTATGACTTTCTTGCCCTTTAAAAGCGGTCTTAAAGTTTGATGTTTAGATTTTAAGTGCTAATTTACAAGATATTTTCAAATTGGCACTTAAAATCTTTTGCTACAGACTGCCAATAATTCTGTTGGTAAGTCGTTTATGTTGAGTATGAATAAAGAGTGCGCGGTTTTAATTTGTTAGATTTTGACAAAATGAAAAACTTAACGTATAATTGCAGTGCTCCAAATGTGAATGTAGTACTTTTAAAGTAATGATTACCAATACAATGCCAGATAGAGACAATAAAATAGACTTTCTCCAAAAAATAGAGCTCTTCAAACACACGCCTGCTAGAGTTTTGGCAAAAATTGCACGAAACCTAAAAACGGTAGAGGTTGATAGCGGACAATCTATTTTCGAGAAGGGCGATAGTATGCGTGCCCTTTACATTGTGGTAGAAGGAAGCCTGCAAGTGCACGACGGCGATTATATTTTCTCTACATTCGATGAGAACGATTTCTTTGGAGAATACTCGCTCATCGATGAAGAAACCCGTAGTGCAAGTGTTACTGCCATTATTCCATCGGTGCTTTACGAACTAAGTTACACAGATTTTAGTGAATGGCTTGATAAAGAACCACTTCTCGCAAAAACACTACTTAAAGGTTTTGTTCGCCGCTTGCGCGATAATAATATTCTTGAGGAACGCCTCACACGCCGCACACTGGAAATTCAAAAGCAAAAAAACGAAATTATCCGAGAACGCGACGATCTCGAAAAACAACGCAAGGACCTCCTTACCCTGAACAATACAAAAGACAAATTCTTTTCCATTATTGGACACGACCTCAAAAATCCATTTAGTACTGTTATTGGCCTGTCAGACTTATTGCTCGACGACTTTGACTCATTTGAACGTGACCGGCTAAAGGTTTTTATCGAACAAATCAATAAATTTTCGAGTAATGCCTATGCTTTACTCGAAAACCTGCTTCAGTGGGCACGGAGCCAAACCGGTAAAATGAAAATAAATAAAAACCTTTTTAATTTTAAAGATGTAGTTGAAGACAATGTGGACCTGCTTAGTGGAAATGCAAGACAGAAAAATATTACCGTTAACTTTCCGTCGGAGGCTGCTTATTGGAATTTCGACATAAATATGATTAGTACTGTAGTGCGAAATCTAGTTTCCAATGCTATAAAATTTACGCCGGTGGGTGGGCAAATTCATATTGACTATAAAGAGCACGACGATCGAATTGTGGTTTCAATTGCCGATAACGGTATTGGAATTCCTGTAAAAGATCAGGATAAGCTCTTTCGGTTAGATGTGAATCCTTCCACAATTGGTACGTCTGACGAAAAAGGAACCGGGCTGGGACTCATTTTATGCAGCGAGTTTGTAGAACGCCACGATGGAAAAATATGGGTAGAAAGTGAACCCGGAAAAGGGAGCATCTTTAAATTTTATTTGCCCAAAATATAATCCCCTCAAAAGTGTATGGGTAATTCTTTCTACTTTTGGCCGTACACTCTTCTTAAATTTTTTAGTTTCAACAAAATTATTTCCTTCTCAATTCGTTACACTTCAAGTTTATTGTATCGGAATCGTTCAATGCGAATAGTAGTAAGACTATGACTGTTAGTTTATTGGTAAAACTAACGATGGAAAATGTCTCTTTTTAATTGTATTTTTTTTAAAACCACTATTTTTGCAAGCAAATTTAATCGTTAACTTATGCTAAAACTTTTTCAGAAAGAGTTAAGTAGTTTTTTCACAACCCTAACAGGCTACGTAGTTGTAATTATTTTTTTATTAATTAACAGCTTGTTTATGTGGGTTTTTCCGGGCAATATAAATGTGCTTGAATCGGGGTATGCCAATATCAACGCACTATTTGTGATGGCGCCTTGGGTATTCTTGTTTCTTGTTCCCGCTGTTACTATGCGCATGTTTAGCGAAGAACGAAAAACGGGCACCCTCGATTTGCTTTTTACACGTCCTATTTCAGATCTTCAAATAGTAATGGCGAAATTTTTGGCTGGTATCGGTATTGTTCTTATTGCATTGGTTCCAACCCTAATTTATTATTTCACTGTTTGGTTACTAGGCGACCCCGTAGGAAATATCGACGTTGGAGGAACATGGGGATCGTATTTAGGACTGGTTTTTTTGGCTGCTATTTATGTGGCCATTGGCCTGTTTGCTTCATCGCTTACCGGTAACCAAATTGTGTCGTTCCTTGTGGCAGTTACATTTTCGTTTGTGTTTTATGTGGGCTTTAATTCGCTTGCCGAAATTAATCCAGTAAGTGAATTGTCGTTTTACATAGCCAATCTGGGAATTGATAAACATTATAGCTCCATTAGCCGTGGAGTTGTCGATAGCCGGGATCTTGTGTATTTTATTGCCGTGATTGCTGTTTTTTTACTTACAACAAGAACAGTATTACAAAGTAGAAAGTGGTAAACCAGAAAATGAAGATATAATATCATGCGAAATAAATTAAAGAGAAATCACATACTTCAACTGCTTCTAAGTATTTTTATAATTATACTCCTTGGTTTCGTATCATCGCGGTTGTTTTTCCGCCTTGATTTAACCGAAGATAATCGGTATTCCATTCACGAAAGTACACAAAAGACTCTGGAAAATCTGGACGATATAATATTTGTGAAAGTATACTTGGGTGGCGATTTGCCGGCTGCCTTTAAAGAATTGAGCAGTTCGGTGCTTGAAATGCTCCAAGAGTTCAGGGCTTACGCAGGTGCAAATATTCAATATGAATTTATTAACCCTGCAGAAAGTGAAGATGAAAAACAGCGAAACGACATCGCACGCCAGCTTATTCGTAAAGGACTAAATCCGCGAACCATTCGTGTTGAAGGAAAAGACGGTTATGTTACTAAATACCTGTTTCCAGGCGCTGTTATTGTATACCGGCAAGAGGAAGTAGTGCTCAATTTTATTGATGATGAGGCAGGAACCGCTGGAGTATCGCTCGAAAACCTTGTAAATGATGCTCAATCGAAGCTTGAATACAATTTTTTGAATAAATTTAGGGAAGCAGTACAGATATTTCCTAAAAAAGTGGGATTCTTACATGGACACGGAGAATTGCCGCGTATAGACGTATTGTCACTTGCGCGGTCGCTCGATGAAATGTATACTGTCGAAGTAATTGATCCTCAGGAGCGTGTGTATGCTTTGCGCGATACGTTTGCACTGAAATTCGATGCTTTAATTATTGCCAAACCACGAAATCGTTTCTCGGAAAAGGAAAAATATATTGTCGATCAGTATATTATGCACGGGGGCCGCGTGTTGTGGTTGGTCGATTATGTTGATGTTAGTATGGATAGCCTATCGTACGCCAGCACTACAAATGCACTTTCGTTGCACCGGGAACTGAATATTAACGATATGTTGTTTAACTATGGAGTGCGAATAAATACAGGAATAGTTCAGGATTTAAGAGCTGCTCCAATTCCTGTTAATACAGGTGCCCCGGGAGGGAAGGCGCAATTTACGCCAACGCCATGGGTATATTTTCCTGTTATTGTACCCACAAATAATCATCCAATTACCAAAAATACCGGTCCTATTCGTACCGAATTTATTAATACTATCGATCTTGTTGGAGAAAACCCCAATGTGAAAAGCACAGTACTACTTAAAACTTCGGAGTACTCACGCGTTGTTAGCACCCCTACGCTGATCGATTTAAGCATTATTAACGAAAAACCCGAACCTCGTTATTATCAAGCAGGTGAACAAGATGTTGCTGTGCTTCTGGAGGGCACATTTCCGTCGGTATTCCGTAACAGACTGGTAGAGGATTTTACCAATATGCGGCAATTTCGGTTTAAGGAAGTAAGTAAGGAAACAAAAATGATTGTGGTGGCCGATGGCGATATTGCCAAAAACCCGGTTGTGACACGCGAAGATAACAAACAAAACCTGCCCCTGGGCGCTGATAAATGGTTCGAGGATATCTTTTTTGGTGGAAATCAAGCATTTTTGTTAAATGCAATAAACTACCTTACCGACGACAACGATCTAGTTGCACTACGCGGACGAAAGCTTCAGTTAAGACTACTCGATCGTCAAAAAATAAGAGAGAATAAGGCAATGCTCAGAACCCTCAATATCGGTTTGCCGATATTGATTATTCTTGTTTTTGCATTTGTATTTAATCTGATCCGAAAAATGAAATATGGACGAAAATAGTGTCTGTAAGTTTTACGGATATATTTTTTAAGGTTATTAAAATGCTCATAGCCTGAGCTCCCAAGGTATTTGCCGAAAGGACATAAATAAAACAAGTTGATTCATCGGCAGAGGAAATTGAAATGCCTATTTTTGGGAAAATAAAAATTAGTGAAGAATTATTAATTAAACGTTATCATAGTGAAAAAGTATTTAACACAAATTGTTATTCTAATATTACTGGTTAGTACCATTGTAGTAGCCCAGTTTGTTCCTTTCGGAACCTCCAGATTCTTCGATATGCTTAAGTTTGGCGAAAAATCTACGCTTAGGGAATTACGTCAGTTTTCCCTCAACGATACCGCAAGTGTCGATCGAGTATTTATGGTGAGTAAAGAAAATAATATTGCTGATTTAACACGCGGTGAAAACAATCGTTGGATGATTAATGGAGAATATGAGGCAAATCAATACAACGTAAACCTTTTGTTGAAGACCTTGCACCGTATGAGGGTGAAAAACCCCGTAGCTCGTTCTGCAGAAGAGAATGTTCTGAAACGACTGTCAACTAAATCGATAAAAGTGGAGGTGTACGATGGAGACGGTATTTTAAAAACCTATTATATCGGTGGTGTAACGCAAGATCAGACCGGTACCTATGCTATGCTCAAAGGCTCTAAAAGCCCCTTTGTAGTCGAAATTCCCGGTTTTAGAGGCTACATATCGAGTAGGTTTCACGTCAATGAGCTGACATGGCGTTCTACCCGGATATTTACATTTTCGGAGGAGGTGCTAAACACCATAGATGTTCAGATTGGGGGTAAACCCGATCAATCGTATAAAATTGAAGTACATAACCGTGGGGAATACGATTTATATGATGCCAACGAACGAAAAGCTAAAGCCTTTGATACGCTCATGGTTCGCCGACTTGTAAAAGAATTTAATCATAAATTCTTTTCAGCATTTGTCGCCTTCAAAACAAAAAGTCAGATCGATTCTGTGTACAATAGTCCAATGTTTTATAAATACAATGTGGCAATCAACGATGGACGAAATCTGGAACTTAGTTTGCATCGTGTAAACAATTATGTACCCAAAGATGAAACGGAAGTTGATGTGCTCAATGGAATTATTAACCAGAAAGATTGGGTGAGCCTACAAACGCATATTTTTGCGCCCATGTTTATGGAACTAAACGATTTTAAACCACGTTTTTGAAAAGAATTTTAGTAAATTTACAAAAAATAAAAAAATATCAGCATGAATTTTGTAGTATCGAGTACCGATTTGCTGAATCACTTACAAGCTATTGCTAAAGTGATAAGTAGCAAGAATACATTGCCCATTTTAGATAATTTTCTTTTCGAACTAAAAAGCAATGTGTTAACAATTACAGCTTCCGATCTGGAAACCACTCTGGTTACATCTATGGAAGTTGAAAACGCCGAAGGAGAGGGAGTCATTGCGGTAGATGCCAGACGATTGCTCAAATTAAAAGATACTTCAGAGCAACCTCTGACCTTTAATATTAATACCGAAACGCTCTCTGTAGATATTCTTTCGGAAAGCGGCAAGTTTAGTAAAGTTGAGCAAAAAGGCGACGATTTTCCTCAACCACACGAAGTAGACGAAACCAAGAAAACTGAAATTGCATTGCCCGCCGAGGCTTTGCTCACTGCCATTAATAAAACAATATTTGCCACTGCTGATGACGATTTACGTCCGGTGATGAATGGAATATTATTTACCTTTTCTGCTGATTATATGACGGCTGTAGCCTCCGATGCACATAAAATGGTTCGCTACAGACGTACCGATATTACTTCGGAACAGGAGTCTTCGTTTATTTTACCACAAAAACCAGCTCAGCTGCTTAAAAACCTGCTGCCAAACGATGAAAGCGAAGTAAAAATAGTCTTCGACCATCAGAATGCCATTATCGAATTTGCCAATTTCGTGCAAGTTTGCCGCTTGGTTGAAGGTAAATACCCTAACTACGATGCCGTAATTCCAAAGGATAATCCATATCGCATGACGGTAGACCGTTTAGATATTTATAATAAACTGAAAATGGTTTCGGGCTACGCAAATCCCGCCAGCAACTTGGTGAAAATGAGTATTGCCCCAAACGAATTGAAAGTTTCAGCACAAGATTTAGACTTTTCCATGTCGGCATTCGAACGACTAAAATGCGAGTACGAGGGCGAAGAAATGGAAATCGGGTTTAAAGGTGTATTTCTGTTAGAAATTATTGCAAATATATCTTCAACCGATGTGTTTGTTGAACTTTCAGATCCATCGCGTGCAGCACTATTTCTGCCCGTAGAAAAAGACGATGATAACGAAGATCTTTTGATGCTGATTATGCCTATGATGGTGAATCAATAGATAATAAATTACACAATTATACGGAGGAATAGAGGCAACTTTATTCCTCCTTGTTGTTTATATATGCATAAGATTGCCAATCTAAAATAAGCACCTCAATCAACCCAATTCACTCTAAAACGGATAGTGTATCTGTCAACCTGCTGTGCTCCTTCTTTATTGAAGAGTGAGACACGAAGTATTTCAATAGGTGCTGCATAACAGGCTGATTATGCGAAAATAATGGCGCTTTTCAGCGAGAAATGCATATCTTTTGCTCTCCTAAGTAAATTTCAATTTTATTAATACAAACCTAATTTTGGTAAAAATAATACTCATATGAAAAAAGATCAAATAGTGACATTTCTGAAAGATGTCAACCTTTTTTCGGGCCTTTCAGACAACGAACTTTCCATCGTTGCAGAGCACGTAGAGGAGAAGAATTTTAAAAACGGAGAATGTATTTTTAGACAAAACACCAATCGCGAAGCAATTTTCTTTATTGTAGAAGGAGAGGTCGAGCTTTTTAGCAAAACCGCATACGGTGTAGAGAAGCGATTAGCATATTTTGGTCCGCACGATTTTATGGGCGAGGGCTCTTTGCTCGATCATTCGCCCCATAGTACTAACGCTCGTGCCCTTGATGATGTGCTTAGTCTGGGAATTATTCGATCCGACCTCGATCATTTAACCCAAGAACACAATAGCATTACATCCAAAATATATGAAAACCTTTCCAGGGTAATTACAC
Source organism: Salinivirgaceae bacterium (assembly GCA_027858775.1). Taxonomy (GTDB): domain Bacteria; phylum Bacteroidota; class Bacteroidia; order Bacteroidales; family Salinivirgaceae; genus Salinivirga. The sequence goes on along the minus strand of JAQICA010000001.1, from coordinate 9,943 downwards.
GCCGCATGCATCAGGCTAATGCGCATATTATTAGTGCCGGGGCACAATATGCTTCCGGAAGTACAAGACCTGAACACGATTTGTTGGGAGATCGGGATGTGCCCGATCATGCATATTATGGAATTCAAACGATGCGTGCATTGGAGAATTTCAATATTACAGGCGTTTCCCTGCAATTTTATCCTACCATTATTAGTAGTCTCGCTATCGTGAAAATGGCTGCGGCCAAAGCAAACTACGAACTTGGCTTGATGGACAAAGATGTTACCGATGCCATAGTGCAGGCTTGCGACGAAATTATGAAAGGGAAATATCACCGTCACTTTGTAGTCGATATGATTCAGGGTGGTGCTGGTACATCTACAAATATGAATGCAAACGAGGTAATCGCTAATCGCGCCCTCGAAATTATGGGTAAAAAGAAAGGCGAATACAAGTATTGTCATCCAAACAACCATGTAAACCTTTCTCAGAGTACAAACGATGCCTATCCAACTTCAGTGAAAATGGCCATTTTGTACTCAAATATTAAATTTGTAGAAGTTTTGAAAGACCTGGTGCACGCTTTTCGCAGAAAAGGAGAGGAGTTTAACCATGTAATAAAAATGGGTCGAACTCAGCTGCAAGATGCTGTTCCCATGACGCTTGGTCAGGAATTTGAGGCCTACGCTACAATGCTTGAGGAAGAGGTCGAACGTCTGGAGCATAATGCCGATCTGTTTTTAGAAGTAAACATGGGAGCTACTGCCATAGGTACCGGCATAAATGCCGATCCCAATTATAGCGATAAATGTGTTGCGCACCTGCGTGAGATAACCGGCTTCGATGTGAAATTGGCCAAAAACCTTGTGGAGGCAACACAAGATACCGGAGCCTTTATTATGTACTCATCAGCCGTTAAGCGCTTGGGTATAAAGCTGAGTAAGATTTGTAACGACCTTCGCTTATTGTCTTCAGGCCCACGTACCGGTTTTAATGAAATTAACCTTCCGGCCATGCAACCGGGTTCATCTATAATGCCAGGGAAAGTAAATCCCGTAATTCCCGAAGTTGTAAACCAAATTGCATTTAAAGTTATTGGGAATGATCTTACCGTAAGTTTGGCTTCGGAAGCCGGACAGCTCGAACTTAACGTGATGGAGCCGGTTATTGTACAAAGCTTATTCGAAAATATCGAGATGTTGAAAAACGGTATGGAAGTATTGCAGTACCGTTGCATTAACGGCATTACGGCAAATGTAGAGCGTTGTCGCGAACTCGTACTCAATAGTATTGGATTGGTTACTGCCTTGAATCCCGTGCTCGGTTACGAAGCTTGTACCAAACTTGCCAAGGAGGCATTGGAAGGAAACCGGAGCGTGTACGACCTTGTGTTGGAGAATAAATTAATGTCTAAAGACGAACTCGATCGGGTGTTGGCACCGGAAAATATGATAAAACCACACAAATTGACCGTGAAAAAATAAAGATTGAGCTGCTCTATTATTGTATAAACCAACCTGTCTCTGTGGCATGCATCATTTATTGATGCTCCAAAGCATATTTGCTTTGCAGGTCATACGGCAGGTTGGTTATTTTTTTACCTTTAGCCTTTTAAAAATAAACTTGTGAAAATGCGACTCTATAAATTGTTATTGCCACTGATCTTTTTTGGCTTAACCCAGTGTTCCAACGGACAGCAAACCATTACGGGGTCTTTCCCTCAGCTTGCTAATCAAACAATAAAACTCGAAGGTTTTAATGGCTTTAAAACTTACGTGATTGATAGTGTACAAGTGTCTGAAAATGGAGCCTTTAAGCTCAGGTACGATGTGAAAGATTTTGGCATGGGGTACTTGCTTAACGAGGAGGAGAAATCATTTATTGTTGTTTTAAGCGGGAATGCAATAGCTATTGAAGGAGTGAGGCTGGATGATGCACCCACAGTTAAAATAATAGAAGGCGGGGAAAACCAGTTTTTTGAGCAATATGCATCTGAGCATGCTCGTCGTGAACAGGCATTAAGCGCATGGGTGTATTTGGAAAAAATATACCGTAACGATTCGCTTTTTGCAGGGCACAAGAAGGCGATAAAGGCTATTGAACTTGAAAAACAACGCATAAAGATCGAAGACAGCTCGTTTTTAGCAAAATTGGATCCTAAATCTTACGTCGGTTGGTATTTGCCTTTCCGAAAGCTAATAAGTTCTGTTTCAGTAGTTGCCCAATACCGCACAGAAGAAATTCCATCAACCATAGCCGCATTCCGAAATTTAGATTATACGGATGATAGATTGTTCAAAAGTGGGCTGCTTCGCGATGTTATTGATAGTCATTTCTGGCTCATCGAAAATAGCGGACGGCCACTAGATTCGGTTTTTGTTGAGATGAAAATTTCCATCGACCATATGGTTGAAGCCCTTATGGTAGATGAACAAAAATTGAATGAAATTAGTGATTACTTATTCAAGCTGCTCGAAAAGCGAAGCCTTTTTGAAGCCTCAGAATATTTGGCATTAAAGTTATTGAATGAAAATGGGTGTACCCTCAATAGCGACCTTGCTTCGCAACTGGAGAGTTATCGGGCCATGAAAAAAGGGAATACGGCTCCCAATTTTGCATTCAGTGGAGATAATGTAATGCCCGGTTACAATACATCAGATGCGCCAAAAGAACTTTCCGACCTTGAAAGTGAGTATACGGTTGTTGTTTTTGGTGCCAGCTGGTGTCCTCAATGCCCCGGCGAACTCACAAGCATTGCCCGGCTATACGAAAAATGGAAAGAACAAGAAGTAGAAGTAGTTTTCGTGTCGTTGGATACCGACAAACAAATTTTTAATCGGTTTGCCGGAAACTTTCCTTTTATCAGCGTGTGCGATTATCAAAAATGGGATAGTCCTATTTTGGAGGCCTACTATGTATTTGCCACACCCACTATTTATTTGTTGGATAATAAACGCAAAATTTTGCTCCGCCCCAATTCAGTCAAGCATTTAGACTCGTGGGTCGATTGGCATTTGGTGAAGGGGAATGAAATAAAATAGCAACAAATAGCAGCCTGATTAGCTTAGCACTACGATTTATTGTGGTGAAAAACGGAAAGGAATATATTTGATGCCGAATTCATCCGGCTTTCGGCGAGCAAAAAAGCCCGCTAAAGCGGGCTACCGGTGAGGTTCTTTGGTAATACTAAAACCGTACCGTAAAAAATGAAATAAAAATAATAACCACTAAACACAAGCAGCATAAATCAATAAATCAATAAAACAATAGAACATGAACATGTATTCTTCTCAAAAAAAATCAATTCCCAAAGGTGCATTTAAGCTCTTTTCTTTGCTAATTCTTACCACCTTCACCCTCAATACGCACGCCCAACAGGTGAAAGACATACAACCACAGCAACAGGACAACAACATGGTGGTGAAATACAATATCGATGGTGCCAAGTTTTACCAAACATTCAACGTCGATTTATACATTAGCCGCGATGGTGGAAAAACCTTCGAAGGACCCCTCAACGCGGTCTCCGGCGATGTTGGCAAAGGTATCACAGGCGGTGAGCATAAAATCGTATGGGACGTATTCAAGGATGTGAATAATTTAGAAGGTGACATTGTATTCGATGTAAAAGCCGAACTCACTGAAAATGAAGTGCCCAAAGAGTTTTTTGCCATGTACAACGGAAATAACGATGCTTTTCTTGGGCTGATGGTTGGCCAGGTAGGCAAAACAGGCTGGTACGCTTCGTTTAAAACCGGCACATTTTTCAGCAGCCCTGCACAGGAGTATAGCGGAGATGAAACCTGGCAGCCCGACATAGCTCAGGGGCAGTATTATCAGTTCAACGATAGTGAAAACATACGAAGATTATCGGTTACAGGAGGTTTTACCTTTCAGGCAGCCCGGAATTTTTTCTTTTATACCGGGGCAGGATTTGGTATCAAGCAACTAATCTGGCAAATGGAAGTACACGATTACCAAACCGAAACATTACAGGAAGAGCAATACGTTAACCACCCCGATTATTCATACAGCGGAGTAGAAGCCGAAGCCGGCATGATGCTAAGGCTGGGCAATGTATTATTATGCGCCGGCGCCAGCACAGTAAGCTTTGCGTACACCAATGTAACGTTTGGCGCTGGGTGGGTGTTTTAGGAAAGCATAGCAAAAAAGCCCGCTAAAAGCGGGCTGTCGCTGAGGTTCTTTGGTATTCAAATCACCATGATAAATCATGGTGCTAATCTAAAACCGTAGCGTAAAAAATATAGATTATGAACAGAAAATAGCAACGGAATTAGAATAGCACCCCGATTTATCGGGGTGTTTAGAAACGGAAAGGCGCAAATTTGTAGCCGGATTCATCCGGCTTTTAGAATAAACAACCAAAAATAAACAACCATGAAAAAATTCACCATCACACTCACACTCATACTCGCGGCACTTTTCATCTGGCAAGCCTGTGAAGAAGAAACACCTGAACCACCCTTAGATGAAACCAGCAAACTCCTGTTCGAAAGCTTTGAGCAGGCCACCATCAGTTACCACACAGCCACTTTCTCCTACTCCATAGCCAACATGGAAAAAAATACCGTGGATGAGCTCGGTGTATGCTACGCCACGCATGAAGCGCCCACCATAGAAGATAACACCACAGCAGGCAGCAACACCCTTGCCGAAGGTGCTATAACCCTTGAGAATTTGGAACCCGATACAGAGTATAACGCCCGGTTGTACTCCAAATTGGGAGATGCTGCAATTTATGGCCAGACCACGACTTTCCACACCAACCCGCTTGGCACCCCGGCTGTAACCACCCATGAGGTAACCGACATTACCCCAACCACAGCTACATGCGGCGGGGAAGTAACCCAAGAAAACGGCAGCCCGGTAACCGCCTGCGGCATATGCTACAGCACTTCGCCCAATCCCACAACCGATGATAATTATACTGCGGATGGCAGCGGTACCGGTAGCTTTACAAGCCAGCTTGCCTGTTTAAACCTGAGCACTACTTATTACGTGCGGGCTTATGCCACCAATGAGGAGGGTACGGCTTATGGCGTACAAAAAGAGTTTGCAACAGAAGATGGTTTACCAGAGATCACCACAACAGAAATCACCAACATTACGGCCAATTCAGCCACTTCCGGCGGTAATATTACCGATGACGGTGGGTTTGCTATCACCGCCCGCGGCGTATGCTGGAGCACTTCACCCGACCCCACAACCGATGATGAGATAACCATTAACGGCAGCGGCACCGGCAGTTTTACCAGCGAGCTCACCGGTTTAAACCTGGGAACAACTTATTACGTAAAGGCTTATGTCACCAATGAGGCGGGGACAGCTTATGGTGTACAAAAAGAGTTTACAACAGAAGATGGTTTACCAGAAGTATCAACAACAGAAATAACCAATATCACAGCTAACTCAGCAACTTTAGGTGCTGATATTACCGATGACGGTGGGTTTGCTATCACCGCCCGCGGCGCATGCAGGAGCACTTTACCCAACCCCACAACCAATGATAATTACACCACTGACGGCATCGGCACCGGAAGTTTTACCAGCGAAATTACCGGGCTCACCGAGGGCACTACTTATTACGTACGCGCTTATGCCATCAATGAAATGGGCACGGATTATGGGGAAGAGAGAGAATTTACTGCAATGCCAGATGGCACCGGTGACCCGGTAATTGATATCGAAGGCAATACCTACGAAACCGTTTGGATAGGCGGGCAAAATTGGATGGCCGAAAACCTGAAAACTACACAATATAATGATGGCACTTCTATTGAACTGTTAACCAACAGCAGTACCTGGGAAAATGTGAGTTCAGGGGCATATTGCTGGTACGACAACGACCAGGCGCAATACGCCGAAACCTATGGGGCACTTTACAATTGGTATGCTGTAGAGTCCGGCAACCTCTGCCCCGATGGCTGGCATGTTCCCACCGATGCAGAATGGACAGTATTAGAAAACTATATTGCTTCCGACGTTCATAGTGGAAATGAAGGCGCTGCCTTAAAAGCTACTTCTGGTTGGAACAGCGGTGGAAATGGAACTGATGATTATGGTTTTACGGCCCTTCCGGGAGGCTACCGTTACATCAATGGTCAATTCCGCCGCATTGGAAGCTACGGTTACTGGTGGAGTGCTACCGAGTACACTACCTACCATGCCTGGAGCCGGGGCCTGGGCTACAGTTACACCGATGTTTTCAGGGGCTACGGCAATAAGGGGGATGGGTTTTCGGTGCGTTGCTTGAGGGATTGATTCATTTGACAATTTAACCGCCGTAGGCGGTCGAAATTTTTTTGAATTTTGGCACACTTTAACGAATTGCCTGTTTATAAAGCAACATACGACTTACTTTTAGCAATTTTCCAGTTTGCCCTGTTAAATAAGGCATAGCCTTCCACAAAGTGGATTTAACAGGGTGAACAAAGGAATTTAGCAAGGAGTATAATATACCGTGGGCGAGAGTTTGAAGAAAGAAACAATTGAACTTCTTACGCTGATATATCGTGCCAATACAAGGCATCAAAAAGCCGATGTGCTTCAAATCGCGCGAGAGCAAATAAAAGTAATTCCCCGCTACCGCACGATTGTATCGTGTGGTGTGTAAGTTATATCCATACCGATAAAGAAAAAACGTGCTGTTTCTTCGGAGAGGAAAAGACCCTGCGTTTCTTGGAGCCACATCGAGGCTGAGGAAACAACACAGCAACAAATAGCAGCCTGATTAGCTTAGCACCCCGATTTATCGGTGTGAAAAACGGAAAGGAACATATTTGATGCCGGATTCATCCGGCTTTTGGCAGGCCAAAGAGCAATGCCTCCGCTGCCCCTGCTCCCTAAAATGAGAAACCAGCGCGCGGGTCGTGCAGAATTTGAAAGAGAATAAACTGAAGATAACAGCAATTATGCTTCTAAAAGTGGAATTCTGTTCGTTTTCGTTTTGAAAATTGTAAATTGCACTTAAATTCCCCAAAGATTTTATTTTTCACGGTCAAAATTCTTGCATATTTTGGGTAAATATCCATCAAAACCTAAAATTAATTGTTGTGAATTATATTAAAATGTATTTTTACAAAATAAAAAGATTGAGTGAAAATAATCTTATACATACAAACGCTTTTCCTAATCTTGGTTGTTGGAGATGCAGGCGGTAGTAAAATAGACAGTTTAATTCGTTTGGCACAGACTGAGCCAAACGATACACAAAAGGTAGCTCTCTTGTTTGATATTTCGCAAAAACATCAGCGTACTGGCAACGATTCCTTGTACAGTAAGTACCTCGATTCTGTTTATCAGCTTGCTACAGATCTTAACTACAAGCGGGGATTAGTTGAATATTATGATGAAATTGGCTATCAGTTTCGAAAGCGTTCTGCTTTTAAAGAAGCTTTGGAGGCTCACCTAAAGGCTCTGAAGATGAGTCAGGAAATTGGCTATAAAGCCTACTTACCACGCATTTACAATAATATTGGTGTTGTGTATCGTCGGCTCGATGAGTATAATCAAGCAGTAGAGTATCACTTAAAAGCGTTGAGTGCAGGGGAAAAGTATGGCGATAACCGAAGCCAAATGTATGCACGGAACAGTTTGGGTAATGTGTTTGCACTGATGAAGCGGTACGAACAGGCCATGATTTACTTTCGGCAGGCTCTAAGCCAGGCTACGGAGTCGGGAAACCTTCAAAGTCTTGCTATAAACTACAATAATATTGGGGAGTTACTTGAAACTAAGGGCGATTACAACGAAGCGTTAAAATACTATTTTAAATCGTTTGAATATAATCAGCAAAATAATAGTAAAATAGGCATTGCTATTTCATACGACTGTATCGGTTCTGTTTATGCTAAAATGGGTATACACTCCAAAGCAATCAGCTTTTTCGAACAAGCCTTAAAGTTGAATCGCGAAATAGGTGACAGAATTTATGAGAACGTTAGCTTGCAAAATATTGGCGATTCGTATGCCAAATTACATCAAGATTCACTTGCCATTCTTTTCCTGAAAAATGCGCTGTACATGGCTGCCCAAATTGGATCGAAAAGCGTGGAGCGTGATGCACACAAAAGCCTTTCGCGAATTTATGAGCGAAAAGGGCACAGTCCGTTGGCGCTCGCCCATTATAAAGATTATGTTCGTTTGAAAGATGATATTTTTAATGAAGTAAACTCAAAAAATATCAGTAAACTCCAAACTCTCTACGATACAGAAAAGCAGCGACGCGAAATTGCAATGCTCGAACAAGAAAAACTGCAACGTGAAAAGGCAAATCAACTTAAAAACACCTTTATAATAATACTTGCAGTGGTTATTAGCTTTTTAAGCTTTCTGGCTTTCTTTCTTTATCGTGGAAATAAAATTAAGCGACGAAATAACGATAAGCTCAGGAACCAGTCAGCACTGATTTCTCAAAAAAATGCACAATTAAACGAGAAAAGTGTGCAGATGGAGCAAATAAACCGAAAAATTACCGACAGTTTGCTCTATGCCGAGCGTATACAGCAGGCCTTGTTGCCGCAAAACAACCTCCTCGATAGTTTATTTATTGACCACTTCGTATTTTATTTGCCACTTAATGTGGTAAGTGGCGATTTTTATTGGGCAGGCCGGTACAAAAATAAAGCGCTTTTTACAGTGGCTGATTGTACCGGACACGGCGTTCCCGGTGCTATGATGAGTATGTTGGGGAGCTCTTATTTGAGTGAAACAATCCGTAATCCGAATGTTACTACAGCCAACGAAATGCTCGATCAAATGCGCGATATGATTATTTCATCGCTGCACCAGCAGGGTGCTGCCGGCGAATCGCGAGACGGAATGGAACTTTCTATTTGTTTGTACGATCCAATAACCCAAATACTCGAATTTGCCGGTGCGCATATTTCCATTTACATTGCCACTAAACCGAATCAAAAAGAGCCATTTAGAATTATTGAACTTAACGGCGACCGAATGCCCATTGGGTATTATAGGTTTATGAAACCTTTTACTTACCAAACATACAAAGTGCAACCCGATGATATCGTTTATTTGTTCACCGATGGGTATATCGACCAGTTTGGAGGCGAGAAGGGTAGACGGTTCCAAACAAGGCGTTTTAAACAGTTATTAGTCGAAAATGCCCATAAGCCCATGGAAGAGCAACAAGAAATTATCCGTAATACTTTTTATAACTGGAAAGGCGATGGCGAACAAATTGATGACGTGTTAGTGGTTGGATTGAAGTTGCCTGTGGGATAGGTTTTTAAGTGTATTTGTTGTGCTGCATTTTTTTGCCGAAAAATACTTATTGAATCTTGTTGGATCAATACTTTACCTTGAAAGGAATTGAACATTTCTACATTTTTCATGGAAATCCACTTAAAATTTAAATTCTGCAAGAATGGCTTATGTTTTTCTTGCAGATTTTGGTTAAAAATATTTCCAGGTGAGAATAAGCAAATATAAATCACTTGTCGAAATTGATACAAAAGTACGTTATGGTGCGATGTAATCGATGTGGGGAGAAAAATATCATAACACAAACAGAATTAATGAATTTATTTAGAAAATATTCTTTCTTTCACTCGTTTTTCGTGTATTTTTGCACGCGATACATATAATTTAATTATTTTTAACAGATAAACATTCTTTGTAATGGGGGATAGAAAGATTTCATCAGCATTAATTTCTGTATACAACAAAGAAAACTTAGAGCCGGTTATTCGACAACTGGACGCCTTGGGCGTACAACTCATTTCTACCGGAGGCACACAAACATTCATAACTTCACTGGGCATAGATGTTACCCCAGTAGAAGAATTGACAAAATTCCCGGAGGTTATGAGTGGACGCGTAAAAACGCTACACCCAAAAATTTTTGGTGGTATCTTATCTCGACGCGACAATGCCAACGACATTGAGGAGATGAAAACGCATGATATATCCGCTATTGATT
>JAQICA010000276.1 GCA_027858775.1 Salinivirgaceae bacterium | reverse complement strand
GTCTTATCTTGGTTCAGCTTTTCAACGCGACGTCGCTTTTTCTGTTAAAGCGGTTGCAAAAGTAGAGTATCTTATCTTACAATCCAAATCTTTTTATGCCTTTTTTTAATCTTTTTTTGCGATTAAATGTAATACCCTAATTATCAGTTATAAAAAAAGACGGCCGGAGCAGAAAAAATTTCTGACCCCGGCTAAATAACTACTTGTCGGTAGATACTATTATATTTTGTACGTAAATCCTATTCCAAAGCTACGGCCATAACCATAACGTCGGAAATAGTAGTCTTCGCCTTTAAAATTGTAGGTGTGTTCGTGATAAGAGTCAAGTATATTAGATACTTTAAATTTGACTTCTATTTTATCTCCTATACTTTTTGAGATATTAAAATCTAAAGTTGGATATGGTTCAATGTATACATCAGGTGTTACTCCGCTAATCACAACGTCAAGCTTCCGTCCGTTCATATTAAATGCTAAGTTGGCATCTATTCCTTTATCTCTATTATTATAATTCAAATACACATTCAACATATATGGTGGCAATCCATACATATCGCGATATTCTGATGCATCAGGATCAACATTGGTTAATGCATTATACTCTCTATCAGACATTTTTGCCTGTGCGTAAACATAGGTAAAGTTTGCACCGAAGATTAGATCTTTTGTAAATACACTAATAAAATCTAGTTTTTTCCTGACTTCGAATTCAAATCCAAAAGCATTTGCATTTTCTGTGTTTTGCCAACTCAACTGTGGGTTTGGAGCTCTGGGATCCATGTATAATTCAATAGGATCTCGAAAATACTTATAGAAGACACTCGCAGAAATTATTTCACCTGGCTTCATATATGTTTCCCAACGCAAATCAACATTATTGATTAGGGTTTGCATTAATGAGTCTTCTCCAATTGTAATGAAACCACCTTGAAACTCTTCCGCTTTAAATGGAGCTTTTTCTCTAAAAGTTGGTCGGGCGACTGTACGAGTAAAAGCAAAACGAACATTACTGTTTTCAGTATAAGAATAAGTTGTGTTGATAGAAGGTAAAAAATCAATTTCATCTAATTCACCTTTGACTGTACCTTCTAACTTACTGCCAGATTCCATATCAACCTTTTCTACTCGTAACCCACCAACAAATCTAATATTTGTCCAAAGAGGGATGTCTACTAATCCATATGCTGCAATAACTGATTGTTTTCCGGTGTAACTATTTCGTAAATCGTCTTCAGGTGAATTTGTAATATAAAGACCATATCCTTGTGGATTATTATTGCCAATATATTCATCAGAAACATAGGTGCTAATATCTCCCTGGATGTCATCAAAATAATTTATTACAGATTCAAAATTAATTTTGTGCTCTGTAAAGTCTCTATCGTAATAAGTATAGCGCGCACCAGCTTTTGCCTTACTTTCACCCCCTAAAAAGTCAAACTTTCGTTCAACATCCAAAGTCAAGTCAACATTATACTGTTCAAGTTTTCTATATTGCCTGGCAGGTACTTTATACAAGGCTGGTTCAATTTCATAGGTGTCATTATAGTCATAATATGAGTTAGTAAAAAAAATAAGGTCCGGTTCATTTTGATGACTAATACCATAATTAGCACTCCAATTCACTTTAAATAAATCAGGAAATACGTGCTCTCCTCTTAATTGATTAAAAGCAAGAGATCTTTCGATATAATGTACCGTTCTGGTTTGAATAATCAAGTCTGCGGCATCGGAAGGTTTTATTCCTTCCATATAACGACCAATTTGATTGCCACTTCTATTAATCATTAAATTATAAGCAATTTTATGATTGCTATTCAATTTTAACGTAAGATTACCAATCCCTCCCCATAAAGTTTCTTCTTCACCTTTTCTATCGTCATATTTTTTCTCGGTGTTCAATACTGTAGATTTTGCACTTGTTTGTTTATATTCTCCAGTTTGTCCATCATCATAATAATCATAAGAATGAGAGTAAGATAATCCTGCAATAAACCCTAATTTTTTACCTAAGAAATCAATTTGATTTCCTACAGAAATTGAGTGACTATGATCCGTTGCAGATGTATTCTCGGCAGGGGCGAACTTTTTATTAAATTTTGAAGTTAAATCTGTAAGTTCTTGTTCTGTCTCGTTTGTTCTATATGGGATACTAAAAGGATCTATTGGAATATTCCGGCTCCCGTCTTCAATGGCTAACCAATCTGTACTTCCTTTGCCATCATACGATAAGAAATCGCTATTAAAGCTTGATTTAGGATTATAAGTGATAGTTGTGCTAAACTGAAAAGTGTATTTTTCGGGAAAATCTTTTGTTTGAATGTCTACTAAGCCTCCCGTAAAACTTCCTGGTAAATCGGCAGAAAATGTTTTATTTACCATCATATTTTCAATGAGGTTGCTCGGAAATATATCCATTTGAACGGTATTCTTATTAGGGTCTAACCCAGGAATGTCGGCTCCATTGAGAAGCGTTTTCATATAGCGATCTCCAAGTCCTCTAACAAAAACATATTTTCCACCAACCACAGAGATGCCGGTAACACGTTTTAAAGCTCCGGCTGCATCACTATCGCCCATTCTTGAAATCTGCCCTGCAGAAATCCCATCTAATAAGTTGGATGAGCGTTTTTTCATGGTTTGAATGGCAGCCTCGGTTCTTTGAACCGCTTTAGCAGTTACAACAACTTCTTCAAGGCCAAGAGCAGCCTCTTCTAATTGAAACCGGAGTGTCGATACTTCACCATTTTTAACTTGAACGCCTTTGGCAAAAATAGTTTCGTATGAAATATACGAACACCGAATACTGTATTCACCAGGCTCAATATTATCTAAGCTAAACCGGCCATCAAAATCGGTAATTGTTCCTGTTGTGGTACCATCGATAACAACCGTGGCGCCAATTAGCTCCTCTCCTGTTTGTTTTTCGATTACAATGCCACGAATACTTCCGCTTTGCGCAAATGAGGTTATCCAAAAACTAGTAATGACAAGTAGAAATGTGATTTTCTTCATTTTGAAGATAATTATTCGTTTAACTCAAAAAAGCTGACAGCAAAACTGTCAGCTTATTTTATTATTTAAAAGTTCTTAATTAACACCGCCAGCTACATTGTAGAAAACACTATTTGTAACAGTCAAATCTCCTTCGCTGAAACGTTTGTATGAATCTTGCTCATCAACTAACAATTCAACGTCAATACCTTTTGCCGTATTCATGAAAATTGAGTTTGAATAATGTCCTCCGGCATTGTCGCGGAATGTTATAAGGCCTTTATTTCCATTACCAACATATGTTACATTAGAGATAGCGGGTATTGCATAGGGTGCTCCATCTTCTGGATCTGTACCGCCATCATGCTCGCCACAACGATCTCCCCGATCTTCAACCTGGTATGTAAACCAATATTGACCGCCACCATGCCAGCCTTCATCATAATCAAAACTGTCATCGCCACAGGCTACAACAACTGCATGGGTTACAAATGCAGAACCACCAAAGAATTCGATACCATCATCTTTATTTGTAAAAACTTCAACGTTATCGAGTACTGTTAGTGAACCTACGCCACCTAGTGTAAAGCCATTTATCTCATTGCCTTCGCCAATATCAGAACCCCCATGGCGTATAGATACATACTTGAAGACTCCTGAATTGTCAGTATCATTATTTCCACCATAAATACCTCTTGATTCAGATGTAGGAATACCTTCGATGGGAGTTTCTCCAGCGGCTGAGTTCAATGTAGCTTTACCTAAGACGATTACACCACCCCATTTTGAGTCGTCATTTTGCGTTAAATCAGTTGTAGTTGTTAAGTCATCATCTTCTGCTGTGAAAATAATTGGTTCATTTGCTGTACCTTCTGCCATAATTTTCCCTCCACGGGCAACGATAAGTGCAGATGCATTTTCGCCTGTTCCAGGTTTACCTTTAACGACTGTTCCTGCTTCAATAGTTAAAACATCACCATCATTAACAAATACGAATTTGTCTAACAAATAGACAGTATCTTTTGACCATGTAACCGTTCCTGTTCCGCTACCATCATCTGAAATGGTTTTGATTGGCTTTCCGGCATCTGTGGTAGAGTTACCTGAACCTCCCATAAAAAGTTCAGCTGTAATTGTCCAATCAGCCCAGGTTGGATCATCGGCAAAAGCCCCTTTTGAAGAATAATCGCCAGTAGCAACTGGGTTAATACTATTTCCTTCAACGGTAATACCCGGATCTGCAAAAACATTCTGACCAGCTTCAAAAGCAGCTTTTAAAGTAGTTTCTGCTGCATCGGCATCAGCATAAGCTACTCCTTCGGCGGTGCTTATGTAAAAGGCGCCACCTGCGGTGTTCCATGTTTGAACAGTATCGTTATCATCATCATCGTCATCATCACACGAGGTGAATACAATACCAAAAGAGAGAATCAATCCGAGAATAACTAATTTGTTTTTCATTGCGAAATAATTTATTGGGTTTAAAATTATATCACAAATAAACAGCATTGATTTGTCTCTAAGTTTAACTGGGAATTAAGTAAACGTTAACAAGTTGGGCAATTAAACCCTGGATACTTTACAATGAATTAACATTCGGCTTCAGGAATTGCTGCACAAGGGTTTTAGTGATTTTCGTATATTAACTAATTGATGCAAATTCAAAATTGAGGTGCAAATAAAAATGGATAATGCCTCACCTGTAATGAAACAGAATATGACCGTTTACTATCTGAAAATTAACCCTTCATCAGTATAAGTAGTGTCCGTCAATAAACTCCATTTTCTGCGTTACTCTTAATCAAACCCGCATCATTTACACCAGTAAAATCAACGGTTTTGAGTTTCGAAAGCCTTGAAAATGAAGTTTATTCACTGGACACTCCGACTTTATGGACAGTATCGAAGTAGCGCCTAGATAAAAACTACAATAGCTTCGTTTTAGGCACTTCGAGAACAGTAATTCCTATTCTGGAGAATAGAGTTGCTCCGCTGTCAGCGTTCGCTAAAAATACAGTAGAAGCGAAAGCTACCAAAGGCGAGGCCTTGCTCCTCCCTGCACACCAAAATTTAACGCATTTTCTTAGATGCAAAAAAAGAGTGCCACATAAGTGACACTCTTCTATTATTTAATGAACCCGTACTAAAAATCTGCTTATTTTTTGCCCAATCAGCTTTCCTCGTTTTGTTTTTCGGTAAAGATGACAAAGTCGCGCTGTGCTTTCACCAAATTATTCATGAAGAGCAATAAGTTTTTAGATTCTTGCAACAAGCCAAGATAAAGCATTGTATTCCTGGTGCTTACTTGTCCTTTTTTAATTCGTTTAATCTGTACTCTGCGCAATTGGTCTATTTCGCTTACAAGCTCTTCGATGGTTGAAACCACGTCTGATGTATCTTCGTATTTAGCTTCTTTTACAATATGTATAGCATTATTGAACATTTCTGAGCATTTATTGAGTAGTTTGGTAAGCTCAACTTGTTGACTTTCAATAATTGGCTTGTGTTTATTGGATACATGATCGTAAATAGGCTCTGTAATATAATTAAGCGCATGTGCCACCTCGCGCATATAATCCAGTACCTGTACGTAATAATGACCTGTTTCGGGTGTAAACCTATTGAGTTTTTTCATGTACTTATACAAGTTGTCTTTCAACTCCTTTACATGGTCGTTATAGTCATGTACTTCGTTGCGAATGGCTTTAAGTTTCCGTCTATCCTCGTCAATCAAACTGCTAATTGCCACATAATAGATTTTTGATGCTTTAATAATGGCAGTTTTCACTGCATTATTGCTTTTATCGAGATATTTTCCTGTTTCGTCAATAAATTCGTGATTATTTTGAGAAATCTCATCACTTTTCTTTTTTTCTGAACTTTTGTGAATAAGGTGAGTACGAACGATAATAGTAGTTGCAATAGCTACTAAAATGATGATTCCAACTAAGCTCGTATAGAACAAGAAGACAGCAACAATAAAGGCTGCCGAAAATGCCACCAAAGCAGTCATGAACCAACCTGCCACAACTGTAAATACACCTGTAATTCGATAAACAGCACTATCGCGTCCCCATGCTCTATCGGACAATGAGCTACCCATAGCTACCATAAATGTAACGTATGTAGTTGAAAGTGGCAATTTGAATGAAGTTGCAATAGCGATTAAAATACTAGCTACGGAAAGGTTTACCGATGCCCGGATCATATCGAATGCCGGTTCGCCTGGATCTTCAGAATTTTCGGGAACCTGAAACCGCGACTCGATTGCATTACGAACTTTTTCCGGAATTACCTTATTAATAGTTTCGCTGAAAGTAACAGACGACCGTACCATAAAACGGCTAAAAGATGTAGCTGCAAACCGCTCAGTACCTTCATCCTGGCGACTTAGATCGACACTTGTTTTTACCACTGCTTTTGCTTTAGAAGAAGTCCAAAGTGTAGCAATCATAACGGCTCCCGCTCCCAGTAAAATTAATGTTCCACTCTGAACCGGCTGGTTTAGCGCTCCCATCATAAATTCAGAAGCTTCAACACCGGAAGCAAGATAGGCTTTATATGATGCCAGGCCTGCCAACGGTACTCCGATAAAGTTCACCAAATCGTTACCGGCAAATGCCATGGCCAGCGCAAAAGTTCCCACAATAACAACCACACGTGGTGCATTTGTTCGAAATAAATGATAGAGAATTTGAAGAATTATGGTCCATACAATAAATGAGAATCCAATTATTTTAAAGGTATTCATTTTCACGTAGTCGAGAATATACTCAGGAACATAGGTTGTTCCTTTCAATCCTTTTATTACGATAAAATAAAAAATAGCGCTGATTGCCAGTGCTCCAAAAGCTGAACCTGCCCATTTAAGGTTACGTCGGTAACGGAAAGAAAAAATTAAACGCGAAACATATTGTACCAATGCACCAACTAAAAATGCTATAACCACCGACAGCAAAATACCCCCAATAATAGCGAGTGCGCTACCACTGTTAATATATTTGCCTATATCAGCAACACTCTCCACATCGCTCATTGCAACTTTAACTGCCGCTACGGCTACAGAAGCGCCAAGCAACTCAAACACTATAGATACTGTTGTGGATGTGGGCAACCCGATGGTGTTAAACGTATCCAACAATATAACGTCGGTTATCATTACGGCAAGAAAAACTGTCATGATTTCGGCAACAGTGAACATTTCCGGATTGAAAATTCCCTTTCGGGCAACCTCCATCATACCACTGGAAAATGTTGCTCCAATTAACACTCCCAGCGAGGCCACAATCATAATTACATTACCGGGTGCTGCTTTTGCTCCAATCGCGGAATTGAGAAAGTTAACAGCATCATTGCTAACACCAACAACCAAATCTGAAATCGCAAGTACAAAAAGTACAATTACAAAAATTAAATAGATATAATCCATTAGTTCGATATTTCACGTTAAAAAATTTGAACAAAACAATTAATAATTTCTTATACTAATATTAAATTAACGTTAAGTTGACGATTTTTGACTAATAAACCTACTTCAACTAAAACTGCAATGACTATTTTTGGAGTTCAATTTAAGCATAACTTAAAAAAATTGGACTACAAAGTTAAAAATACATTACAGACTCATTATCCTTTTTCAATAATTAATACATGAAAAACGTATCGTCTAAGCAATTAACGCTTCTCATATCAACGGTTATAGCCTTAGTGAGCTTTTTATATTGGTTAATCGATTTCTTTTTTATTACCACATGGTGGATTGGTCTTTTTTGGATTCTCACGGTTTTTATTGTAAGCTACTTTACCATCAGAGTAATACTTAACCATTTCATTTACAATAAAATAAAACCTATTTATAAATCGATACATGACATCAATCTGAAAAATAAACTTTTAAAAAAACGGGTTGAATCGGCCGACATCATTACTCAGGTAAAAAACGAGGTAACACTATACAGTGAACACAAAGCCAAAGAAATAGAGAAACTTAAAGAAATGGAGCGTTATAGAAAAGAATTTCTCGGCAATGTTTCTCACGAGCTTAAAACCCCCATTTTCAACATACAGGGTTACATATTAACGTTATTAGATGGGGGGATCAACGACCCTAATATCAACACCTTATATCTAAACAGGACAGAAAAAAGCATCAATCGAATGATTTCGATAGTTGAAGATTTAGAAACCATAACCCGATTAGAAGCCGGTGAGCTGGAGTTAAAATTCATCGATTTCGATATTACCAATTTGGTTGCCGATGTATACGAAATGCATCAGGCAAGAGCACAAGAGAAAGAAATAAAATTAATTTTTGGTACAAAACCCGACAAGCCTGTTTTTGTAAATGCCGATCGGAAAAGAATTTATGAAGTGATTTCGAATTTAGTGATTAATGCACTTAAATATGGCAAGAAAAACGATTTCATACGCACAAGCTTCTACGATATGGATAAATTTATTCTTGTTGAAGTGAAAGATAATGGAGTTGGCATAGCTGCGGAGAACCTTCCCAGAATATTCGAACGCTTTTACCGTGTAGACAAAAGCCGATCGCGCGAGGAAGGTGGAACCGGATTGGGCTTATCGATTGTAAAACACATCATAGATGCTCATAACCAAACCATTAACGTAAAGAGTGATCTTAACATAGGTACAACCTTTTCATTTACACTTAACAAACCACAAAAGAAAAAACACCATGGCTGAATTAAAAAACCAAAAAATACTGCTGGTTGATGACGAACAAGACATTCTCGAATTTGTAAGTTACAACCTAACCAAAGAAGGTTACACCGTAAGCACTGCAAGCAACGGAAAGGAGGCCATACAAAAGGCAATGGAAACCAAGCCACACTTAATATTGCTCGATGTAATGATGCCCGAAATGGACGGCATAGAAACTTGCTTCAACATTCGGGAAATTGATGAACTAAACAGTACAATAATTGCATTTCTTACGGCTCGTAACGAAGATTACTCCCAAATTGCAGGCTTTGAGGCCGGCGGAGATGACTACATAGCCAAACCCATCAAACCGAAGGTGCTTATCAGTAGGGTGAAGGCGCTACTAAAACGATACAGAAACCACAGCGAAGAGCCATTGGACAACGAATCACACCTCATCCAAATTGGTGATTTGGTAATTGATAAAGAAAAATACATCATTGTTTATAAAGGACAAGAACTTATTTTGCCTCGCAAAGAATTTGAACTGCTAGCACTTTTGGCATCAAAAAAGAATAAAGTATTTACCCGCGACGAAATATATGCAGCCGTTTGGGGCGATAATATAATTGTTGGTGACCGAACCATCGATGTTCATATTCGAAAAGTAAGAGAGAAAATCGGAAACGAATTAATAAAAACCATCAAAGGAGTGGGTTACAAATTTGTGGATATCGACGAATAACTCCTTCAGAGGCTTTCGTGCTCCTATTTAATTGTTTTGCAAATCAGAGTTACAAACGCTTCCACAATGCAATTCATCCGGTAAACATCATAAATTTACATATTAAATTGGCCTGATTAAAGATCTACCGAACTTCTTCGTACAATATTTCAAGGTCAGTATCGCTTTTGCAGATACCCGAACCGAACCGCAGTGCCAAAAATCACCTTCTGGCAGAGCATCCCGAATAAAACGGCACACAGCCCATCCCTCGGACCCCAAATCACTATTCCTGTTTATTGAACTCTTTTCTTCCATTTTGATGTAAACAAAAGTGAAAGTTAACTGTATAAAGGTTATACAAATAAAATTGACACATTCTCGTGCTGTTTTTCAGCAGCTTAGAAAAAATACAATAAAATAACCTCTCTCAAAACAATACATACTTTAGAGATGTTCTAATGCGCAAAGACAATGAAGCAAGAAAAAACACATATAAATAAACTGATTAGTAGTTATAAACTACGAGCTACACCTCAGCGAATTGCGGTGCTGGAAGCGCTTCGAAATTTGCGCACACACCCAACTGCTGACGATATTATTAACTATGTGAAAAACGAACATCCTGAGTATTCTGTAGGAACGGTTTACAACACGTTAGAAACATTCACAGAAAAGGGACTGATAAAAAAGATAAAAACCGAGAAAGACGTAATGCGTTACGATGGGTTTACGGATAAGCATTACCATTTATACAGCAAAAGGTCTGAAAAAATAGAAGACTATTACGATCAGGAGCTGACCCGAATGATTGAACGATATTTTAAGTCGAAAAAAATCGACGGGTTTAAAATAGAAGACATTCAAATTCAGATAAATGGAGAATTTAATGAATAGAAATAACACTGCAAATAATAAAAAATGAATTTAGCACTGTGAACCAACTGGAAGTAAAGCAGAAAATGCATTGACAGGAGACTAAATTTCAGGGTAAGAGAATCTTTCGTAGATATTCACATCACTACTTAAGTAATTGGAACCTATTAAAGATCAATACAAAAAGAATTATCATTATTTACAAATACTAAATATTAATACAATGGAAAATCAAGTAAATTCGTTTCCACTAATTGGGGACAAACTTCCAGAAATGACACACTAAATGCAGAACTACTGGGATTGTCAATCGATCAAATATTCTCACACATCAAATGGGACGAGTGGATTGAAGAAAACATGGATGTAACCATTCCGTTCCCAATTATAGCCGACATGAATGGAGCAGTAGCTTCTAAATTGGGTATGGTACACCCCGGCAAAGGAAGTCAAACAGTACGTGCGGTATTTTTGGTAGATCCGGAAAGTACAATTCGTATCATACTTTACTACCCACAAGAAATAGGGCGAAACATGGAAGAAATACTACGTGCATTAGAAGCCCTTCAGGTATCTGATCGCGAGAAAGTTGCCATGCCTGCAAACTGGCCAAACAACGACTTTATGAAAGACCGTGTAATTATTCCGCCAGCCACAACCGTACAGGATGCAAAGAAACGCAAAAATCAATACGAATGCTACGACTGGTGGTTCTGTCACAAAGAACTGAAAAAATAAATTTTAGAATTATTCGTGAAAAGTGAGCTTAACGGCTCGCTTTTTTGTGTGCAAATTACAGCAACCTCACTGGAATAATTATGAAAATAAATCATGTTCCACCAATTTCATCGATACCCAGAAAACAAGCAAGTTTTTTTTATCAAAAAAACAGTTTCTGAAAGTTTTATCTATCTTAGTGCGAATTTAAAGTACTCATAGTTCAAAAAGCACCAACAACATCAACTGATTAAGAAATCGGTTAAATTACAAGACGTTAAAAACAAATACCGCAAGGATGCTGCAATTTGCGAATTGCAAATCCAAATCTTGCAAATTAAGGTATGCACATAACGCTGTAATAAAGAGAAAGAAAAGGGATAAATTTGTAAAGTGCAACAACTGGGGAGAATAAATAGATTGCAATACAAACAACACTTCGCTAGTGCTGAGAAAGTTTCGCATACACTTCTACCATCTAATAAAAACACGTTTACGCATCCCTGTGGTTTAACTCAAACCCGAAAAATACTATTCCAAAATTTTTTACCATTCTTATTCCTTTTCTTGATATCATTTTCGCTATCGGGGCAAAACAGGGATACAGGCCAACAAATAATTCGAGCCGATACCATTTTTGAACAACGCGTAATAGATGGAAAACAGGTTACGGTAAGGCGTATCCGCATTTACGATACCGTTTACATAATGCGAAAAATGACAAGTCGCCCTTTTCAGCTAAACAAACAGCAAAATACCTTACCCGCACCAAAACTATTCCCCGCACCAAAATTCCGACAATCATTATCGCACTTCGGATTGGAAGCAGGTGTGGCCATGCAAATTTGGGAAAAATCGCCCTACCAAGCTCCAGTCAGTTTCCCTACAGAGCTATATCCAACAATCAATCATTCAAAAGCTAAATCAGTTATTACCCCGGGAATTTTTGGCAATGTCAGCTATTGCAAAAATAACTGGTATGTAAAATCAGGATTACAACTCCATTATTTTAGTGAACAACACCAATTGGAAACACAACGAACAATTACAGACAGCACGATTTATGAACAGCCCACGTCTTACGATTCCATAATTATTGACACCGCGTACTACGTCGACCCCGATCAATGGCCCGACGACACTGTTTACATTATGAATATTGACACTTTCGTGAAGACGGTTTACGACACCATTCGGCATACAGATTACGATACCACCCATATTAAAAACAAATACAAACTTACAAATCGATACTTCTACTTAGAGCTACCTATTTTAGTTGGCAGAACATTCGCTGTTGGTCCTTTAGAAATAGAACTGGAAGGTGGATTCTATGCAGGATGGCTTGCACGAGTACAATTGCGAATGTACGATACCGACAACTCAATTCGACAACTCAACAATAAGTACGCACATAAATTTTCAATTGATGTCGGTGCTGCCTTACGAATAAAAATCCCAATTGATAAGAAAAAATACATAGCCGTGCAATCTGGCATTCGCCATGGTTTATGGAACATTTACACCAATGAAGCCCTTAATACTGAAAAAATTACGAGAATAAATATTGGAATAAGTTATATTTTTCAGTAATTTAGGCGCATGATTATGCGGATTTTCATAACAACCCTTTTGCTATGTTCTCATTTTTTGCTCTCCGGGCAGATTATGGTGAAAGGTACGGTGATGAATTCAGCTGAAAACAATCAACCAATTGCATTCCACCCTGTATATTTAGTATCAATAGAAAAAATTATTGATACCGTTTACACAAATGAAATAGGCGAATATAGTTGGGCATCAAACTCACAATCAACGTCTAATCTTTACGTACAAACCATCGGATTTTGCGAAAGCTGGCAAACATACACAGACACAGTAAAATTTGGAGATAGCGCGATACAAATTGTGGACTTTTCAATTTGCCTTCTCAACGACGAAACATCTTGTCAAGCAGTAATTGACTATCAAACAGATGGCCAATCAACTGTTACATTTGAAAATGCAAAAGTAAAAGCCGTACACGACATGCAATATTTTTGGGACTTTGGCGACGGGCAAACGAGCACAGCTCGTTCTCCACAACATCAATATGCCGAAGAAGGAGTGTACACTGTTTCACTTATAATAAAAACACCTTTACAGTGCACAGATACAACCACAAAGGAAGTTCTTGCCAGTGAAAATAGCTTTGTCAGAGGAGAAGTGTCAATACCCGGAAACTACTTATCCGAGGCGGAAATTTGGTTAATTGGTGTCGACACCAACGAAAATAATATTATTCAAACCATAACGCCGAACGACAACGGGAATTACAATTTCTTTTGCAGCCCCAACTCACGCTATTTACTAAAGGTTGTGCCTAACTTTCCAATGCCGATATTTCCACGCATTTTACCTACGTACTTAGGATATACCACTAGTTGGACAGATGCCACACCACTTATTGTTGCGCATGAAATTAAAGATCTCGACCTAAATACACTTACCTCAAATGTTATGTTGCATGGGAAGAATACAATAAAAGGAACTTTTCTTTACAATTCCCCCCTAGACCAATTACCATTAAATGTTATTTTACTCGACAAAAATAAAAATCCGCTAGACCATGCATTAGTTACAAATGAAGAATTTGAGTTTACAGGCTTGCCACGTGGTTCGTATTTTGTTCAACCTGAATGCCCGGGAAAAACTTCACAACCGGCATCGGTAAATTTTCAAATCGATTTTGATATCACTGCACACACCAACTTTTATATTACAACAACACAAATACGCCCGTTAAGCATTTCCGATGCCCCCGGAATTTCGGAAGTTAACATCTACCCTATTCCGTTTAATAACGAATTAAATATCCGAACAAATAGTCCCATTGAAAGTATTCAGCTACTGAATACAAACGGACAGTTAATAAAATCTATCCACAATCCGGGATCAGACTACAGCACCATTAACACAGCCGGCATTCCAAAAGGCAGCTACATTATCAAAATATCTCACCTCGAAAAAGAGCCTGTATTTAAGCTCATTACAAAATAATTGCATTTTTTTCATCATTCCTTTACAACCTTTTGCTATTCCTGTGTCTTATAGTTGAAAAGTACAAAAAGATTAAATTACCCGTTTGTCTACTCAGTACTTTGAATGCTCACTACCACAGTTCCCCAGAACAGGTTTAGGTAGTATTTTACAGGATCGGGTTATCAGGTTTAAAGCAATTGTCTGCAGATACTTATTCACAAATTTCCCGAAAGGCCATCAATTTAGCGTTAACAACTATGAGAACTAAAATAACTACAAATTGAAAACCCGATCCTGCTTCTTCCGCTTAATCAGCAGGATTTCGGTTTATACCGGAATCCTTTTTTTATTTAATGACACCCCTTTGAAGAATTGTTAACATATCCAGATAAAACGTACCACCCCCTCCCAACAGTGTATCGAGACAAAAACAAGTTGCAAAAAATAAAAACAAAATTTGCTAATACAATAAATTATTTGTACCTATGCTGCGTAGTTAAGACAAAAACAAGTTTTCTTAAAAACGCTTATCATGAAAAAACACAGCTTACTCTCATGGATGGCTATTGGCCTACACGCCCTATTACTTGGGTTTCTTGCATTTGAACATTACCATTTTAACACTCATTGGGTATTACTTTTAGCAACTACAGTTGCATCGGCAACTGTTACAGTTGCGCTATTTTTGCGCAATAAAAATGAGCGAAAACAGAAAAGTACAATCGCCGAAAAACAGGCGTCAATTATTTCCACCGCCTCAGAAAAGATCAGAAAACGGCTTCGTAGTAAAATAGAAAGCAACGACATAGCCGTTCTTCTTACACAGCTTGAACAAGAGATGGAAGAAAAAGAAAACGAGCTTGAAAAAAAGAACCGACACGAGGAGTTAATTAACTGGACAAATACAAACACAGCTCATATAGCCGAAACACTCCGATTGCATAATAACTCTGTTCAAGATATGGGGCGCCACATACTCATAGCATTGATCGATCTATTAAACCTCAACCAGGGCGGACTTTTTGTGATAGAGGAAAACGAAGAAAAACAAATTTTGGTCTTGCAATGTGCCATAGCCTGGGAGCGCGAAAGATTTGCACAAAAAACACATGAAGTAGGATACGGTCTCATAGGCAGGGCAGCATTCGAAAAGAAACCAATATACTTAACCGATGTACCCGAAAATTATATTGAAATTACGTCTGGACTTGGTAAAGCGCTACCCCGATGTGTATTCATACTCCCGCTGATTTACAATAATGAAGTAACAGGCGTTATTGAATTGGCTTCGTTCCATCCTTTGCAAAAGCACGAACAAATATTCCTGGAAAAAACAACGACAGCCCTTGCAGCTTCAATTACTTCGGTAAAAACCAACGAAAAGACGCAATTACTGCTTTCAGAATCGCAAAATCAAACGGAAATGTTGCAATCCCAAGAAGAAGAAATGCGCCAAAACCTTGAGGAAGTTCAGGCAACTCAAGAAGAAATGGAACGAAAAGAGGCTATGCTGAAAAAATTATCGGAAGAAGTAAAAACACAGGAACAAAAACTACAACAAAAAATTGAAGAAATACGAAAAACAAACCATCTGAGGAACCAAAATATTCCACCAGAAAAAGTAAAGTTAGTAGATCAACGGATGACTGAAGCCATGAACCGATGGAGAAATTAATTAGTACGTGTAAGAAAATTACAATAACTGTGATTTACCTACTTTGAAAACAGTAATCCCGATTCTTGAGAATAGGCTTGCTCTTGATGTTTTATTACTAGGCACACCAAAATTTCAAGCATTTTCTTAAAAACACCCACAGCTAAAAACAAATCAATAATAACACCATGGACCGAGCTATTACAATAAAATTGACATACATGACAATGATTGTAAGTTGTCTAAAAAAGATTGTGTCCGTTATTTTACGTATAAAGGCGAGGTACATTTGACAAAGAAAATCAAAAACATAAACAGATGAAACAGTTGATAACAGTTGATAAAGAAAAATGCGTTAATTGTCACCAATGCATTGCCATGTGTCCCGTAAAATTTGCCAATAATGGAAGCGACGAGTATGTGACCATTAATCATGATCTTTGTATTGGTTGCGGCGAGTGTATTCAGGCATGTACACACAACGCCAGAGGTTATATTGATGATCTTGAGGCTATGCTGGCACTGTTAAAAATAAAAACACCCACAATTGCCATTGCAGCTCCGGCTGTATCTAGCAATTTCGACAATCTAGCGTTAAACCTAAATGGATGGCTTAAAACAATTGGCGTAGAAGCTTTTTTCGATGTGAGTTTTGGTGCAGAATTAACGGTGAAATCGTATCTGGAATATGCAACACAACAAAACCCCAAAACCATAATTGCGCAACCGTGTCCGGCCATTGTTACTTATATTGAAACCTATCAACCGAAATTATTAAAATGGCTTGCTCCCATAGATAGTCCAATGATGCACACCATAAAAATGATACGTGAATTTTACCCGAAATATAAAGACCATAAAATACTAGTATTAAGTCCGTGTATTGCAAAAGAGCGAGAATTTGATGAAACAACAAGTAGCGTGTACAACATTACAATCAATAAGTTATCACAATATATATCGGATCACACAATTGACTTAAGCAAATATCCACCCATAGCTTATCATACTCCAAACGCAGGCTTGGCAGCTGGTTTTTCGACCCCCGGCGGGCTTTTAGAAACGGTAGCAGACCGCATGCCCGGGTTGCGGAGTAAAATCAGAAAAATTGAAGGCCCCAAGTTAGCTTATGAATATCTTAAAACAATAGAGGAACAGATACATAAGGGTAATACCCCACTCATTATCGACATTCTAAACTGTGAAAATGGGTGCAACGGCGGCACCGGGACATGCATGCAGGAAGCAGCACCCGATGAACTCGAAGCCAAAATAACAGAAAGAATTAGCACTTTACAACAACATGTTCAGGATCGGGAATTACTGCTTCAAAATATTGATGCACACTGGGTGCCCAACCTGTATGGACGTGAATACACAATTAAAACTGAAAACTACGCGCAACTGAGCGACCCCAACGAAGCACAGCTAAACCAGATAATGCTCGACATGCACAAAACCAAACCGGAACATATTTTAAACTGTGCTGCTTGCGGGTACAATAGCTGCAAAACCATGAGCAAAGCCATTTACAATGGTCTCAATAAAAAGGAAAACTGTCATTTCTATCTGCAAAAAGAAATGGAACAAATACACAACAATTTAGATTACTTAGTGAAAGAGAAAACGTATGAAGCAAATCAACAAAAAGAAGAAATTGTTACACTGGCCGACGATCTTCTTAAATTCATGAAACATATGCACACAATTATTGAAAATTAAAATTCAAACAAAAATTCCGACAATCGCCATTTATAGCATTTATGGCAAAACTCCCTTGTTTTGCCATAAATTGTGTTATCTGCCATTAAGATCATAAAACCTGATAAATACTGGTTTATAACAATTTAAAATTCGATATCAGACCTACAAGAAAGGCTCTCCTAAGAAAGAAGAACCCAAAATTCAGGTACAAACCACTACAGAATGTTCTGGTTTATTCATACCTTTATGCTGTATGACACAAAACACATCGGCATATCGGGTAATAATAATTGGCGGATCGGCAAATTTGCTTAATGCAAAGTTAGCGTCAATAAACAGTCAAATAAAAATAGAACAGATCCACACCATTAGTGATGCACCTGCAAATACAGACTTATTACTTGTTTTAGATTATTTACCTAAGAATGAAATTCCCTCATCGTTAACCTGCCCGATTTGGGCTTCATCTAAAAATTTAGCAATCGAAGAAATAGATGTAATTCTGCCCCCTAACCCCGACGAAGAATATTTATTCGATGCAATTAATCACTATTTCAATTATAGAAGAAAAATACCAGAGAATCAGGAAGAGCAGCTATACCCAGAAAAAACATTCCATGATATAACAGAAGAGCTTCAAGCAGCCAACGAGGAGCTACAATCGCAGCGCGACGAACTGAACAAAAAGCATCATGAGCTAGTGCAGGAAAAAGAGCGAACCGACGAACTATTGCATAATATACTTCCCGAAATTGTAGCCCACCAACTGAAAAAAGGAAAGAAAAAGCCAAAACGTCATAAATCAGTCACAGTAATGTTTGCTGATTTTAAAGGATTTACAAAGATTTGTAAAAAACACGATCCGCAAGAAATTGTATCAACTCTGGACGAACTTTTTTCAAAATTCGATAGTATTATTGAAAAGCATTTCATCGAAAAAATTAAAACCATAGGAGACGCTTACATGTGCGCCGGAGGTATGCCTATAAAAAATAATAGCCATGCTGTTAACATTGTAATGGCAGCGCTTGAAATACAACAATTTCTTTTCGAATACAATACTCCAAAAATGCTTAATCACGAAACTGTTTGGGAATGTCGTATCGGGATACATTCGGGAGAGGTTTTTGCAGGTGTTGTGGGGCAACGGAAGTTTGCCTACGATATTTGGGGCGATACCGTAAATCTGGCCGCTCGTATGGAAACTGCCGGTGCAGTAAATTCGGTAAACATTTCGGAAACCACCTACGAATTTGTAAAAGATTATTTCGATTGCATTCCGCGGGGTGAGGTTGAAGTAAAGAACGTGGGGAAAGCAAACATGTTTTTCGTTAACGGATTGAGACCAGAATACGCATCTGATGCCTCCGGGGTTTTTCCCAATGCCGAATTCGAAAAGATTTTACGCAGCCTGTAAATCGATAGGGGCTAATATTTTTTGCCTGTTGTTTGAAACAAAAAAAACTGTCTGAAAAGTTCTTGAACTCCACTAATTAAATGGTATTCAAAGCTTTTCCAACAGCCTTTTCGATATCTGTTACACACTACATGCAAACCGACTGAAGTCGGGCTTTTTCCATCAATTGTTTTGTAAATACACTCAATTTTGCCTTTAGCACTTTAATTTCCTCATTACTAATACTTTTCTTTGCGCAATGATCGTCGATATAATTATCTAAAGCTGTTTCACAATCATCGCCATTACACATATAGTTTGCACCATCAGGATTTACATAATAGCAGTTTCCTCCGTCAGGTGGGCAACATGAAGTGGGCGTTTCACACTGGGCATAAATTTCACTTATATCAAATGCCTCACACAAATCATCTTCTTTTTCTTCCTCACAGCTGTAATTAAAAAATACAAATGCTCCAAGGAGGATAAACGGTAGAATTAATAAATTTCTTTTCATAATGATATATTTTTAGTTAAACATAAAAGAAATAATTCATTTAATATTATTTATAGGCTAATTTACGCATTTGCAATTTTTCTTTAGCTTTTTCAATAATCTGTTGAAATTGCTCAACAGACCTAAATCCGGCATACACACGCCCATTAACAACAAAACAGGGAGTGCCAGGAAGCTTCAAACCATCAAATTCACTGATATTATCAGCTAAATATGTGGCTGCCGCCCCTGCATCCATACACTCACCTACAAATGCATCGCGTTCCGCAAATTCAGATACCATTGTTTGAAATTCCTGAGTATACATCACCTTATAGTTATTAAGCAACAACTCGTGCAAGTGAGTATAATTACCATACTTGTGGACACACACTAATGCACTTAATGCCCGTTTAACCCTAAAGTCATTTGTATGTCGGGTTAAGCGAAGAATAAACTTAAGCTCGCCTTTGTACTTTTTTAATAGAGCCGGCATGACCTCTTCCATAAACAGTCGACAATAACTACACTGATAACTTGCATAGACATATACAGATAATTGGGCGTCATTTTCTCCAAACACAATATCGAGGTCGTGTTGTTCCGCAACCTCAACAACCAAAGTTTTTGTTTCTTTTAATGCCTGTCTATTAAGTTGTGTAATAATTAGAATCACCAACACAGTTGAAGCCAAAACCGAAAAAAACTTCATTACACTAAACTGTTTATTTATCCAATTATCCATATATTAGTTTTTTACTTATCTTCTGCTTCTCTTGTAACTCCTTCTTTACGATCCAGGCTTGTACTAAAGTTAACCAACCTAGGGTGAAAAATAAAACTTAACCCGGTTTTCATTAGTCGGATTTTGGTTGACATCATCCGCCGTAGTGCCTTACTATCAGGCCCATTTTTTGTTTTCCCTTCTTTGTCCATTGCAATTAAGGCTGTTCCTCT
Source organism: Salinivirgaceae bacterium (assembly GCA_027858775.1). Taxonomy (GTDB): domain Bacteria; phylum Bacteroidota; class Bacteroidia; order Bacteroidales; family Salinivirgaceae; genus Salinivirga. The sequence continues at coordinate 22,217 of JAQICA010000276.1, read as the reverse complement.
TCGTTCAGACTCATCTTTTCCATCAAACACATCGCTATCATAACCTTGTTCTTTCAATAGTTTTTCAGATTTTCCCCAGAGCACATCTCCAAAATGGACAATTAAGTGATACTCATAATCCTCATCGAAACTTTGCATTCCAAATGCCGAAATATCTAGTGCAGTACTAACAATATCGGTTTTTGGGAAGTAAATATTGTTTTTGTAAATAAACAGGCTGCTCTGCATCTCATTAAACACGATGCTATCAAGATCATTCAGACCCGGTACGGGAGTTTTTGATAATTCCACAACTGGCTTATAATTAAATAAACCTCCATCTTGCAAGGTGAAATCACCCATGATATTGATTTTATCATAAAGAACTGAATCTCTATTCATTACAATACGCCCATTAAAATCGCTTGTAAGCTTTCCACTGACATTATCATGAGTAAATTCTTCTTGATCAAAATCATTTGCATCGACAAGCAACTGATTAATATCCATACCTTTAATTACATTCTTAAATGAAATAATGATGGCAGTATCTATACGCACGTCATATACGGCCGATGTAACCATACTTCCTCCAAAGGCATTAAATTTAAACTGATCGATTACATAAAGGCTATCGTCGACTCTATATTTTGCAGCAATATCTTCCAATAAAATATCGCCGTATTTTACACTTTTTACGCCAAATGTACCACGTGCAATATATGGTGGAATATACATTTCTTCTTTAGTTTTGCCTGTAGCGGAAGAGGATGATGCTGCGGCTGATGTACCTGCCCCGCGAGTCCCTTCCTGTAGTTTTGGTGTAGTATTCTCAAGATCGGATTGAGTTAGATTATTGCTTTGAGATATACCTTCATTGTTCACTCTATTATTATCTACAGGTGCAATGCTATGGCCAACAGGTTCTCCAGGTTCTTCCTCTTCCATCAAAGGCTCAAATTGAGCATAATCGATGTCACTCAAATTGACGTGGGCATTAACAATTATACTTTTATCTTTCTGTTCAAGTAGCATTGCTTTGTACACATTCCATATTTCTGTAGAATCGATCCACATATCAATTCCATGGGCATTGGCATGAAACCTGTCGATGCGCATGGTATCGTTAGCCATGGCAAAAGAGAAGTTAAGGCTATTGACTTTGGCCAGCGTATCATCTGGCATGGCAAAGCTAAAGTCGGACACATCGAGTTGAAGTTTGGTTTGTTCAAAAGCAATGGGCATCATTTGTGTTTCTACCGAATCTAAATCGACGGTTCCGTAAGAGTTCACTTTAAGACCAACCCGTCCTGCAATATGTTGAACCAATGTATCGGGAATATGGGGCCGCAGTTCATCAAGATCGAGCTTAAGGTTAGCATCGAGCGTATAGGTTGGGACTTTAAGCCCGCGCACAGTAGCCTTAGCCACAAGCGAGGTGTTCCCCATTTTAAAAAACAACGAATCGACATTCACGCCCATGTGATCGATATCGTTAACCGAGCCAAGTATTTTCGTTTTAATGGTAAAATTATCGATGGATACATTATATGAAGGAACAGACACTGTAAGGTCAGTTAGGGCTACATCTCTGGATGGAGAGTAATAAAAGTCTGCTGAAAAATTCTTCACCTCTGTTTCGGGATCCACAGCAGTGGCAATATTATGAAAATGCACTTCCAGCAATGTACGATCGAGGAAATAATCGGCGCTGCTCATCCCCAAATCGTCGGGCAACACGCCACTGGTTGCCAACGCAAAATCAATTCCTCCGGAAATGTATTCGACAGTACTGTCGGGTAAAAAATCGTTAAACTCATCTAATGTAATGGTTCCATTAGTTTTAAGCGTATAGCGTGGCTTCATGAAGTTTGTAACATCAAAAGCTAAGTTAATAGTGCTTTTAGGTGTGGCAATTTTAACCGAACTGAATTTTGCACTCATGGTCGACATATCATTCGCGTCGGGCACAAACACATTGCCGCTCATGGAAAGCTCTGCCAGTTCAGGATATTCTGTGGTTTTTACTTTTCCGCCACTCATTGAAATTTTTGTTTCGATGGCCGGTAAAAGCAACGTATCGTAATAATACCCTTTTATTTTGGTATCAATATTAATTTTACCGTCGATTGACAACACTCCATATTCCCTGAGCATTTCTACAGGAGCGTATTTACTTAACTCTTTCAGATCCATGTGCGTTAGGTTAACGCCCATATCAACAAAAATGGAATCGCCCAGAACAGCATACCCTGCGGCATTTATTTGGGCTCCATCGGTCAGAAAATCAACCGCTTGAATCTTCACCTTTCCATCCTCATAGTCGATATCAAATGCCAGTGAAGTCTTTTTCATGAACGATAGGTTTGTTCCTTCAAAGTCGGCATTTGAGAGAACAACGCTACCATTAATTTTCCCGGTATAATACTCATCAAGTACCCGACCTGAAATGTCCATTTCGGGAATATGAATTTTAGCTGTAGCTCCCAATTTCTTGTCGCGAAAATTAACGGTAATATCGCGAATAGTAAGATTCTGCAATAACATATCAAGCACACTTGTGCTGGTGTCGACAGGTATAGGTTCTTCTTTCGGTTCCACGGTAGTAGTATCAGATACCATTAAGAAATCAATATTAGTATCTCCGGTAGAATCTACCAAGTAATTAAAGGCAAACCCTTCAATTTCAATCTTATGAATCTCAATTTTATTATTCATGAGTGGCCGCGACTTAACCGAAACATAAAATTTACGCAAACTCAAAAGCGTGTCGTTTGCTTCGTAAGATACAGAATCGGGGTATTGTTTATTGGCTACTCCCAGCTTAAAGCCTGAAAATTCAACGGTTGCATACGGGAAATTGCGGAATAGTAACAATCTTACTTCATCGACCTTGATGGGTGCATCGAACATTTCACTAACCTCTTCGAGGGCAAGGTCGGTTATGGTTTTTTCGGAATGCAAAGCAATGGTTACAACAATTACCAAAAGCAAAATGAGCGACAAAAAGGTAATTAATAGAATTTTACCAGTTTTCCTAAGCGTAGTGCCAATTTTCATTTCAGTATAATTTACGTGTACAAAATCAAAATAATAATCGATTCGTTTTTAAAGAACCAGAATCAGTACTTTTTTTCAGAGTAATAATTCAAGTTCAATTTGGCAACTCTTATTATCCACAGAGCTCATCTGCGATGGTTTCCAGCATTAGTTTTCAGTTGCCTGCAGGAAACGTAAACCTTCATTTAAACACTTTTTTTACCCATCCTTCTTTAAACTGGTTCAGGGTTGATTGCACTTCGCTTCCACGCATATAAATTGCAACAATTTCGCCATTTCCATTGATAAGAAAATTTGCAGGAATAGCGCTAATACCATATGCTTTAGCGGCAGTACTTCGCCAGCCCTTTAAATCACTTACGTGATACGGCCACTCCAATTGATCTTGCTGAATGGCCTCTTCCCACCGGGGTTTTCGAGAATCGAGCGAAACGCTAAAAATAGTAAACCCTTTAGCGTTTACAAATTCATCATCTTTATATTTTTGGTATGCTTTCACAAGGTTTGGGTGCTCTTTTCGGCAGGGAACACACCACGAAGCCCAAAAATCGAGCAAAACCATTTTGCCTCGTAAATCAGACAATTTCATTTCTTCTCCGCTAGGGCTTTTTAAAACAATATCGGGAGCCATTTGGCCTACTTTCATTTTCTGTTTTTGACTAAATAGATTTATTGTCATCAACAAAAACGCAACAAAAAATATGTATTGTACTTTTCTCATTATGTATTTACTTCAATTTTCCCGATCTGTCAACTAGTTGGTCTAGTAAAAATAGCAAAATATCCAGAAAAAAGCACACCATTTGTTAAAAAGCAACGAAGTGCTTTATCCAAGCTCTTAATATATGGATTGTGCCAGAATAACTTCGTTTAACTGTCAACCTATTTCGTTAGAGTCATTTTGCCGAAAGGCTTAAAAACATCAAAAACCTCCCCTGTTTTCCAATATGTAGAAATCTGCTATTCCCGATGCACCAACTACTCCACACCGTTAACGTAGTTGCACATGATACTGAAAAATGAAAATTTTAGTGATACTTAAAGCTACTACCATGCAAGAACTCACGTAAGATACTTGTTGGCGGAATTTCATCATCCGCGATGGGTGTAATGTACCTGAAAAATTTCAATAGTCGATTGGCCTCGGCAAATTCGGGCTGATTTGGGTAAACCTCTTGTAAAATGGGTTCTGCATATTTTTTCAACACGCCCAATTCGAATAATAATGCGGAGTTAAACATGCTATCGGCCTCTTCCTGATAGGGAAAAATATACCGTGACTCACCTCTTATGACACTCGGCCAGCGTTTAATCGTATCAGCGGCTGAATAGCCCCGATATTGGTGGTCTCGTACAATTCGTCTAATCAGTCGGTTATCTGTGGTGGGTATTCGGTTATGTGTGTCCATACACAGAGCTGTTAGAGCCGACACATAAATTTTGTACTTCTCATTATTTGGTATTCGTGGAGTAAGGCCTGGATTCAGTCCGTGAATTCCTTCCACAATCACAAATGTTTTTTCGTCTATTTGAAGATAATCATTATTAAAAAAACGTTTGCCTTCAGAGAAACTAAACCGGGGTAACTCAATATTTTTGCCGGCAAATAATTCAACCAATTGCTGGTTAAAAAACTCGATGTCGAGCGCCTTTATATTTTCAAAATCGTACTCTCCATTTTCATCTAACGGGGTATCATCTCTGTCTACAAAATAGTTGTCGAGCGAAATAGTCACCGTTCGATATCCCAGCACGCGCAATTGAATAGCTAACCGTTTGGAAAAAGTAGTTTTCCCGGAAGAAGAGGGCCCAGAAATAAGAATTAATTTAGGATGCGGATTACTTTGATGTATTTCATCGGCAATGTGCGAAACTTTCTTTTCCTGCAGCGCCTCGCTAACTTTTATTATATCGGCCACTTCGCCATTGATCGCCGCCTCATTGAGGGCGCCGATGTGACTCATCCCAATAACATCGACCCAATCTTTAAACTCTTGAAATATACTGAAAAGTTTAGGCTGAAGGAGAATTTCGCTCACTTCATTGGGGTCGGTTTGTTTGGGAATTTGCAGTAACATTCCGTCGTAATATTTATTTAACGCAAAAACCTGCAAATAAGCAGTAGACGGCACTAAAAAACCATAGAAATATTCCGGATGACCATCGAGGTAATATACTGAAGTGTAGAACTGATTACGTGTTTTTAGTAAGGTGGCTTTGTCGTCGTAACCCATTTTTGCAAATAGCTCCACTGCTTCTTCAGTGAGCATTTCTTTCCGTTCGAACGGCAGGTCGGCAATAATAATCTGAAGCATCTCCTCGTATATTGCCGACACATCGTCGACCTCGAGTTTACGGCCAAAGTTCTCAAATTCGCAGTAGTACCCTTTTGAAATACTATGTTCAATTTTCAAATTAGCGAACGGAAATAACCGTTTAGCAGCTAAAATAAGTACAAAAGAAATGGAACGAACATACATTCTTTTCCCTGCCGGGTCGATAATATCGATAAATGCTACCGTTTTAGGCTTAAACACCAAATAATCGAGTTCTTTCAATTTATTATTGACAAATGCCCCTAAAATAGGAAATTTAGGTTTAGGTAGCTGGTCTTTAACAATGGCCTGCAATTGAGTGCCCACATTATATTGCTTGCGTTCGTCAGTATTTTTGCAAATTATTTCGACCTTCATTTATTTTATTTTTCAAATTATAATTTTCTGTACAGCTGTCCTACCAAGAGTTTTACTGAACCTTAGTGCGGTTCAGCTCCTCCCTTAAATAACGGGCTGTATAACCTTTATCTTGTTTGCTCACGTACTCAGGCGTTCCCTGTACCAGAATCTGGCCACCACCACGGCCTCCTTCCAGCCCAATATCAATAAGATGATCGGTAAATTTAATAACATCAAGGTTATGTTCAATAACAATTACTGTATTCCCTTTTTCTACAAGTTTATCGAGCACTCCGAGCAAGTTTTTAATGTCTTCAAAATGCAAGCCTGTTGTAGGTTCATCCAGAATGTAGAGTGTTTTCCCGGTATCGCGTTTGGCTAGCTCAGTGGCCAATTTAACGCGCTGCGATTCTCCGCCACTGAGTGTCGTCGATGGTTGACCCAGGGTCACATATCCAAGGCCAACTTCTTGTAGGGTTTTTAAGTGACGTAAAATTTTGGGTATGTTTTCAAAAAACTCTACCCCCTGGTTAATCGTCATATCCAGTAAATCGGAAATGCTTTTCCCTTTAAATCGCACTTCAAGTGTTTCCCGATTATATCTGCGCCCCTCGCAATCTTTGCATTTTACATGCACATCGGGCAAAAAATTCATTTCAATTATTTCTACTCCGGCGCCTTTACAAGTTTCGCATCGGCCACCCTTTACATTAAATGAAAAGCGTCCGGGTTTGTAGCCTCGAATTTTAGCTTCAGGCAAGCGTGTAAATATTTTTCGTATTTCGTCGAAAACCCCCGTATACGTCACCGGATTCGATCTTGGGGTACGTCCGAGCGGACTTTGATTTACTTCAATAACCTTATCGATGTGCTCAATTCCTTTAATGCTTTTATAGGCCAGCGGGTCTTTATGTGCACGGTAAAAGTGTCGATTTAAAATCGGATGCAGTGTTTCGTTTATTAAAGTTGACTTTCCGCTACCACTAACGCCCGTTACACAAATAAATGTTCCGAGTGGTATTTCCACGTCCACATTTTTCAGATTATTCCCGGTGGCTCCTTTCAGTTTAATTGATTTACCCGAACCTTTGCGTCGTTCGGCAGGAACATCAATTTTTCGTTTGTTCGACAGGTAATCGGCCGTTATACCGCCGGACTTTAGAATATCTGCCGATGTTCCTTCTGCCACAATATGGCCGCCAAGTCGCCCGGCACCCGGACCGATGTCGATTACATAATCGGCACCTTCAATCATTTCACGATCGTGCTCTACCACAATAACACTATTTTCGGCATCGCGCAGCTTTTTTAAACTGGCAATCAGTTTTTCGTTATCACGCTGATGCAGTCCTATGCTGGGTTCATCTAAAATATAGAGTACATTCACCAACTGTGAACCAATTTGTGTGGCTAATCGAATACGCTGGCTCTCTCCACCAGAAAGCGTTTTCGAGCTTCTGCTAATGGCAAGGTAACTCAAGCCCACGTCGATTAAAAACCCGAGTCGGGTATGTATTTCTTTCAATATCTCTTTGGCTATAGCCTGCTGCTTTGTTGATAAATGTTGTTCGACAGTTGAAAACCAATCATATAATTGATCGATATCCATTGCACTCAACTCGGCAATATTCTTATCGTGAATTTTAAAGTATAGCGATTCTTTTTTAAGTCGGGCTCCGTCACACTCAGGGCAAGTTGCTTTACGCAGATACCGGTCGTGTCCACGTTTCGTCGATTTCAGATCTTCGGCATCGAGTTGTGCAAGGTAATTTACTACTCCCGGATACGTGAGCATATAGGAAGAATTTCGTCCTAATGGTGTATTTTCAATTTTAACCGATTCATCGGTGCCATAAAGGATTTTTTCGACCAACTCTTCGGGCATATTTTTCACAGCCACATCAAGTGTAGAATTGTATTTTTTTGCCAATGCTTCAATTTGCCAGAAAATAAGGCTGCTCTTATATTTGCCCAGCGGAAGAATTGCGCCTTTCTTAATGCTTAGGTTCGTATCGGGAATTAATTTATTGATATCGAATTCGCTCACTTCGCCCAGCCCTTTGCATGCCGGGCAAGCTCCTTGTGGTGAATTAAAGGAAAATGTATGCGGTGCAGGTTCATCGTAAGATACGCCACTTTCCGGATCCATCAGATGTTTGGAAAAGAATTGGGGCTCCTCTCCATCTTTCTCAATGGCCATCATTACACCTTTACCATGCCTTAGTGCGGTTTGCACCGATTCCTTCAGGCGTTTCTCCGGGGTTTCACCGGGTATTACCTTATCTATTACAACTTCGATGTGATGAATTTTGTACCGATCGACCTTCAGTCCGGGTGTAAGCTCCTTAATTTCGCCATCGATACGTGCACTAATAAACCCTTTGCGCATGATTTGTTCAAACAACTCCCGGTAATGTCCTTTGCGTCCACGTATAACCGGTGCTAAAAGTAGTATTTTCTCGCCCTTAAAGTGTTCAAGTATTAATTCTACAATTTGATTTTCGCTATAGCGAACCATTTTTTTCCCGCTTTCGTGCGAATATGCATCGCCTGCACGAGCATAGAGCAAACGCATAAAGTCATATATTTCTGTAATGGTGCCAACCGTGCTTCGCGGATTTTTATTTGTTGTTTTCTGCTCAATGCTAATTACCGGACTTAACCCGGTAATTTTATCCACGTCTGGCCGTTCCAGTCCGCCAAGGAACTGGCGGGCATACGAAGAAAAAGTTTCAATATATCTGCGTTGCCCTTCGGCATATATGGTGTCAAAAGCCAGAGACGACTTGCCACTACCGCTAAGCCCCGTAATTACAGTGAGTTTATTACGCGGAATAGTTACATCTACATTTTTCAGGTTATGAACTCTGGCCCCCAGCACATGTATTGCATCAGCATAATCGGTATCAAGAAATTCGTTCTTTTTGGTCATAAAAATTTGCTAATAAGTCAAATGGTCGTATTGGTTTCTAAAATGCTTGTGGGGTATCAACAGTTCATAACTGGGTTTCTTCACATTCTTAAGGTAATTTTCGCGCAGCCATGGGTTAAATTCTTTGAGCATTCGATAAGACATGCCGTGCTCTTGTGCAAATTCGGCTAAATCGCTAATTGGAACATCTACCATCTGTTTTTGTGTGCGTATTGGTGGGTATAAATCGCTTTGGCTAAGATTGAATCCAAAATTGTGCGGATTGGATAAAATTAACTTCATTGCGATTAATCGAAACACGTAACGTTCAGTCTCCTCAGGCAACAATAAATCGTAATAATTGCTGCACTTTTGTCGGTCCATTTGCCGAATAACCGACGAACGCCCGTAATTGTAAGCAGCGGCAGCTAATGCCCAGGAACCGAATTTTTCGTAATTCCATTTCATGTATTGGCAGGCAGCCCTCGTGGCTTTCTCCAAATGGTAACGTTCATCAACCACGCTATTTACCTCGAGATTAAAATCGCGTGCAGCTCCCTTTAGAAACTGCCAAAAGCCTGCGGCACCACTTGGTGAAACTACGTTTTGCAAACCACTTTCTGCTACTGCAATATATTTTAAATCGTTAGGAACACCTTCTTCTTTCAATATTTTTTCAATAAGCGGAAAAAATCGATTAGCGCGTTTAATTAGCTGAAACGTACTGGAATGCCAGTATTTATTCACAAGCAATTCGCGGTCGAGGCGTTCGCGCACATCGTAATACTGCACTGGAACAGCCTCTCCGGCAAATGTTAAATCGGAAGGTATTGCAGCGGGTTTTACTTTGTATGTAGAGATATTTTTCTTTGAAGTTACGGCCTCGTGCGGAACGTTCTCAGATTTATATGTAAATTTAATGGTTACCATAGCAATAACAAATAATACCATAGTAATCAATGCAATGCGAAATCTCATGTGATGCTATTTTGTAGGTTTAATAATTTTAGTTAAACTGTAGAGTGATGAAAAAACTGCTACAGGCCACAACAAGAAAAGTAATAACGTAGTTAAACTTGCCTGCGGAAAGTATCGGGTCAAAACGAATGCCAAAGAAACCGAAATAACCGAACCAACAATATATACAATGGCTACTTTCCTGTCACTCAGTCCGGCATACGACAAATAATGAGTTGTATGGTCTTTACCTCCCACAAAGGGCGATTTTCCCCGCAACAATCGGTTAATGCTAACTGTGGCAGTATCGGTAAGCGGCATAGCAAAAGCCACAAGCAATACGACAAGCCGAAACAATGAGGCGTGCAATTGGCTTGTAACAGGCTGATTCCAGATAAATAGAATGCTAAATGCAGCAAGTACGGCGCCTAAAAACTGGGAGCCATTATCGCCCATGTACATTTTGGACGGATTCCAGTTAAAAATAAGAAAACTGCCCATCGAAGCATAGGTTCCCACAAGAATTGTGAGGTAATACCACATATTTTCCGGTGTATTCCAACCAATTAGCACGCCTATGAACAACAAAATTATTAAGCCCGACGACGTTGTAACCGCATCCATATTATCGAGCATATTGATAGAATTCATGATGCCCACTACCCAAAAAATAGTAAGCAAGTAGTTTAATGTACTGTCGACAAAAAGATCGATATAAATACCAAAATAGATAAGAATAAGCGCAACAGCCAACTGCATACCAAATTTAAATAGCGGTGATGCATTGAGCAAATCATCGGCTAAACCCATAAAAAATGAGATAGTTACAATCAAAACCAGTGCGATGCTCGTGGCAGATAGAAAAAAGTCTCCACCAAACAGAAACAAATAATTAATAATTGAGAAAACGAACAAACTGTAGAATGTAATTCCCCCGAAGATGGGCTTCGATTGCTGTTCCCAGCGTTCGCCAGTAGTATTAGCCTTTTGCAGGTTGTATGTTTTCGACCGACCGATTAGGTATTTATGCAACAAAAATCCGAGTAAAAAAGAGTATACAAAAAAGAGGGTCAGTAATAAAATATTTTCCATAATTAAGCAGTTTTTCTACGTTTGGTGGTTCGACTAGTGTTTTTTTGAAAACAAACGTTTAAAAATATTCCGTTTCGGTTCCTTCTCGTCGGAATAGTATCCGTAACCGTAGCCATAGCCATAACCATACCCGTAGCCATAGCCGTAGCGCCTTTTGGCAATGTCTACGCCATTGAAAACAACAGACAGATTGTCTAGTTTTTTATCTTTCACCAACGCATTAACATTTTCGATAAAGTTGCGTTTAGAAACGTTTGCTTTCATCACGTAGATAGGATAATTGGCTTGTTGCAGATTCACAAGGGCGTCGGTTACAATTCCAATTGGAGGTGTATCGATAATTATTATATCGTAAAGTTCTTCGAGTTGTTCAATTAATTCATCCATGCGTGGGCTAAATACCAATTCGGCGGGATTGGGTGGTACGGGTCCGGCTGTAATAAAATCGAGGTTTTTCTGCTCCGACATATAAATACAATCTTTATATGTATGCTTCCCAATAAGAATGGTGCTCATTCCCTTTGAATTTTCGACATCAAACCCAAGATGAAGACGTGGTTTGCGCATGTCCATATCTAAAATAATGGCACGCTTACCAGAAATAGCCTGAATTCCACCCAAATTTATGGAAACAAATGTTTTTCCCTCTCCAGAGATAGTGGACGTAACCGTAATGACTGCGGAACCGGGACCGGGTGACAAGAATTGCAGATTCGAGCGAATATTGCGAAATGCCTCTGTAAACATGGAGTTCGGCTTGTGGTTTACAAGTAACTGAGAAACAGGAACATGCTGCTTATACATGGGTATTACGCCAATAACTGGTGACTTGGTGTAGCTCTGAATCATGCTAACGGAGGTAATTTCGTTAAACAGCAAGTAACGAACTACAATAAAAATCAAGTATAAAAATATGGCTAAAATCAGTGCAGCTGCCAAAATCTGATTCTTATTGGGTGCAATGGAATTCAAATTGGCATTGGCTTTCTCTAATATTACGTTTTTAGTAACATAACCGGCCTGAGAAATCATATACTCTGCCTTTTTTTGTATCAGCTGATTGTAAAAGCCCTCATTGATATCGTGCAATCGTTGCATGCGAGCAAACTCCAGCTTATCAAAAGTATCATCGGCAAATAGCTTATCTTCGTATTCTTGCATTCTTTTTTTATATTCGGTAATGCGCTCTTCGATACGAAGAATGTTATTAGTGATGAAATCCAAAATAAGGCTTTTCTGATTGGCTATTTGTCGATCGATGATTTTTACACGCATGTTGTCCTCAGTCACTTCATTGAGCAATTTATTGCGCTCGTTGATGTACTGTTGCAAGTTATTTAAAATACTAACCAAAACACGTTCACTGTTGGTTCCGGCAAGCGATGCAACCATCTCGTAAATATTTACCTGATCCTGACTGGCCAATTGCTCTTCTACATTTTTGAGTGTAATTAGCTCAAATTCGAGCATGGTAATTTGTTCATCGAACCCATCAATTTTTGTTGTGAAAAAGGGAAAAACCGTTTTCTCGGAGCTGTTACTAACAATATTGTGCTCTTTTTTAAACTCCTGCAATCTGTTTTCAGTTGTATCGAGAGCGGTATAAATATTTGTGAGTTGCCGTTCGATAAAAGCCAGAATATTGGCAACACTTTCGCGCTTTTTCTCAACCTCAAATACTTGAAATTCACGCGCAATATTATTCACCACATCGGCAGCCTGTTGAGTATTGTTGCTTCGATACGAAATTTCTATAGAATTGGAACTGCTGCTTAATAAACGAATAGCGAGTAATTGACTATGTGTTTCATAGATTTGATCTTCATTGTACGCAATAAAAAAGTAGCTATTTTGCTTCTCGCTTTCGTACATTCGTTGAATAGCCGAGTAATTTGTAAAAGTTGTTTTTACTTGCATCCCGCCAAGGTCGACCCACTTTCCAGTTTCGCCCTCTACTTCTCTTTCGTCAGCTCCCATTTCAAATTGGTAAATAACGTTTTCCTTATCGGGAAAATACACTGAAATGGGGATACCATAGAATCGGCTATTGGTAATCTTATAATCAACATGATAACTACTCGACTTGTAGGACTCGTCATTCAAAAATGCTCCTTGTACATAATAACGAATATCCAGAGGAAGTTGATTGAATGTGCGTTTAAGAAACTCTTTGGAGCGAATTAGCGCAACGGTTTTGCTTAACTTCTTATTATCGTCGTAAAGATTATCGAGCTGAAATACCTGACTGGTCTTGTTGTCTTCAGCAATTTGTATTATCGATTTGGCTTCGTACAATGGCGAGGTATAACGTATCTTGAGCATTGCTGCTCCTATAACAAGAAGCAAAATCAAAATTCCCACCCAAAATGATGAAACCAAAATTCGCTTAAAGGTAACAATATCGAAAGTATCGTTAATAATGGGGATTTTTTTCTGCATAGCTTAAAACAGGTTCTGTATCAATAATATGGTAGACAACAAGGATAAATATGGCGTCAGCTCAGTCAAAACTCTACGTACGTAGCGCGGACGGCTGTCGATGTAAATAATATCATTGGCTTGCAACAATAGATTACTGCCTTTTATGTCATCAAACGATGAAACGTTGTATTTAAAAACTTTAGGATTTCCGCTCACATCGCCCCGGATAAGCTTAATGCTGTATGCCTTGTCGCCATCGGGGATACCTCCGCTCATGGCTAAGGCCTCAATAAGGGTGAGTCGATCTTCGGGAATATTCAATACGGAGCCTGACTGGCCGCCGCTTTTAAAAATATAAACCTTGCGATTATTAACCCGCAAAAGTACAAATGGCTTTTTATAAAACTTACTATACTCTGTCTCCAATTGTGCCTCTGCCTCGCGAATAGTTTGGCCTGAAAGAGAAATTCGCCCTAAAGTGGGAACCTTTACAAATCCGTCGTATTCTACCAAATATTCTATCTCCATTCGGCTATTACCACGATTACTACTTTGGCCATCGCCTGTATTGATAAGTTTATAGCCATCATTGGTTGAAACACTGAGGCTAATAATATCATAAGGCTGAATACGGTACTCTTTTTGGTCGACGGGTTCAAAATCGTCAAATTGAAAACCCTTTCTCGTTTCAAACATTTTGTTTGGCTGCAGAATGGAACACCCCTCAACCAAGAGAAGCGACACAAGAAATATCAAAAGTATCTTTAAAAGCTTCATTGTCATTTTTTTTCAAAATTGCAGCTCCGGGAAAAGCGAAGCTACCATACAGTGTGTGTTTTATTGGTCATATTACAATTATCTGTTACGAACAGTTGTGCTACACCAATAATTATTGAACTTTCAAAGATATACTTTTTTGCTGAAAAAGGCTAAGATCAACTGTTTAATAACTCATTGTAAAGACGGGCGGTATCACTCACCAATCGATTATAACTAAATTGTCCGTTGATGCTTGTTTTTGCCACTGCCGACATAGCTGCACGAAGTTGGTCGTTTTGCGCCAATTTTAAGAGGCTGGATGTAAATGCTTCTATATCGTCTGACGGAACTAAAAGCCCGTTTTGGTTATGGCTCACAACATCCTGTATTCCACCCACATCGGTAGAAACCACGGGAGTTCCGGCTGCAAGTGCTTCTATAAGGCTCACAGGCGTGCCCTCGTTAAACGATGTAAGTGCCGCCAGCTCGCTTCCGGCATAAACTTCATCCACATCGCGAAGCCACGATGTAAATACTACATCGGCATCGGGTACTGAGGTGGCAGCTGCCTGAACTTTTAAATTTACGTGCTCACAATGCTTTATGAGAGCTTCGCGCAATTCGCCGTCGCCAACAATTATTGCTTTTATTTTACGGTTAGACTGTTTTTTAAGGTGAGCAACCGATTCGATAAAGAGCTTATGGTTTTTTACCGGAACAAGCCGGCCAACAATACTTATGACAAAATCGTCGTCGGCAATATTCCAACGCTTCCGAAAAGCGATGCGCTTATCGGACAAGTCGTTGCGAAACCGCGACAAGTCGAAACCCAGCGGAATTATTTCGAATTTGCTTCTGGGAGCAATATTAAACTCATCGGCCAGCTCGTCTAGCTGTGTACTGCTAATAGCAACAATTCGTGAGCTTTTTAATGCCAGATATTGCTCAATTTTCCGAAACACCGATGTTTTGGCGCCCGAAAAATAGGAGTGAAAAACATGCCCGTGGAAAGTATGCACAATATGTGGTACCGCTTGCTGAATGGCTGCCAGACGACCCAGTGTACCTGCTTTTGAGGCGTGTGTATGTACAATATCGGGTTTATACTCTTTGATAATTTGTTTGATCTTCATGTAGGCTTTCCGGTCGTTAAGAAGGTTTAGCGATCGGTGCATTTCAGGAATGAGCTCAGCTGTAACACCTAGCTGGTCGAGTATGAAAGTAGAATCAGCTTCCGATTCCTCGGACATACCTCCCACGAGCTTGGTTTCAAAGCCGTAATCATCTAAGTAGCGTGTTAGATATGCGGCATTGTAAGTTGGTCCTCCTAAATTAAATCTGTTAATTATGCGTAATATTTTTTTCATAGGCCTGATGGTTAGTCAATGTACTTGTTATACCAATGCTGAAAAACGACCAGCGCCCAAATTCGGGCAGGGGCATCACCGGGGTTGTTGCTGTGAAGCTGTTTTTTAAGTCGGCGAATGGCATTGTAATCAAATACGCGTTGGTTTTCAATCGTTGCTTTATTTAATAGTTCCCCAAAGATAAATGAATCTAAGTCATGGCGAAACCAGTTTAATAAGGGTATTTCAAATCCTTTTTTGGGTCGGTTATAGAGCATTTCAGGTAAATCGTCCCGAAAAGTATCTTGCAAAATTCGTTTTTGCGATTTTTCATGAATTTTAAAATTGTCGGGCAAGCGCAATGCAAAGTCAACCAACTCATGATCGAGGAAGGGTACACGCACCTCAAGGCTGTTTGCCATAGACATGCGGTCTACTTTGGTCAGCATATCGCCCGGGAGAACCATTTGCACATCGGCGCCAAGCACATGATGCAGTCCGTGCTTAACAGGCACATTAAGCCCTAAGCTTTCCCACGCACGAAAATCTTTCGGCATTTGACGGTTTAGCAGCAATTGATTGCTGTATTTCTGTGATGATATGCTTGCCCAAAACCAATACCGAGCCATTCCCTTAAGTTTCACGCCATCGCTGTATCGTGCAATTTGTCGCAACTTGTCGGCCACTTTACTGTGTCTGCTTTGGGGAGTCATGCTCAAAAATGGGCTTGCGCCCTTCACCAGTGTATTAACCACCTTGCTGGTCAACGCCTTGTGATGTGCCATATGTTTGCGATAACCGCCGAAAAGTTCATCGGCACCATCGCCAGACAAGGCAACAGTTACGTGCTTGCCTACCTCCCGACAAAGCATAAACAACGGTAGCGCACTACTATCGGCAAATGGCTGATCGAAATAATCAAGTACATTGGGGAGGGCATCGAGCATTTGCTGCGAATGAATTCCGATAATATGGTGCCTAACGCCAATCTTTTTTGCTACCGCTTTAGCGTAGTCGGTTTCGTCGAAGTAAGGATCATCGGGAAAACCGATGGAAAAACTCTCAATATGCGGATTTAACTTAGCGGTCAGTGCAGCAATTATGGAAGAATCGATTCCTCCACTTAAAAAAGTACCAACAGGTACATCGGCAACCAGTCGCTGTTCTACGGATCGCAGCATATGTCCTTTCAGCGCCTGTACAGCCTCCTGATAACCTCCGTCAAAATCGGGTTTTTGTGGAATCTGATAATATCGCTTCTCTTCTATCTGACCATTATGTATGCGTACCCATGCTCCGGGATTGACCTGATGTACATTTTGAAAAATAGTCCGTGGACCGGGAATATAGTTTAGCTGAAAATAACGATGAACCGATTCCCAATCGAGTGTTTTATCGATTCCAAATTCAACAAGCGCTTTAATTTCGGAAGCAAAAGCTATTTGCTGTTCATCGCGATACAAAAACAGCGGTTTTATGCCCAATCGATCTCTTGCCATAAAAACCTCATTTGCAGCATGGTCGTGCACGGCAAAAGCAAAAAAACCATTCAGGTACTCAGGAGTATCCGTTTTATGTTTTTTATAAAGTTCGAGTAGCACCTCGGTATCGCTTTGGGTTCGGAATTCGATTCCATCGCGCTCCAGCGTTCTGCGAAGCTGCTTAAAATTATATATTTCGCCATTGAAAATAATTGTGTACTTCCCGGATGGGTCGCTCAGTGGCTGGTTAGCAGCTTCGGATGTATCGATAATTGAAAGCCGCGCATGCCCTAACCCCACATTGCTGTCGGTAAAAACAGCATTATAATCGGGGCCACGTTTGTTAAGCGTTCCGACAGCATTTTTTAACTGCGCCAATTTATCTTGGGCAGATGATCCCAAAAGCCAATATCCAGCTATTCCACACATAAAGTTTACACCAAAGGTTCAAAATACTTTTTGAAAAACTTGTGCGGTACCGATACGCAAATTCGTGAATGATTGTGGTGCTTTTCGGGCTCCAGCGTGAAATATGCCATGGAAACCGCACTTATCTTGTTTGCAAGTAACTCTTCTTCTGTTCTATTTATACTTGCAAAGATACCTAAGGGTTTGCTATTTCTGTAATATTCGGTGGATAGCAGGCCATTGTTAATCAAAAAATCTATATTCTTCGCAATATCTGTTCGGGTTTTCTTACGGAAATTTGAAACAGCCTGGCAGCCTTCCGTCGTGGTTAACAAAGTATAGACCAACTCTTGTGCAAATGCGTTAACGCCATTGGAAGCGTAGAGCAAACGCTGCTTGGCAGCTGATACAAACATACTATTTACACTATGCATAAAGCCAATGCGCTGACCACTAAGACCCATCGACTTGCTAAAACTATCAACTACCACAACGTTGGGGTGCTGAATTAACCGTGCATAAAAATTCTCTTTCTGATCGTAGAAAACTTTACGGTACGGACTATCGAAAAGCACCGTAATATTCTCTTCGTATAAGCGTTCCACGGCATTCAGAATATCATCATCGTGGTTCTTCTCTCCTAACGGGTTTCCCGGATCGCAAATAACCACTAGCTGATTGGTGTACTTATGCGGATATTTAACTAAGGTTTGTAATGTAGGATAAGTATTTACGGACAATTTCCGCAATTTAGCCAGTTGCCCATACGAACCCCAAAAAAACTGGGGTAATGCAATTGCATCGACCTGCAAACTCTGAAATGTAAGGTCCAACCCGCTTATGCCTCCGGGGATTATCAAGATGTTATCTGAATCAGCCACTCCTTCAAAATAACTATCGGAAATGGCATTGCGCAATTTCTCTTTTCCAGCTGTTCCAGGATAAACCTGAATATCGTCGCTATTAAAATCCAACGACCTGGCTATTTCATTAATATCGATGTTCACAACAGCATTAACGCCCCTGTGCAACATCAAAAATGGCGTAGCGTTTTCTATCTCCAATTGCCGGGCACACTGCCCAACGGTCAATATTCTTGATACTTCTGTATTGGTTTCAATAACCTTCATCTATTTCCTTTTTCAATAAATACCACATCACTTTTAACTAATAGAGAAAGAAATGTGCAAAAACCGTATTTAAAATAACGGCAACAATAAAAAAACAACCACAGGGCGCTTTTTTAACAATCATTTTTAAAAATCAGCACAAAACATCGGATCCCATGGTGGTAACATCGTTGGCTCCTGCTCAAGAATTTTCAATACCTTTTCAGGTAAATGCTTTTTCAATATCACAACCCTGAACATATACTCGTCGAACCACTCGTCGGTAAAAGTAAGATACCCATTTTGCCCGCTTTTACTTCCCCAGCTATTTTCAAACTGCCACTTTACAGGCTTTTCATCGTCATCTACATCAACTGCTACAATAGCCATTCCATGGCTTGAACCACTTTCCCGACTAATAATCCGACTCTTTTTATCCATTGAGAAGTCGATACCATATAAACTTTCAAAATCATAGTTGTCAACATCTAAAAGGCCTTCTGTAGCATTGATTTGTTTTCCCACATCGCATGATCCATACATGGCATCATTTGCTTTAATCGAATTGAGAGCATACTGCTTAATATCTTCATTAGGAAGATTGATGTAACGCCAATTAATTCCCTCCATCACATTACGGTCGTTTTCAATTTCGTACAACTTATAATACTCCCTTGTAGGATCGTTCATCAGCATTACAAACTCGCTGTAATCGACATTAGTTAATACGGTTTGAGCAAAGGTTAACGGGGTAAACGTTTTCATTTCGCCCACATTCTCTTCCGAATCAACAAATCGATACTGAAACTCCACTGGTGGTTGACCAAGGTTTAAGGCAAGCATTTTATACACAACGCCCATCATTTCAAGTTTCCGGTCATTAATTTTTTGACCGGAATCGTCATTAGCCGTCATGCTGCGCAATTCGAGTGCAAACTCTCTTAATTTGCGACTCAAAAGCTTACGCATACGCGATGTATTTTCGGCATTGTATGTGTCGGGCATAACCGATTGAGGAACCAATCCATATTTGGAAACCAAATTGGTAAACGAGTTCCATACACCACCGTCGCCGATAGGCGATTTCAATAGCCACTGATTATATCGATTATCAACGGGCTCATTGGCATACGCCAAAATATTTTCTAAAAATAAATTCGCCTTTTCAAACTGATCCCAGAAAAACAGGTGATTCTGAGAAAATTCAAACGATTTCAAACTATAGTTATCAATTACAGCAGGACGCAATACATTTAAGCTCGTATAAAGCCAGCATCTACCAGAACTATGCTGATCGGTAATTCCAGTTACATCAACCCTGTACTTAAAATGATGGTCGACCGTGCCTACATTTTCACGATTGAGACTGATATCTTTTGCGTCGTTATTCGACAACGCGTTCATTCGCATTGTATTCGAAGGGTCGTCATTAAATGCTTCCCGCATCTTTTGAACCTGAGCGGGATCAATGCTGCCTTTTTGAGAATACGTATTTGAGAATGTTACAATTACTAACAGTAAGCCAATTAATATTCGTGCCATAACAGATCGTTTTACTTTTAACAAAATATGATTGCTCGCAAAAATATAGCTAAATATTGCCAAATGCAACTAATTAACTACCTAAACATCCAATATAAGTTTAGGACTTGATGCTATTTTATCGAATACCTTAAAAAAAGGAAACAATTCTTTTCTACTATCCTATATTCTTATATTTTCGCCGAATGGTTTTTTCTTAAAAACAAATTCAAAATAATTCAATTAACAAATTACTGAAAAAATATGAACCAAGTACTCATTTTAGGCTCCGGAATGGTTGCCGGCCCCATGATAGAATATTTGCTTGAAAAAGCATTTTTGGTAACCGTAGCAAGTATCGATAAAGAACGGGCGATTCAACTTATCAACGGACATCCCAACGGAACATTTATCCACTGGGATGCTGCCGACGAACACAAGCTCCATGAACTAGTTAAAGCACATGACCTCACTGTGAGCCTTTTGCCATACAAATTCCATACGATGGTGGCAAAGATATGTTTGGAACACACAAAACATATGGTAACAACCTCCTACGTGAAACCGGAAATGCAAGCTCTGCATAAAGAGGCACAAGAAAAAGGGATACTTCTGCTCAACGAAATAGGCGTAGACCCCGGCATCGATCATATGTCGGCCATGCGCATTATTGACAAAGTGCACAACGAAGGCGGAGAAATTGAGGAGTTTTACTCCATTACCGGAGCCTTACCCGATCCCAAATGCGTAGACAACCCATTAGGATACAAATTTTCGTGGAGTCCGAAAGGTGTGGTAATGGCCAGTAAAAACGATGCCACTTACTTGAAAGACGGAAACCCCGTTTATGTAGAACCTAAAGACTTATTCCGCGACAGATTTGAGCTTGACTTTCCACAGGTGGGTAAAATGGATGTGTATCCAAACCGAAATTCAGTAGATTATGTTGATATTTATGGCATACCGGAGGTTAAAACCATTTTCAGAGGAACATTCCGACTAAAAGGCTGGTGCGAAACTCTCGATGCTATTAAACAACTTGGATTAATCAACAACGAAAAGTGCGATTTTACCGGCCTGACCTACGCACAGTTTACACAAAAAGTAGCTAGAGTTGACGATACCGGGTTAGCTTCACAAATAGCAAAAAAACTTGGAGTTGAAACCACAAGCACAGCTATTAAAGCCATGGAATGGTTAGGTTTGTTCGAAAACAAACCAATGAATCGAGGCACAGAAAGCCCGTTCGATATTACATCTGATCTGATGATAGAAAAGATGTGGATGGATCCGTCAGACCGCGACATAATAGCCATGCAGCATGTATTCCAAGTAAAATCTCAAGATGGAACCCGTTCAGTGATTAAATCGAGTTTATTAGACTACGGCGATCCTGAAAAATTTACCTCGGTTGCAAGAACAGTAGCATTGCCAGCCGCAGTAGCTGTTGAAAATATTCTGAAAGGCAATATAAAACTTACCGGAACATACAGACCTGTGGTAAAAGAAATTTACGAACCGGTAATGGACGCCCTTGAGAAAATGAATATTAAAATGAATGAAGAATTTGGTTTGCCCGTAGAAGCAGGCATAAAAAAATAATTTATCCTTACATTATAAATGTAATCATTTTATCAGGCTATACGGCCAACAGTTTGAAAAAGACAATATGATCTCCACGTTCTGTTCGACGATGCGAACCAACAAAAATTGCAACACGAATGGAATTAAGGAGATATTGTGAAAAAAATTGAATATATTTGCCCGATTAATTGGCAAATCAAATCATTATCAAAATATCTAACGAAATGCAGAATAAAGGAGTAATAAGGTTTATTGCAATTGCACTGGCACTGGTAGTTATCTATCAACTATCGTTTACATTTTTTGCTGCTAGTGTAAGGCAAGACGCTGAAGAGTATGGAAAGAGTTTTGAAACAAACCAAAAAAAGAAAGAAAAGGCTTATTTAGATTCCATAGCCGGAGAAACTGTTTACAGTTTTATTGGATTACGCGATTTCACTTACCGTGAATGTCAAGAACGTGAGTTGAATTTGGGTCTCGACCTGAAAGGTGGAATGAACGTTATTCTTGAAATTTCGGTATCTGATGTAATCAAAGCTCTTTCGGGAAACAATCAGGATCCTGATTTTCAGGCAGCATTAAAGCTAGCCCAGCAATACCAAAAAGAAACGCAGGAAGATTTTGTAGCATTATTTGGCCGTGCATATCAGGAAATAGCTCCTGAAGGACGCCTTGCTACTATATTCAGCACAAAAGACATGCGCGACAAGGTGAGTTTCAACTCTACCAACGAGGAAGTGCTAAGCGTAATTAAAAAAGAAACAGACGGTGCTATTTCCAATGCATTCAATGTATTGCGTAACAGGATTGACCGTTTTGGTGTAGCTCAACCGGTAATTCAACCACTTGAAACAGCCGGGCAAATTCTTATTGAACTTCCGGGTATTAAAGACCCTGAGCGTGTACGTAACCTG
>JAQICA010000131.1 GCA_027858775.1 Salinivirgaceae bacterium | reverse complement strand
TTGAGATCTTTTATTTCTAATGCTCAAGTTAACAGAGACCAATTAGTTAATACATTCATTTATAAATTTGCCAATAATATTACCATTCCAAATAATACGTTGGCCACCTATAAAATTATTCTAATAAGCGATAATAAAAAATTAGAATCGAAACTTCAAAATGTAATATCTAAGAATAAAATTCAGGGAATTAACGCCAGTGTAGTTCGTATTAATCAGCCGGATTCAACATTGAAAAATGCTCAGCTAATCTATATTTCGTCAGGTAAATTAAAATATTATATGAGGGTTTTTGATCTGGTGGAAAAACAACAGACCTTAATAGTCAGTGATGGTTTTGAAAATGAAAGCTACGTAATGATTGACATCTTTGACGATGAAGATGGTTCTGTAAAATTCAAATTGAATAGACTGAATATAAAGAATCAAGGTTTATTGCTTAGCGACAAAGTGTTGCTGATGGGTGGAACAAAAATAGATATTGCTGAGATTTACCTTAAGTCTAAACAAACACTCCGCAAATTGGAGAAAGAACTTGAGCGTTCAACCTTGTTATTCGACAGTTTACAAAAAGTAATTGCAACTGGCGAAGAAGAGATAAAAAAACAAAACAAGCTTATTAAAAAACAAAACAAGCTTGTAGAAACACATGAAGAAACACTTTATTCTCAAACAGTAAAACTGAATAATTTTGCGACACAAATAAAGACGTATGCGCAACAGCAGCAAAAAGCAAGAATTAATCTTAAAAAAATGCATGATAGTCTCCGCCTGAATAAAGAAATGCTAAAAAAAGAGAATTTAGAAATAGAAAAGAGCCATGAGTTTTTACAAAAACAAAAGATGGAAATTGATAGTATTAACAATGAAATCGCACTGCGAAATCAGATTCTTACAGAGAAGGAAACAGTTATTGACCAACAAAATTCGCGTTTAAGAACCTTGATAACTGTACTCCTGATTATATTAATTTTAGTATTTCTATTGATTTCTTTATTTATCAAAAACAAAAAAAAATCACAGGCAATACAGGAGCAAAGCACAAAAATTAAAAGCATAAACGAAGAGTTAAATACGAACAACGAGGAACTTTTAGCTACGCTCGAGCAAAATAAAACCATGCAGGAGCAGCTGGTTCAGTCAGAAAAAATGGCCTCGTTGGGTGTGCTCTCTGCTGGCATTGCCCATGAAATTAACAATCCAATTAATTTTGTATATGCAGGGATAAAAAGTCTTTTGAGAGACTTCGAAGATATTGAACCCGTGCTAAAAGAGATTGAAAAATTAAGCCCGGACGACAATGACTTAAGCGAAAAAATTAAAATAATAAATAAAATAAAAGAAGAAAACTATTTTGATGAGGCCTTTGAAGCCATCCCTGAAATAATTTCAGATATACAACTTGGTGCCGATCGCACTTCTGAAATCGTAAAAGGCCTTCGTAGTTTTTCGAGAACTGAAAAAGATAAAGTAAAAGGAGTGTTTATTAACAAAGAACTTGACACCTCCTTGCTACTATTGCGTAACAGATACAAAAATACCATTGAAGTAATAAAGCAATACGATGATACAATTCCTAGTATTGAAGGCTACCCAGGTAAACTAAACCAGGTTTTCCTCAACATTTTGTCAAATGCTATCGACGCTTTAGAAGAAAAAGGAGAAATAAAAATCATAACCAATAACAACAAAAACGATATATCAATAATTATTCAGGATAATGGACAAGGGATGAACGAAGAGACAAAAAGTAAA
This sequence comes from Salinivirgaceae bacterium, assembly GCA_027858775.1. Taxonomy (GTDB): domain Bacteria; phylum Bacteroidota; class Bacteroidia; order Bacteroidales; family Salinivirgaceae; genus Salinivirga. The sequence continues at coordinate 46,267 of JAQICA010000131.1, read as the reverse complement.
ATTTTTGACCCATTCTATACCACAAAAGTAGTAGGACAAGGTACCGGCCTGGGCCTCTCCATTTCTTATGGAATAGTTGTAGATCATAAAGGTTCAATAAAAGTTAATTCTGAACCAGGAAAAGGAACCGAATTTATTATTATATTGCCAAAAATGATGAATCATGAGTGAACGAAAAAAGGTTCTATACGTTGATGACGAACCAAGTAACTTGCGAATCTTTAAGGATACATTCCGTAGAGATTTCAAAGTATTTATTGCAAATTCAGGACATGAAGCGCTTGAAATGTTGAAAGAAGAACTTGTAGATGTAGTGATTACTGATCAGCGGATGCCGGGAATGACGGGTGTGGAATTACTCAGAGCCATTAATAGCCAATTTAACGATATTCCACCCAACAGGCTTATACTATCCGGGTTTAGTGAAGATTCAGATATTAAAGAAGCATTTGAAAAATACAGGCTTTCGAAATTTATTCCAAAGCCATGGGATTACGAGGAGTTAAAACAAATCATTATAGATGCTGTAAACCAACGATACAATGGATAAATTTTCAATATTATATGTGGATGATGAGGCGAGTAACCTTCGTATTTTCAAAGACTCTTTTCGACGAAAATATAATATTTTTACGGCATCGTCGGCGCAGGAAGGAATAAAAATACTCGACAATCACAACGTAGATTTAATTTTAAGTGATCAGCGCATGCCTGAAATGACAGGCGTTGAATTTCTAAAGCATTCTTTGCAAAAGAACCCCGGCCCAAACCGAATCCTGATAACCGGGTATACCGATCTCGATGCCATTGAGAATGCTATAAACGAGGCCCACATTTTCCAATATATCCAAAAACCATGGAGAGATGACCAATTAGGCGATGTCATAGAAAGAGCATTGCGGATTTATCACCTCGAACGGGAAAATGGACAGCAAAAAAGAGATCTGCAAATAGCAAAACAAAAAGCGGAAGAAAGTGATCGTCTGAAAACGGAATTTTTGCAAAACCTTTCACACGAAATCAGAACCCCAATGAATGGAATTATTGGATATTCTGATTTTCTGGAACAAGATGATATACCTATAGAAAAACAAAAATCCTATATCCGAATCATTAAAGAAAGCTCAAACCAACTACTTGGTTTTATTGATGCTATTCTGGAGATATCAGCTCTTAGTACCAACCAGATTAAAGTAAACAAAGGAAATTTTTCGCTCAACCAATTATTGAGTGATGTGTTTTCAAACTTCGAAGAGCAGGCAGCGGCTAAAAGTATTCCAATCCGTTTGAACAACGGTTTGTCCGATGGTAAAGATCAAATAGAATCAGACAAATCTGTTTTAGAGCGAATTATAAATAATATTGCCGATAATGCTTTAAAATATACCGACGAGGGCTTTGTTGAAATAGGTTATGTGATAGAAAATGACAAAGTTCGGATTTATGTAAAAGACACAGGAATTGGAATTGACACCAGTAAACATGCCGTTGTTTTCGAAAGATTTTTGCAGGAGAATATGGATAACTCCAAAAAAGTTGGTGGATTAGGCCTGGGGTTAGCAATTGCACAAGAAAACGCCAGACTTTTAGGAGGGGACATAACGCTGAAATCTGAAAAGGGCAAAGGCTCAGTGTTTTATATCACTCTCCCATTCGATAATAACAATGCTTCAGATATGCGTGATGATGCTCATATTGAAAAAATGATGAAAAGTACCTACAAAATACTTGTAGTAGATGATGAGGAAATAAATAGCATGCTACTGGAAAAAATACTCAAAACATTTAAAAATTATCAATTCGAAATACTTAAGGCTGCCAATGGATTGGAGGCATTAAAATTTTTCGAGGACGGAGTTTCAATTGACTTTGTATTGATGGACATGAAAATGCCAATCATGGACGGACATGAAGCCACAAAAAAAATAAAAGCCCTAAGGCCTGAAATTCCAATAATTGCCCAAACAGCTTACTGCAGACCAGCAGATAAAGAGGAAGCACTTCAAAGTGGGTGTAATGAATTAATTTCAAAACCTATAGATAGAAAAGTTATAAATAATCTATTGAAAGAATATCTCAATGAGAATTTATTATAGCAAGGGTTTAAGTTTTTAGGTTAATAAGTTGGTAAATTGGTAGGTTACTGAGTTTGTAGGTTTATAGGTTTTTAAGTTGATAAGCCAAAAGGTTGGTAGGTTGATAGTTGATTAAGTGGGAGAAGAATGCAGAATTTTGAACCAATCACGAGAGGTTTAATAATCGCGCTGCCGCGTCGATTCCCATCGCGTGGCTTTGTGTAATTTTTCATATATACAAAATCGATACTTCGGAAACTTTCCCAATTGTACTTACTGTTGTTTCAACCATCATTGGATTCATTCCATTTTTAATTAATCCGTTGCCTCCCTTGCACAAAAGTCTCTGGAATGGTATCATGACGTCAAAACCCAAAGATATCAAGAATTTGTTGAGCAACTTTCTATCTAAAACAGGCTGTGCAAACATGTTACACAACCCGTTATAAAAAATATATTCTCCGTTTCCTATTCGATTAAAATAAGTTTTGAGATGATAAACTTACCGGTGTTGATCTGTAATATATATGCTCCCGGCTGATATGACGAAATATCGAAGCTGACCTTTGGGTTCCCGCCATAATTCTTTGTTGCCACGATTTTCCCGTGTGTATCCTGAATGCGAATGGACTCAATTGCACCGCCTTCAATTATAACTAATTCTTGTGCCGGGTTTGGATACACATGGTAATTGGCTGCCAGTGCATCAAAATTATCAATGGCATCTACATTCATCACATAGCAAGATGAAGTATCAATGCATCCTTCTTGTGTAACAATTACAGCATACTCGCCATTTTCTAAAACGGGAAAGTCACTGGCGTAAATGCCCAGCGGTGAACCATCGCTGCAATTAATCCATGAAAAAGTCGCATTATTTGCATTCGCATACATCGTATTATCTATTATGGTAACCGTTGTGTCGACCGTAAAAACCTGTACAAAAATATTATACACACTATCGCACCCCATTTCTGTAGTATATGTGTGGGTATAATCGCCTTGCTCCGACAAATAATTACCATGCCACAAAATACTTTCGCCATTGCAAATCGTCTCATTATCAAAATATTCATAAGTTGGATTTTCGGTCAGTTGCAATTCGTAAACACTATCGCAGCCTAACGTTGTTGTGTGACTGTCGTAATAGGTTCCTGCATCGAAATAATAGTTTCCTTGCCAGAAAATGCTATCATTATCACAAATAGAGGCTGTTTCCAGATAATGATAAGTCGGATTCATGAATAATTCGAGCACGTAAACACTATCGCAGCCCAACACGGTTGTAAGGCTGTCGTAATACATGCCGGAAACGTTGTAATATTCGCCACGCCACGCCAAGCTATCACTATCGCAAATAGAAGCTGTTTCGACAAATTCATAAGCCTGATTTATGGTTAAATCGAGCATAATTACACTATCGCAGCCATCTATAGACGATAAGCTGTCGTAATAAAAGCCTGTTTCGTTGTAATAACTGTCATGCCACAAAATGCTATCGTTGGAGCAAATGGTGAAAGGATCAGAAGAAAAGTACGTGGGATTAACGAATAATTCGAGCACGTAAACGCTATCGCAGGAGCTGATTGTTGTGAGGCTGTCGTAATACGTGCCGGCATTTTTATAATAATCGCCACGCCACAATAGGCTGTCGTTATCGCATATTGTTGATGATTCAAAATAACTGTATGCCGGATTGGCCGTAAGATAGAGCAAATAAACACTATCGCATGCGAAAACAGATGCGAGACTATCGTAATAAATTCCTGTTTCGTTGTAGTAAGTTCCTCGCCACAGCAGGCTGTCGTTGCTGCAAATGGTGGATGCCTGTTCTTCTGAAAATGTGGGATAATTACTTAACTCAAGCGTGTACACACTATCGCAGCCTTCCATGGTCAAAAGGCTGTCGTAAAACGTACCGGGCTCTTGATAATACGCACCATGCCATAAAAGACTGTCATTCTCACAAATCGCGTATGTTTCTGTGTATGTGTAAGTAGGATTTACAGTCAAATTCAGGGTAAATGTACTGTCGCAGCTCAATTCTGTTTGTTGATTATCGTAATACGTGCCGGTTTCGGTATAATCCTGCCCATGCCATGTGAGTATTTCGCAATCGCAAATTGCAGTATCTTTCACAAAGGAATATGAAGGATTGACGGTTAGCGCGACTGTATCTTTCGAGATAATTCCTGCATCGGAATATACGTGTACAAAATAAGTTCCGGAAACATCTGTTGCATAGGTTTGTGTTTTCACCAATGTATCCGTACTCCCCTCTTTAAACCAGGCATAAGTATAGCCAGTTCCTACTCCTGCATCAAACGTCCATGGAGTACCTTCACAAGTTGTTTGGTCAGCACCAAGTTCAACCACAGGCTTTTCTCCAATAATAATATTATCGATGTAGATATGCGGACTGCTTCTCACGCAGGATTGAAATGCAAGTTCAAAATTATCTGTAGTTAACTGGTTTAACTCAAAGACTTTGGTTTGAAAAGCTGTGGTGCTGGTTTCATGAAACTCTTTTGTTCCTTCTATATCAATTAATTCAGTAGTGCCATCGACCAACACACGAAACCATGCCTGAATTGAAGAAAGTGATATATATACTTTCATATCAAATTGCAGTGCCGGGTTTGTCATTCCCGAAACATCAACATTGCAAGATGTAGCAAAACCATGAAAGTAAGCATTATCCACCCAAAGTTGAGTTGAATCAGGTGTATCTCCACCTTGCCAGTCCCAATAATGGCTACCTGCATTCGAATAGGCAAAATCGAGCCCGTAGTTGCTGTTATTTGCTGCTGATGAGTTAATAGTTACCTGCGCATCGGAATTGGAAGACAGTTTGAAATTATACGAATTATTCACTTCGAAATCTTCCTGAAACGGATAACTGTTTAGAGAGCCATAACTATTGAAAGCTTTGGTAACAAAATTATCTCCCGGTAACTCATCATTAGACTCTTCTACAGAAGCTGTACAAACATATTCATCGGGTGTTGCCATGTCTACCGGTGCAACAAAAGTATATTCCACCGTATCGCCCGTATTCACTGCCTGCGAAATGGTTTCGTTTATGAATGTTGTTCCTCCATCAATGGTATAACGAACGGGGATCGTGCCGTAATTGGCTGTTCCACGGTTGACAAATTTTATAAAAACGGGTTCGGCAGCTGTTAAATCGCAGTCAGAAGGCAACGTAACGTCAATCATGGCTAAATTGTATGTTAGCGGTGTAAACTCATCTGCTCCCATATCTGGATTTGCCCCATCGCGCGGCTCACCATCGATATCAGTTGTTTCTAATCCGGCCAATGCAGCACCATTCAAATCGGTAGAGAACGTGTGAAGGTCGTCCGTAGCAAGAAAATCCGGGTTCAAGGCACTGGAATTTGCATCTTGACCTGAAGTAGTTTGCAAATCGCTTAATGTAGCACAGGGTATGTCCAACCATGTAGCTATTTGAGCTCCCTCGGTATAATAATCATTATAGTCAAAATCAGGATTGTTGCAATAAGATGAAAGGTCTATAGTTGTACCCTCGGAATAATTATAAAAAATATTGTTGTACACTTTTGTTTCATCGGCTTCCAACTGCAAGCAGTTGCCTGTTGAATACACGCTATTGTGATAAACCTCATAAAAATGTGAATAATTGATACGTAATCCTGTACCATCGCCGAATATAAAGTTATTTGAGATTTGGGGTAATACACTACCATCATCATCTCCACTTGAGATATCGATTCCAAAAGTTCCAAAATTACTTATCACATTTCCACGTATATCTATCTGGCTGGAATACCATATACCAATTGCTGTATGCATTTCCGAAACTGTTCCATCAGGGAGTGTGGCCAAAATGTCATTATTTTCTATATTCACATTAAAACAATGATCGCACTTTATCGCTGAGTAACTGGGGCTTCCTGTTATAAGATTATTGTCTATAGATACATCACTGTAATTATTCAATTCAACACCTCTTCTAATCTGATCGTGAATAATATTACCTGTAATTACAGCATTTACTGTTTTTTCTGTTTCACTTTTCCCGTTCAAAAGTAGAGCATACCAGCCATTAAGAAAACAGCTATTTTCAATCCTAAAATTATCGCCACTATATACTTGTTCATCTGAAATTATAAGATTTTCAGTATACCTATAATCTGTCGCCGACAACGATCCGGCAAAGTGACAATTATAAAACTGAATGTCGGGAGAGTTACACAGTACAACCATACTGTGAGCGTAAACCGGGCTGCCTGAGCTAATGGTTATATACCGAAATGTGATATATTGAGTTGTGTCAAATTTTATGACATAAGCGGAATCGCCATTGGTTGAAGCATAGGTTAACTCAACATCGGTACTATCGTTAGTTGTTGACTGAAACGTAATGTTGTTGGATAAGGAGGCGGTAGGTATTTCCGGAATTACAACTTGTTCATTGTACACTCCGGGTTCAACATTAAAAGTTACCGCGGCTGAAACACCTTGGATACTAAGTGCGTCAACGGCTTCATTAAAAGTACCATAATCGCCTGAGGCGCCAATGGTATATGTACCACTTAACTGTGAATAAACATTCAACGAAGTGGCTAAAACAATAATAAAAATACAGAGTGTTTTCATTTGTGGAGGTTTTTGCGCCTCAATAGACAGGCTTGGTTTGTAGAACCAAGTTAACAATAAAATACTGTAAAATCAATATAAATAATACAGAGGAGGCTGACTGCAAATAAGTTGTAGAAGAATTATTGTCTTTTTTTACGTAAAAGAGATATAATGAAAAGCATTTAAACAAAATTGCACACTTCTATTAGTGTGTAATTAAGCTAATCTATGTCCACTGAAGCTATCGCTTTTTTTCATCAGAAGAAGCAATAATTTAGTGTGCATTTAAGACAAAAATGATTGTTAATCGTTCGGAGTGACGTGTCTTTATTTTATGTGGGGTTGTTATAGGAAACGAAGATGTGATGTGAGCTCAGTAATTTCTGAAAGTAATAAATAACGTTTCAACTACACTCTGTCCACTCCTGTATATTTGGTGTGGCCAGCCTATATGAAGGCTTGTCTGTTGATTAAACGAAGAAAAGTATGGGGAATGAAATACGATTCCATAATAAAATATCAACAATAAATTTTCCACCTTAACACAATCTGAAGTTTGGGTGCACAATTGCACAAAACAGTTAAAAGCAAGATTTTATTTCCACGTACAAGATTAGGACTAATTTCAGCAGCACCTTCGCTGGAAGCAAATCTGATATTCGTACTACAACTGTATAAAAATTTGACAAACATGTGTCAAATATTTATGCACTATTCAGCTCATGAAAAAATTATGGGATTCTTTACTCTCTGTTTGTTAGCGCCTTACAAAATGTGGCATTGTGGTTGGTATTGTTTTAAAAACATGTAAATTACGATGCATCACAAAAAATAATAATATGGCTTCTTTAAAGTAATCAGCAAGTCCAGGGAAATTGGCATGTGCATAATGAACAGCGCCAGCGTGACTGAGGTATTATCATTGCTAAAAAAAGACTTTTTAACCCTATAACGAAATGTACTATTTAAAACATAATCTGGTAAAACTACATAGAAATAAACTTACTTCATCAGCCTTACTATTTTCGTTGGTTGTTGGGTTTACTGCGTTTATTGCTGTTTTTAGCTACATTTTATACGAAAAATCATACGATACGCATTTTCCCGACAACGAAAACATTTACAGAATAGTTCGGGAGACTTATTCGAGTAACGGCTCAAAGATTATAGATGCAAGATGCGAAAGAAAACTTGGGCAAACATTGGTCGGGGAACTTCCACATGTGCTTTCTTCAGGATTTCTTTTCCATCCAAGCAACCCCAATTACAAGATTAACGAAGCAATTTTTTCGAACCAAAATGTGTATCACGCTTCAAAAGAATTACTAGATGTCTTGTCGATTAATATCATTCAGAAAAAAAGCAAAACGCTACTATCAGAACCATACAAGGCAATAATTTCGAAATCTACAGCAAAAAAATATTTCGACGATCAAAATCCGTTGGGTCAAACTTTTATCAAGTACCCTGGCTATTCATATGAAATAGAAGGAATATTCGAAGATATTCCCAAAAACACACATTTTGAAGCCGATATGTTCCTTTCTTTTCATAACGATATGCACCTTCCCCCGCCAGTAAAGGAAGATTGGGGTGAACCAGCTTTTTATACCTACATACGCATCGATGCAAACACAGACATCACGACACTTGAAAACGAGATTAATAAGGTGGTCTCCAGCTACAAAAAAAGCTATTTTGACAAAAGTAATATGATCAACAAGTATTACGTACAGCCTATAACAAGCATTCACTTGAAATCAAATCTACAAGGTGAGATGACTCAAAATGCAAACGGTAATTATTTAAACATCTTGTTTGTTGTAGGCCTTTTACTATTGATCGCATCGGTATTTAATTACGTGTATTATACCTATTCGCACTTACTGAGCAACATAAAAATTATTGGAATTAAAAAAGTATTAGGAAGCAACCTGCGCCACTTCCTGAAAAATTTCCTCGCCGAAGCGCTTATTATTCATGTCATTGCAATAGTTGTTTCGGTATTTATTTGCATAATAATCAAAGATCCTCTCTTTCAGCTATTAAAAATTGATATAAACTTATCTTTTTCAAATTCAGCCTTTTGGTTGTCTTTAGCATCTATGTTTTTATTCAGTATTTTAATAACCGGAATTCTACCGGTACTATACGTAATGCGAAGAAATTCGCTTGATTTGATACATTCGAAACGGAAAAAGCAAAAAATATCATTTCAACATATAATAACCGTTGGCCAATTTGCCATCATTATATTAATCATTATCAATGTTTTAGGAATAGATAAGCAATTGGATTACCTAAAAGCCAAAAACAACGGTTTAGACATTGCAAACAAATTAATTGTAAGGGTGCCACAAAACCTTCACAAAAAATCGAAGCGGGTAAATAATATAGAAGCATTTGAACAAGAATTAATAAAATATGCCGGCATACAAAGCATATCGAACACTAGCACCGTTCCCGGAGATTTCCCGTCATTTAATTTTACAATAAATGAAAAGGGCAAACCGAATAATGTAATGGCCGGCGTTTTTATTACCGACAAAAGCTTTCTCGATATGTATAACATAACGCTGGAAGCGGGTAGTAATTTTTCAGAAAACGAAAGTGAAACAAAAGAATGTATCATAAACCAAATGTTTTTAAAACAACTTGGCTACACGAGTTCGAATGAAGCTATTGGGAGAACACTTGACTTTCAAAGCACAAATGAAATTTTTCAGGCCACTATAAAGGGCGTAACAACCGATTACAATTTTAAATCGATGAAGCAGCTCCCAACACCCATCGTACTTTTAGATTGGACAAAAAATAGGCTATGGGGCTATTATGCAATAGAACTTAACCAAGGTCAGGATATTGCTGTCGTAAGAGATTTTGTAGCCAACCAATTTAGTAATACTTTTCCAAACTATCCTTTTGAATATTTTTGGTTAGAAGATCATTATAACGAACAATATTCCGAAGAATTTTTGCTTACAACATCGTTAAAAATATTTGTGATGTTGGTTATTCTGGTAAGCATCATTAATCTATTCTCCATGGTTTGGTATAATACCATGTTAAGGACAAAAGAAATTGGAATCAGAAAAGTAAATGGAGCTACAGCATTAGCCGTTTTTAAAATGCTCAATTTTGATTATTTAAAATGGATTGCATTGGCATCCTTAATTACAATGCCAATTGCCTATTACATTCTGTCAAATTGGCTCGCCGAATTTCCTTATCACACCACAATCAGTTGGTGGATATTTGCATTGGCATTGAGCTTTACATTACTAATTGGATTACTAACTACGAGCTGGCAAACATTAAAGCTAGCCAATATGAATCCGGTTATTTCACTAAGAGACGAATAAAAAAAGTTAAACTAGAATAACAGTAAACCATGTTTACATTCAATCATTTCAAATCTTTTGCTAATCATTTGTGGAAAAATAAGCGTTATACCATTATCACTGTGTTGGGCTTTTCTATTTCAGTAATGTTTGTGATTGTGCTCAGCTTACACATTGAGCGTGAGCTGAGTATTGATGCTTTTCATTCTAAAAAAGATCGCATTTATCGTTTGGCCAATGATATGCATAGCGTGTTTTCGCCGCCTATGTCTGCCATGCTGGTCGATCATTTCCCCCAGTTTGAAGCTTCCATACGCACGTATTCTTACAGCGGAATTTTAAGTGCGCAAGAAAATGTAAAACTTTCTGGAGAAGTTTTGCTGGCCGACTCTGCTTTTTTTCGTATGTTTTCGTACCCACTGATTAAAGGAAATATAGAAACGGTTTTAAGTACTACCAATTCCTTAGTGCTAACCGAGACATTGGCTTATAAGCTTTTAGGTGAAAATACTGAGCTTGGAACAGCCATTGTGTTAGATGGTAAATCTTTTATTTTGCAGGGCATAATGAAAGATTTTCCGGAGAATACCATTTTTGCAAATTATGAGGCCGTTGCCAATTTTACCTCGCTGGAAATGCTTTGGGATAGTCAAGGACTGATGGCAAGTTTCGACAATAACTCGTTTGGCATTTATTTACTTGCTGTTCCTAACGCCGACATGTCCGGTTTGAGTGAGAAAACCCTGGAGTATTTTCATACCAGCAAAATATGGTTGTATACACGCGGCTATGTTAAAACCGTAGCTTACGAACCCATTACAGATGTGTACTTTAGCAACAGGGGCAGCTTGGGCATAAAGGCCGGAAATCGTCAATTGATTGCTATTTTGTTTGGCGTAACGTTATTAATTCTGGTGCTTTCCATAATAAATTACATAAATCTTACCATTGCGCAGGCCGGTTTTCGGAGTAAGGAAGTGGCCATTCGCAAACTAAACGGATCGTCGCGGCTCAATCTTATTTTTCAATTGCTTAGCGAGTCGGTTCTACTTTGTGTTGTGGCATTCGGCCTGGCATTTCTGTTGGCTAACTTTGTTGAGCCCTTGTTCAATCAGCTTCTATCTGCTAATGTAGACATTAGTATGCAATTTCAATTTTACCACTGGGGAATTGGAGTCTTGCTAATGATTATTATCGGAGCTATATCGGGAATAGTTCCAGCTTTGTACATTACGCGCATCAATCCTATAGAAATAATTAATGGCTCGTTTCGCTTAAAAACCAAAGCACGCTATTCGAAAGTATTGATCGCTTTTCAGTTGATTATCGTCATTGTATTGTTGTCCGGTACAGTTTCCATATTTCGCCAATTTAAGTACATGCAGCAATACGATCTTGGGTTTAATTATTCCAATGTTCTTTTGCTCGACAACCAACTCGACGCCTCTCAGTGCACTGCTTTTCGGAACGAGGCGGAACGCATCCCGGGCGTTAGCGCGGTAGCATACGTGGCTGGTACACCTATCGATGGAGGCAACAATAACTCTTTTAACTATAAAGATAAATCGGTCGGATTTCAGGTTTTTACGGTCGATACTGCATTTATGAAAATGATGAATTTCCGCATAACCCCTACCGGCGTAGCTTATTCGCCCGATGGCGTTTACATTAACCGCGCAGCTATACGGGAATTGGAATTAGATTCACTGCCGCTTAAATGTCCATTTTATTCGCGTGAACTTGATGTTTTAGGAGTAGTAGATGATTTTGTTTATCGCAGTTTGTACTCGAAAATTGGATCCACAATAATAAAAATACGTCGTAACGAATCTCCCTGGCAAATTGCAATTGGTTTGCAACCCAATGCAACCACCCAAACGTATAGCCAATTAGGCGAACTATACAAACATGTTAGTAATGGCATTCCTTTCGAATACCAATCGATGGATGAATCAGTTGAACAGTGGTTCGACGCAGAACGAAATACTGCAGGAATTATGTTATCGTTTTCCATTTTATCAATTATCATTAGCATAATGGGAATTTATGCCATGTCGCTTTATTTTATTCAACAAAAACATAAGGAGATCGCCATGCGCAAGATTGTTGGTGCAGAAGTAAATGAGGTAGTTACGTTGCTTAGTTCTACTTATATAAAAATTGTGATTGTTGCATTTGTTATTGCCACGCCAATCTCAATGTATGGCGTTGCCCAATGGTTGGAACAGTTTCCGTATCGTACCGATTTGGCCTACTGGGTTTTTGGATTTGCAGGAGTAGTTACTCTGCTGATTTCTGTTACTACTGTAGCCAGTCAGGTTTGGCACGCTGCCCGTAAAAACCCGGTACGCTCGCTCAGGTATGAATAGTATAGGTGTAATTGTTAGGAGGTTCTATGAGAAAATTCAATTGTATTTCGATAAGATTTTTTATGGTTTTGATGATTTTAACCTTGGGTGCTGATCTGCTCCCTGGTCAAATATCCACTTTATCTGTCATCAAAGAAAGGTTATTTGGCCACTATCCTAGTCGGGCACCAGGTCAGAGGTTGACTGTTGAAGCCGTTAATGGAGGTATCCCTTTTCGTCAGTATTTGGTAAGTGATAGTTTGTTGGTGTCAGGGTGTTCAGAGAAATTAATTATTGCAGCCAAGAAAAGCGATATCGTTATAAGTCACAGTTTAACCGATAGTTTAATCGTCGATGTTTATTTGGAACTATCTTCTATTACAAAAAACATCGCTAAAAGATATGCAAATCGGTACTGGAAAATGGAATATGTTCAACGTAAAAACAGTGATTTGCTACGCACTTATTTCGATGTATACAAGGCTAGGCGAAAAATTTTAGGGGGTGGTTTTATAATGATTGATAATATTGATGATGATTACTATAAAACAATTAATCCTGAGGCTTTTATTACTACTCCACAAAGAGATGTTACCATAATTGTTTTCGTTCCAACAGATTTGGATGTTTATATTTATGCAAAATCTGGAAACGTAACGGTTTACAATGATTCACAAAATAATGTTTACCAACACAAATCCGGGAAAGATGTAATTATAACGGATCCATGAGCAAAAAATGATAAAATATTTGAGTGATATGTTGTTTTGCGCTAAATTGCGTTTAGTTCCATATTCTGTTACAGATAGTTTTAAACTAAAAAGAAATAGCCATGGTTAATAAGCTAAAAAGAGGCAATGTTTTACTTATTGATGACAATAAGAGTGTGTTAAGTGCTTTAAAAATGCTTATTGAGCCACACTATGCGCATGTAAAAAGCATAACGTCACCTAAAACTATACCATCGCTGCTCGAAACGGAGTCGTTCGATGTCGTTTTATTAGATATGAACTTTTCTGCCGGTATAAATTCCGGGAATGAAGGTTTATATTGGCTAAAGCGAATTTTAGAAATGTCGAACGAATGTTCCGTAATTATGATTACTGCATACGGAGATGTGGATCTTGCCGTCAGGGCGGTAAAAGAAGGCGCTACCGATTTTGTGTTGAAACCCTGGGATAATCATAAGTTACTTACTACCATTCATGCAGCTTATCAGCTGAGCTCTTCGCGCAAAGAAGTGACTGAACTCAAAACAGGCAGGCAACATTTGTTATCAGAAATAAATCGATCGCAAAAAAGTATGATTGGCCAGTCCAGCGCCTTTAATGCTGTGCTTGCAGTGGTGCAAAAAGTAGCCAAAACCGATGCCAATGTACTAATTACCGGCGAAAACGGAACCGGTAAAGAGCTTGTTGCACAAGAACTGCATCGGTTATCGGCGCGCAAAAACGAAATTTTAGTGAGTGTAGATATGGGCGCAATTCCGGATACGCTATTCGAAAGCGAACTTTTCGGTCATGTTAAAGGCGCTTTTACCGATGCACATACCGACAAACCCGGTAAATTTGAAACAGCCAATAAAGGCACGCTATTTTTAGACGAGATTGGGAACTTACCACTTGCAATGCAATCGAAGTTGCTTGCCGCTGTACAAACGCGGCAAATTACCAGAATTGGTTCCAACAAATCGGTTGAAGTAGATATTCGCTTAATCTGTGCCACAAACAGCCATTTAGAGCAAATGGTTGCAGAGGATGCTTTTCGCGAAGACTTGCTATACCGCATCAATACCATTCATATAGAAGTGCCTCCGCTACGCGAACGTATGTCCGATATTTTGCCGCTGGCCGAATTTTTTCTGAAAAAATACACCGACAAATACGCCAAACCCCATTTGGTGTTATCCGATGAGGCATTAGAAAAGTTAAAAAACTATAGCTGGCCTGGAAACATTAGGGAGTTACAACACTGCATCGAAAAGGCGACGATTTTGTGTGAAAAAGCCATCATCACACCCGATGATTTTTATTTTAAATCGCAGTCCACGGCCACACAAAATCATTTTTCGGGTTCGCTTGAAGAGATGGAGAAGGCGGTAATTAGTAAAACCCTGGCACATCATGAAGGTAACTTGTCGGCTGCTGCTAAACAATTGGGGGTTACGCGTCAAACACTTTACAATAAGATGAAAAAATTTGATCTTTAATAAAAAAATACCAGAAAGGAAATTGTAATGAAGTCGCGTTCACCAAATATTAAAACACATATTAACCTTCGGGCTTTGCTGCTTGTTGTTTCTACATCTTGCGCCACCTGGCTTTTGGTGACCGACATGAATATTTTTATAACTGTTTTTATTACATTCCTTGTCGGTATTCAGGGGGTGCTTTTGGTTCGCTCATTTAATCAGATTAATCGCAAAGTGGCCTTCTTTTTCGAGGCTATAGAAAATGATGACACCACACTTCATTTTAGCCAATTGGAGAAAAATAGTGCTGTTCGGCGGCTCAATGAAAGCTTAAATCGCATAAATCGGTTAATTCAATCTACAAAGGAGCAACAACGGCACCAGGAACAATTTTACCAGCTTGTGTTGGAGCAGGTCGATACCGGTATTATTATTTGCAATACGAATGGCAATGTGGTTCATGCAAACCGGAAAGTCAAAAAGTTGTTTGATCTCGAGCAATTTACGCATCTTGTGCAACTGAAACGAAAAAATAGTGATGCTTATCAAGTGATAAATGGAATAGAACCCGGAGAGCGGCAATTACTTAAAAGGAAGGCACAGGGCAGTAACAACCAACTTTCGCTGCGGTGTGCCGGATTTACCTCACAAAAAGAATTGCTGCGGCTGATAAGTGTTCACGATATTCGATCGGAGCTCGACGAAAATGAGGCCAATGCATGGATACGGTTAATTCGTGTGTTAACCCACGAAATTATGAACTCAATTGCGCCCATTACATCGCTTTCGGAGACTATTTTAAGTTATTACAAAACGGAGGGAAATCCACTAACCGTTGATCAAATCGATCAGAAAAAGATAGATAATACCATTGAGGGATTGGAAATTATCAATGAGCGAGGTATAAACCTTATTGATTTTGTCAATTCCTATAGAGTGCTAACACGTATTCCTGTGCCTGTGCGAACAAAAATTCCGGTCTCCGAACTTATCGATAAGGTTCGCATTTTGGTAAGTAATGAACCAGGAGTTGAGAACGCAAATTTTCAAATACCAACCATTCCTGCTGAACTATCGGTTGTGGCCGATGAAAATCAAATTACTCACGTACTAATAAATTTGATGAAAAATGCCATTGAAGCCACAGTCGATACTCCGGAACCTGTTATTACAATTGAAGTCAGGGAGAGTGGTAGCGGAAAAACAACAATTGCAATTTCGGACAATGGCGCCGGGATACCACCTGAAGTGTTGGAACAAATTTTTGTCCCATTTTTCACCACCAAAACGCATGGCTCCGGCATAGGTTTGAGCTTTTCGCGACAAGTTATACGAATGCACAACGGCGTAATGAATGTAGACTCCGCCCCTGGTAAAGGAACAACTGTGACAGTAACAATTTAACCCGACCCGCACTACTTCTACCGAAAAATTATGTTGCAAACAACCGCAGCAGAACGTTGCAACAGATGGCTTCGTTACAATGCTACATCGTTCCGAAAAGTCACGGCGTGTGTCATTTCATTAGCGGTACAAAGCTGATGATTTTCTGTGCAATTCATTACCAACACACACCGTGACTAGCCCAATCAGAGACGCCCACCGCATAGCCGCTGAAAGCGGATATGCGGATAAAAAACCGGCAGAACCGGCAACTGCACTGGAAAAACCCAGCGTGTATTCAGCGACGCAAAGACTCGGCGTATCTCCAACACACACCAAGTCTAAAAAAATGTTTGCGTATAAAAAAAGCCGGAAATTCCGGCCTTTATTTTTTTATAAAATCTTTTATTGTGACGTACATTCCCAGAGCAATGCCCAGTAAAAGGCCCACAGCGAGGAACACAGGGAACGACAATTCAAGCCATTTATCGAGTTCGTATCCTCCCCATGTAAATAGTGCGATAATAATTCCAAATTGGAATGCTGATCCGGAATATCTTGCATAGACCTTTACAGCAGATTCCTTTTCGTCCTTATTACTTTTTCTTTTCCGGTGTGATGTTTTTTTCACCATTCATTGTGCAGTTACCGTTAAAGCGTGCTCCTGGCTCAATTCCCAACTGAAGTGTTGTGATATCGCCCATAATTTTTGCCGTTGCTTTTAGTGACAGGAGTTGTCCTACTTCCACTTTGCCTTCGAGTGTACCTTGTATGTCACAATTTTTGCAACGGATTTCGCCTTTAACCCTTCCGGTTGACCCAATAACAACTTTTCCTTTGGCATCGAGGTTTCCTTCCAGTGCTCCGTCTATTCTAATTTCACCATTGGTGATTATATCGCCTGTAATTTGTGTGCCTTCGCAAATGGTATTTACGGCACTTGGTGGCTGGTGTGTTGTTTTTGACATATATTTAAAATTGGTTACCTTGATTATTTTCCGTTATATCCCCATTTAACATACATAGCTCCCCATGTAAATCCGGCACCAAATGTAGCTAAAATTAGGTTGTCTCCTTTTTTCAACTGCGGTTCCCATTCGCACAGGCAAAGTGGTAATGTGGCGGCTGTTGTGTTTCCAAAGTGCTGTATGTTAATCATTACCTGCTCTTTTTTAATACCCATACGCTTGGCCGTAGCTTCAATAATACGCATGTTTGCTTGATGAGGAACCAACCATGTTAAATCTTCCGGAGAAATATTATTGCGTTCCATCATTTCTACCGAAATGTCGGCCATTTTTGATACTGCCCATTTAAAAACCGGCTGGCCTTCCTGGTATATATAGTGTTCGCGAGCATCAATTGTTTCATGCGATGCCGGTTTTACAGATCCACCTGCTTTCTGGTGTAAATGAATTCGCCCGGCACCATCGCTTTGCAGTTTTGAATCAATAATTCCAACATCTTCAGTCGTTGCTTCCAGCAGAACAGCTCCGGCACCGTCGCCAAAAATAGGGGAGGTTGCGCGATCCTGGTAATCAACTATTGAAGACATTTTTTCGGCACCTACCAAAATGACTTTTTTGTATTTGCCGCTTTCAATAAATTTACTGGCCGTTTCCAGTCCATATAAAAAGCCTGAACATCCGGCATTTAAATCGAAACCGAATGCATTTCGTATATTGGTTTTGTCGCAAATTATATTGGATGTAGCCGGGAACTGCATATCGGGTGTCACCGTTGCAGTTATCACAATATCAATCTCCTCTGGTTTGGTGTTGGTTTTTTGAAGTAAAATTTTTACAGCTTCTGCTCCAAGGTCAGAAGCACCTTTCCCTTCTCCTTTCAGAATACGGCGTTCTTTAATACCGATGCGGGTCATGATCCATTCATCGGTTGTATCCACCATTTTTGAAAGTTCATCGTTTGTTAACCGGTGCTCTGGTACATATCCGGCAACGCCGGTGATCGTAGCATTAACTTTTGTCATGACTAATAAATTCTTTGATTTTTTCGCTTATGTTGGCTTTGATAACATCACGAGTGTGCAGTATCATATTTTTTATGGCAATTTCTTTCGAAACGCCATGTCCGATGATTACCGGTTTATTAATACCTAATACCGGAGTTCCTCCGTATTGATCGAAGTTAAATCGGTTGAGATATTCATCATTTACCTGTCTTTTTTGCATTAATCGATAGAACGATTCGGCTTGTTTCAAAGCGACATTGCCTGTAAAGCCTTCGCAGACAATTACATCGGCTGTTCCCATACGAAACAGGTCAGACCCTTCCATATTTCCAATAAAGTTGTAGTCGCTTGCTTTTTCCATCAGCTGATAGGCCGATTTGGCAAGCAACGAACCTTTTCCTGGTTCGGAACCTATATTGAGCAGGCCTACAGTTGGGTTCTCTTTTTGGAGTACCCCTTTTGCGTAAACAGACCCGAGTAAGCCGTATTGATACAAGTTTTCGGGTTTTGCATCGGGGTATATTCCTACATCGAGCAAAACGCCGTCATTTCCATCTATACGTGGCAGCGGAGAAGAAATCGCAGGTCTGTCTATGCCATCAATTGTTTTGATCATAGTCATAGATCCTACCAGCATTGCGCCTGTATTACCAGCACTGGCAAAGCCGTCAATTTCTCCGGAAGCCAACATTTTAAAACCGATTACAATACCACTGTCCTGCTTTTCCTGAAACGATTTCGCAGGGTGGTCTTTCATCTCGATTTTTGAAGAGGCATGCACAATTAAAAATTTATCGGGGTCGAAATCCATATCTTCGCAGGTTTTGCGAATTAGGGGTTCGTCACCAATAAGTACTAATTGTGAATCTTTGTCCAGAAATTCGAGGGCTTTTATAGCTCCGGATACAGTATGTACCGGAGCATGATCGCCGCCCATTATGTCAATTCCTATCTTCACTAGCTAAATACTTCCAGTTAAGTGGAAACTACAAATTAATATCTTTCTCAATTGCCTGACGTCCGCGGTAATTCCCACACTCAGGACAAACTCTGTGATACTGTGTTGTGGCTCCACAATTCTGGCATACACTCAACTGAGGTCTTTCGGCTTTGTAGTGAGTTCTTCTCTTGCGCTTTCTTTGCTTTGATATTCTACTCTTTGGATGTGCCATTTCTAAAATTATTTTAAATTAAGTTTTTCAAATCGTTCCATCGGGGATCAATCTCGTCCGACTGATCATCGTTTTGTTCTAATTGGTCCATCATTTCGGCATCGCAATCTTCTTCGTGCTCGTGAACACGTTGTATGGGCAGTGCCGTAACTATCATATCATATAAATATTGATCAAATTCTATTTGACCTTTATCGGGGTCAAAGATAATGATGTTTATTTCATTTTCAGGATTTTTTGTCGCTTGTTTTACAATCGCCCTCTCTTTCAGATTGATAGGGAACGTTACTAAGCTCAGGCATCGGTCGCAGTGCGTCGAAACTTCACCGACAAGTTCAATGTCAGCTTCTGTAACGTTTGGCCGATGTGTCAACTCAACGGTTGCCTCTGCCTTTATAGCCTTAATTTCTTCGTTCTCGTATTTTTTCATCAATGCATCATCAACCTGAAATTGAAACGTATATGTTTCGGTCGACATGCCAGCCAATTGTACGCTGTATAACGCTTTTCGTTCTCTTTCGTCACTCATAAATCTTCCTTTCTGCATTATACGGATAAACCCGAAAATTCGTGCAAAAATACAAAAACATATTATTTTACCATCAAACTTTTGTAAAAAAATTTTAGGAATTTGGAAATGTATGCGTCAAAACCTTGCTGGTATTATGACCAATCCAAACTTTTAAAATCTAGCTTGAAGATATCATAACGGCCAGCGTTCAAAATCTATGCCTCTTATATCTCTGTAAAGTTGAACGGCATAAATGTCGGTCATTCCGCTAATAAAATCCAGTATGTTTCGTGTGCGATTGTACAGGGTTCCCTCTAATACATTGAATTGTTCGGGAATAAGTGAAAGTAACTGTCTGCTGTATGCAGCTGTGGGGTTTTGCGCGGCTTGTATAAATTCCTCCATCAGTTCGCCCAGTACATGGTATCCGGCCAGTTGTACTTTTACCACCGACCGGTGATTATAAATGCGTTCGATGCTCATGCTTTTGCACGTTTTCATACTAGTGAACAGATCTTTTGGAAGGTGCTTGTATAGGGAGTCGGTAAATTTTCCTTCCATTATTTCATTGTAATTTTGGATAAATACATCTGCGGAAGCTTTTGCCAATTTACCAATAATTGATGCACGTAAGAATGCAATTAGCTCATTTCTGTCTGTAACTTCGCCTTTTACGGTCTCAAATTTTTCTTTGAGGTTGGTGTCGTTGGCATAGAATGGTTCAAGGTATCCGATTATTTCTTCGAACGAAATAATATTTAGTCGATGCGCATCTTCCATATCCATTAAAATGTACGAAATATCGTCGGCTGCTTCTACTAAAAATACCAATGGATGGCGGCTATATCCTGCCAAAGAATTTTTGGGTAGTCCTGTTTGCTCGCAAATGATATTGAAGGCTTCTTTTTCTGATGAAAAATAACCGTATTTGCCGTTTGTGGCGTCGGTGGAGGCGTAGGGATATTTAATAACAGATGCCAGCGTGGCGTAGGTGGTAACAAATCCGCCTTTTCGTCGGCCTTTGTATTGATGAGTGAGCAGGCGCAGCACGTTTGCATTTCCCTCGAATGAACATAGGTCTGCCCATTGCTGTGCATCAAATTCGGGTTTTAGTTTTTGACCTTTGCCATCTTTAAAATACCGCGATAGTGCATCTTCTCCTGAATGGCCAAACGGAGGGTTTCCCATATCGTGGCTCAGGCAGGCTGTGGCCACAATGGTGGGTATTTCTTCGAGTAGATGGGCGGGAATTGACGGGTCTTTTTGGACAATAAAGTTTGCTACTTCGCGGCCTAATGTTCGTCCCACGCTGGCTACTTCGAGGCTGTGGGTGAGACGGTTATGTACATAAACTGAGCCGGGCAGGGGGAATACCTGCGTTTTATTCTGTAATCGGCGAAAAGCGGGGGCAAAAATCATTCGATCGTAATCGCGTTGGAATTGTGAGCGTAATTCTATAGGGTCTAATTTTCTTGTTTCTTGTCCGTAGCGGTTTGCGTTCAGTAATTGTGTCCACTGCATTTGAATAGGGTTTATTCGGTTAGTTTATTTATAATGGTGTAAAGCGATTGAATGCCGGTTGAAACTGCACTGAACTCAGGCATAAATTCCGGGGTGTGCAGGCCTGCACACTCTCCGTTGGTTTTGGCTACTCCTAAACGGAAATAGAGTGACGGTATTGTTTGTGCGTAATACCCAAAATCGTCAGTTGTCATGCGCAGAGGAAGTTCATGAATATGTTTTGCTGCGAATATTTCTTTTAGAGCATCTGTGGCTTGCCGGGTAATTTCCGGGTTATTGAAAATAGACGGATATCCATTTCGTATTTCTCCCGTACATTGGGCTCCGGCACTTTCGGCTATTCCTTTTGCAAGTTTTTTTATTTGTTGGAGCGATTTACTACGCCACTCTTCATTCATAATACGGAAGGTTCCTTCTATTTTTACCCTCTTGGGGATAATGTTCATGACACTGTTTGCCTCGATGTTTCCGAACGTGAGTACGGCCGGAATGTGCGTAGGAATAAACCGGGAGCATATTTGTTGCAAACCTACAATTACGTGTGACGCCACAAGCACGGTATCGATGGTTTTGTGTGGTAGTGCTGCATGTCCGCCCGGACCATTAATTATTATGTCTATTTCGTCGCCGGAAGCCATGTAGGAGCCACCGCGCAAACCAATTTCACCTGCTTTTAAGTCGGGGAAACTATGTAGTGCAAGCATTACATTCGGTTTGTGCGATTGAAAAAACGACGATTTAAGAACATCGCCTGCGCCTCCGGGTATTTTTTCTTCGGCATGTTGAAATACAAATACAATGTCGCCAATTTGGGAGCGGTCTTTCTTTGATAAAATAAGAGCCAAACCAAGTGCAATGGTCATGTGCAAATCGTGTCCGCATGCATGCATTACTCCGGCGTTTTTGGAGGCAAATGGCATACCTGTGGCTTCGGTAATGGGGAGTGCATCTAATTCGGCACGCAAGCCAACGGACTTTTTGTGCGAATTGCCCGGTAGAACTCCAATTATCGCATTTTGCGGAAGCTGATGTACTTCCATGCCCATGGCAGAAAGCTGAGTGTAAATGTATGCAGCAGTTTTTTGTTCCTGAAATGAAATTTCGGGGTTTGCGTGTAAATGGTGGTAATACTCCCGAATCTGGTTTATATGTTCTTCAATGGTTTGTTCTATATTCATGATAATTTACTATTTGTGGGCTATTGCGTTTATGACTTCCTTGTTCATTCCACCTGTTGTTTATAATTATTTGAACAACATTCGGTAAGCGGCATAAAGTAACATAAATCCGAATAATTTTTTTAATATTTTATCGGGTAACTCTACCGAAATAATACTGCCCACATATGCACCAATTACAAATGCAGCTGCAAGTATCAATCCGTATTTCACATTAACATAGTCTGCTTTGTAGTAATTCCAAACTGCGAAAATTCCAATGGGCGGAAGCATGAAGAGTTGAGCGGTTCCCTGTGCTTCGTGTTGGGTAAATCCTAAAATAAACACCAGTGCGGGAATTACTACTACGCCGCCACCTACGCCCATCATGCCACCCACGAATCCGGCAAGCAAACCAATGAAAATGAGAATAATGATTTCGTTCATGCGCATTGAATTAAAAGTCTAAATTTATTGATAAATAGAACATTCGGTCGAGAACCTGCATGTTTTCAATTCCCCAGGCCCAATCGAGTCTGAAGTAGTACCCGAAGAATCGGGTTCGTGCTCCAAATCCATAGCCGGCTACCAGCGGATCGCGCTGTTTGTCGATGCGCACGCTTACCGGCCCGTTTTCTATATAATCGTATCGGTAAAAGTTGTCCTTGTCTGTTATGTCCCAACCATACCAGGCACTACCGACATCGAAAAAGCCTATAACCATAAAATGGTCGAGTATGCTGATGTTGAGTGGTCGATTAACGATGTATTTGATAATTGGCCACCGTATTTCGGAGTTGATTACTGCAAAGCTATTGCCGTTTCGCACATTTTGCTGAAACCCACGCATGTTTGTGCCTACGGTCTGAAATGCCCAGTTTTTCGATTTGTCTACGGGTATCGATTGATCGAAATAGCCCTGGCCGGTTGTCATCCAGTTATCTACACCGCCAAGGTAATAAATTAGCAGGGCATTGCCAAACGATGTGGATGCGGCAAAACGATTGGCCCAGATAAGTTGACGATGTATTTTGATGTAATGCCTGACGTCGGTTCCCAGCACAAAGAGGTGATTCTTGGTTTTTCGCTCGAGTTGTGTGTAATGCTCAAAAAATAGTTTTGCGCGTGTACCACGATACAAATTTATGGCTGGCGATGTGGTGTTGTCAAACACCAGTTCCCACAGTGTGCCTGCCCACAACCTGTATTCATCGGGTTGATTGAGGGTTGCATTGTCAATGGCCGGATATACAATTTGGTCGACACGTGTTTTGGCTGTAAACCGTGCCGAGGCTACCTGGGTAAACGGATATTTGAAAACCAGCATTGCCTGATGCGAATAGGAGCGAATCAGGTTCTCCGATTCGGTAATTTCTTCGGTTCCCATTCGGTGTAAAATCAGTTGTTTATCGAGACGCGACTTTACATTCTCAAGGCTAATAAGGTATTCATTTCCTGTAAAGTTTGCCGCTAACCGAACGCCCGCAGTAAGTTTGTAGTCTTCAAATAAATCGGCTGCTCCGAATTTAGTCAATACATTGAATCCCGGATTGAAAAATACTGCTCCGCCCGTGTATACTTGGTAGCTTTGGTTTAGCTGACTAAAGTCTACCTGGTTTACCATAAAGTTTGTGTAAAAAGTGGTAGCATAAAGTTTACGTTTGAGTACCCAAAGGCTGTCGGCCTCAATTGGCGGCCATCGGTGTTCCTTTTTTGCCCGGCGCTTCTCAAACTCAAATATGTAGTTATTGATGTTTATTAAACTATCGTTACTTTGCTGCTGCTCTTCAAGCTTTTCCAGTTGCGTATTGTAAAACTTTCTTCGTACATCGTAAAAAGCCCGTTGTTCGGTGAGCCCTGGTGCCGGAATAGATTTTTGGGTGTTAACGGGTGTATTAAAAAATTGGTAGTGGTGGTTTTTAAATTGAATATCGAAGGTATGCCTTTTGTCCATAGCCAATTGGTGGCTGTTTACTCCGTAATTTAGGTTTGTAAGGGGTTTTGTATTGCTGAAAAATCGATAATGAACAGTTGTGTCGATATTTATGATGGAGCTGTCGTACTTTGCATAAAAGCGGTTGCTGATTCCGCTTTGGTCGGTTAAGTATAGGTATTCGCCTTTTTTGTAGGGCTGCGGTTGGGTCTGATTGCCGCGATTTTGGACAATGGAAACGGGAGCGTAGGCTGCTTTTCCGGTTTGAAAAATATTGAACTCGCTTTGCAATGTGTCTGGGTTTGTGGTGGAGCGGTTGCTGCTGAATACAATGTTGCTGGTTTTGGTGAAGCGTGGATTAATATCGTCCGGTAGGTCATCGCTTAGTTGCGTTTGGTTGTTCGAGGCCAAATTAAGCAGAAACAGGTCGGTTTGACCTTGTTTTACAGCTGAAAAAACTATTTCTGATACTTCGGGATTAAAATCATAATCTAAAATGCGGTTTACATACGGGATATTTCGTTCGGTTATTTCGTTTGTTTCTGTGTCGAAAAATGCCAGTTTTATGGTTTGTTCATTTTCGTATATCCACGTAAGTAGTTGAAGTTGCGGATGCCATTGTAAAATAGGGTATTGGTAATCGGTAATTTGCGGTAATCGATTTCCGCAGGTGAAAACTTTTTTTCTTTTCCCCGTTTTTTGGTTTTTCACATAGATTTTTACTTTCCCCTGGTCGTTGGTGTTCCATGCTGCAAATTCTCTGTTTTGCGAAAAAACCAAGTTCTGATAGGTTACCTTTTTTCTGTTTTTCGTTTCGAGTTTGTTGGCTGGTAGGGGAGTGGTGCTCTTTTCTTCCTGAGATAACCTGTAGTTAGTGTATTGTACCCATTCTCTAACGAGGTTTTTAAATGGAATACCTGTAATGAATAAGAATGCATTGCTGATGTTTCGTGTCATGCGCGACATGTACATAATATCGGTTAGTGCTTCTTCGCCATAGTTGATGGCAATAAAGGTCCAAAACGATAATCCCGCCAGTTTAGCATCCTCTTCGTTTAGCCAGTGCAGCTTGGCGTATTTTCCATGTGTAAGCCCGTCTTTAATTTTTT
This sequence comes from Salinivirgaceae bacterium, assembly GCA_027858775.1. GTDB lineage: Bacteria > Bacteroidota > Bacteroidia > Bacteroidales > Salinivirgaceae > Salinivirga. The sequence goes on along the minus strand of JAQICA010000131.1, from coordinate 20,931 downwards.
GTTGAACCGATGCATCAAATTCCTTTCCGTAGTAGTACACCAAGCCGCCCACAAACCATTCGGGGTAGGAGGAGAGTGAGGAGCTTGTGAGCCTGTCCGATAAGCTGTTGCCAACCAAAATGCGATTGATAATGATTTCTGCAATTGCCTGACGTAACTGTTGGTCGATGTGTGAATGCGATCCGCGGTTATATACCAGAATTTTATTATTGGCAATAGCTGTTACACCGCCTATGTTGTACTCGTCGTTTCCACTTACAAGCCCAATATTGCTTTGCCGGAAGTCTAAAAGGTCGTTGTAAACAATAAAGTTGATTAAATCGGGTAACTGAAAATCGAGCCGGTATTCCATTTCGGTAATGATGGAGCGTGCCCTGAGCCCAACGTACCGGGCCGTTTTGTCGCCACCAGTGTTGTAGTACGTTTTAAACTGACCAAAGTCGTAGTGTTGCCAGTAAAAATCATCAAACTGAACTCTGTTCTTGCCGAAGGTCATACGGTGGCCATTGTAAAACTGTGCCCAACAAGTTATGTTCGGCACAATTAACAGTATCAGTATGATGAATATTTTACCGGACGTTTTCGACACTATTCACTTCGTTGTCTGACAATTTCGTACATCATTACCGCTGCGGCATTAGACACGTTCAGCGATTCTATTTTTCCGTTGATGGGTAGTGCGGCCTGCACATCGACCATTTCGAGAATGTTTTTGCTAATTCCCACGTCTTCTGCTCCCATAATTAATACTACAGGACCAGACATATCGCACTTAAAGTAGTGCTTCTCTGCTTTTTCTGTTGCTGCAACTGTTTTTAATCCGCTATCTTTCAAGTACGAAAGTGTTTTTTTCATGTTGTTGGTTTTGCAAATTGGGATGTTGAACAGTGCACCCGACGATGTTTTTACTGCGTCGCCGCCAATACGCGCCGAGCCTTTTTGTGGAATAATAATTCCATGTACACCCGCACATTCTGCTGTACGTACAATGGCACCAAAGTTTCTGATGTCGGTTACTTCGTCGAGTAGTAAGAAAAATGGATCTTTACCACTGTCATAAACATTCATCAGTACATCTTCTGCCTGATGGAAGGGGATTGGCGACATGAGGGCAATTATTCCCTGATGATTTTTACCGGTAATTCTGTTGAGTTTGGCATCGGGAACCTCTTGCAAAGGTATTTTATGAATGCGCATCAATTCTTTGATGCCACCGATGGTGTCGCCACCCATTCCTTTTCTCAACAAAATTTTATCGCAATGTTGGCCGCTTTTTAGCGCTTCTTCTACGGCACGTATGCCGAAAATAAAATCGTTTTTTTGTTCCATTGTATGTATTTGAATATTAAAATTTTCCTCTTCTCCATCGATTAATTTTGCGGGTCATAAATCCATTGAAAAGCGAATCGCTGCGAAGCAATTCCAACTCACTGGTTGTGTAATTTATTCGAAATGGCACCTGCAATTTGCTGTTTTTTTTAATAAAATAATACCAAACTTCGCCCTTGTTGGTATATTGCACTTCATCGGGCAAACCGGCTACGGTTAGTATCTTACCTGCATGGGTTTTCCATCCCTGGCGATGACTGCTAAACTTCAGATTGGCCAATTGCAGCCGATTGTAAAACACTTGAATCTGAAGTCGTGCCTCTTCAGTATTGGCAGCAGCCACTAACCAAAATGTGTCGACTGCAATTTTTGGACGGTAAGTAAGTAATTTTTCCCACTCTTCGGCATTGGTAAGCATTCGTATGGGGTGTACCATAGTTTCAGCTGTGCGAATGGCAGGAAAATGTTCGTCGCCTGATACAAAACGCAATCCCCCATCAGTAGTTGCTGTGGAATTGATGACGTATGATCCAGTTTTTTTGGTCGTAAAAAAGCTGTTTGTTGCTATTTTTAACACGCTGTCGTAGCTTGCTGTGTCGTTTTTATTGGGTGTAAGATGATAGACCCATAAACTATCTGTTGCGTTGCTGGTGCTTATTTGTGTAGAATCGCCAACAGTGATAAAATTTCGTGTGAATGGGTAATCCGGATTGGAATAGTATGAATAGTAACGCTGCGAATTGTTCGATGCATCGGGATGAATGTGTAGTACTTCGGAGGTTTCGGCGCCGGAAATAATGTCTTTTATGTAAACTTCTACAAAACGAACACTATCGGGATGGTGACGAAAACCGGTTCGGAATTGGATTTGATTGGTTGCCGGTCGGGATTGCCGGTGAAAGACCACAGATCCGCTGTCGCGAAATGTTGGCGCATTTGCCGAATCGACTACGAAGTACTTTACTTCAATGCCCGCTACCATGTCGTCGCGTCGCTTGAATTCAGGAAACGCCAGGTCGGAAACGGGAATGCGAATAAATAATTCTGATGAATCTGTTTGTACACGGTGTAGTAGTATTGTCGGGTGAATATCGGTAAGCCCAGGGTTGTAGGTATGCGCAAAATTTCTACTGCTTATAGGATAAAAATAATCGCTGCAAGCAGTAGAAACCAGTGCCAAAACCATAACTATTACGAAATTTCTCCCTTTTTGAATCAATGCTTAATAATTTTTTTTGTTGTGATTTGTCCCTGACCAATAATTTGAATAAGATAAACTCCCGGTTTGTAATTAACCATATTTATGGTTTCGCGCTGCTGTCTTGTCTGCTTTTCCCATATCATTCGACCGCTAAAATCGGTTAGTCTGATGGTGCTTTGGTTTGATAAATTACCAATTTGTAATTCATGCGATACCGGATTTGGATAAATAGTAACCCGGGAATGCTTGTTCTGCATGTTTTTATCTGCCAAAGGTGAGTCATTTTCATGGATGGCAATATTATCGATAAACAGATTATTTCCATTATCGTTAATGGCTGTAAACGTAATTTTCACTGTGCCATATTCTTGTAAGTGAGCAAGCGAAATGGTGGTGTCTTTCCATTGCTGGTGCGACCATGGTACAAAGATACTTACGCCTTGATTGGCGTCCAGCGTAGCCATATCGGCGCCATAGTTTAGGTATAGCGTATCGGTATTTTCATAATTTTCGCCGTAGTGCGCCCGTACCAGTAGCGAATCTTTAAAAACACTGTACGCTCTTTTTGCATAAGCATAGCTAAACGATAGTTTTGGGTTTTCACTTTCGTCTATAGTTACCGGAGGTAAATGCAGGTAATCGCGCTCAGTTTCTCTACGGTTGTATTTTATAAAAAGCATACGCGCCGCATAGCGATTATTCGAAAACCCACTGATGGTATCGAGGCGCCAACCAATGAGGTTGTCGGGGTTTTCTGCCACTACTTTGCTTCCCGAAAAATCGTGTATTCCCGATTCAAATGTTTCGGTAAAAGGCATGTTTTCAGTTTCCGGATGAAAAATACGAATCCAGAATTGATTGTCGGTTGTATCCTCGTTGGCTATGTCGGTTTGCACGCGACCTTTAAGTATGTGGTGGGGTTGCGTTGCTTCATTTAACGAAGCTGCATCAATTGTAATTAATAATCGTGTAAATGTAGTAGAATCGATGGTTGTAATTGTAACCGGAACAGGTTGTTCACCATCGAAAAGCAAAATATCGGTAATCGAAAAGTCGGTGCCATTTTGGCTATACAAATCTACACCTATTTGATAACTACTTTGCGGGCCGAAATAATCGTGGCGAAAAACATTTGTGTAGACGTTGTCGTTAGAAGTTTCTGGCGGTACAGGCGTGTGCGTGTCGGCCAGATAATAGTAAGCCGCTTCTACATCAATTAATCCATTGCCAAACACATTGTCTTCGCCTGCTTCGCCAAGGTCGATGGCTGTATTGTAGAGTGCAAGGAGAATTTCATCGCCTGCAACTTGCGGAAAGGCCTCTTTGAGTAGCAACACCGCTCCGGCTACGTGCGGGGCGGCCATGGATGTGCCGCTCATGTATCCCCAACCCGATGCTCCTTCGGCAGAGTATACGCTAACGCCGGGTGCCGAAACTTCGGGCTTTATTCGTAATGAAGTGTCGGTTCCACTGTAGCAGTTTGTAGGGCCACGACTAGAAAAGCCTGCAATGCTTAAATTGCTTGCACTAAGAGCTCCAACGCTAAATACATTTGTTGTAGAGCGGGCAATGTGAGCCGGTTCTCCTACGGTACCTGCTCCGGGACCGTCGTTGCCTGCCGAGAAAACTACGGCAATGCCAGCCGTATTCACAGTGTTGAGCACAAGTGTAGACGGTAAATCGCAATTGTCGGGATTGTCGGAATTCGATAATCCCCACGAATTATTGATTACATCGGGAACATCAGAAACGGTTGTAGCGTCGCCATCGGGGTTGAGTGCCCATTGGAACGATTCCATAAGCTCTGAGCGTGTGCGTAGCTCACTCAAATTCCCAACGATGGGATCGGAAGCAATAAAACGTGCGTTAAATGCCACACCAATAGTGTCGTTCATTTCCGATTTAAACCCGAGAATGGTTCCCATGGTGTGTGTGCCGTGGTCAGTAATGTCGAATGGCCAACTATTATTGTAGCCAAACCAGCATTGCGATAAAGGCAGGTAATTGCCCAAAAAGCGGTTGCCAAAAGCCGGGTGATCGGGAAATATTCCGGTGTCAACACCAAATGCCAGTCGGCCCTTACCTGTGTAGCCTAGCCGCCAAAGCGCCGGGGCATTTATTGTTTCAATTCCTTGAAGCACACCATCTTCTTTTGCGATATCTCCCGACTCTGTTCCAGGTTGCGGGTAAATGGCGTATGCCGGTTCGTCGTACACTATTTGATCTACGTCGGGATGCTGTGCCAATTGAAATATAGCTTCGGCATCGGCCTCCATTGCCACGATGTTGGCAGCCCAAAACGGTTGAATGTTCGTTATGGTATTTTGATTTCGCATGTGCGTTACGGTTTGCAGTAACGCTTTTTGATGTTTGGTCGTAAATTTTCGAACTTCCGAAATGGTCGTTTTCAATCGTTTGTCGGCAGTTAGCTTTTGGACTTTCATGGCGGTTATTGCCGAGTCGGTATTCCATTGCTGTTTCAGAATTACAATTACCGCAACAGGTTCATCGCCCTGTTGGTTAATTTTTCTGTTGAGGTACGCTGAAACTTGCGAAATAGCAGATAAATTGCTTAAAAGTAATATGGCCAACACTAATTTTTTCATGAGACTATTATTTAATTGATTTCGATGTCGGTTTAGTGAATTATTGGTAAAATTAAACAATATGTTTCAAAGTAATACCCAAATTGTGCGATTCTCGCTAACGACAAAGAAATTGTAAGGTTTGCACCTCGCCAATTCGGTGAAAAACCAACTCTTTGCAAGAAAATCCCCATAAGAGAACTTTATTTTTGAGGTCTGCATCCCCGTGTCGCTGAAGCTTTAGCGTATCACCTGCGGCAAGCCTCCGTCGACCGAAGGGAGGCACAAGCCTGAGAAATGTGATTCCTGATTATACCGCGGGGATTCTTATGACTTCCATTTTCATTTTTGCCTTAAAACAAAAACGAAGCAATACTTTAGTCCGACAATTTTTTCTATAGATCCGTTTAAAGCCGATGCTTCGCATGGGCGGGGATAGTGCGGCGATGGAGCGTATGACTTTCTTACGAAAACCTCCTGGACTGCACGTAGCCAAATTTACGATTTGCATTTTACAACACGACTCGACAAATCGTAGATTTAACTTCGTTGAGCTCACCGCCAGCCGGCGGTTCGGTTGGCGGGGTTAAAAAAGAATCTCTGCTGCTCGCAGCTTCGCGGCTCTGTATGCTCTATTTGCCGCGGTTGCCAACTGTAATTTAACCATTTAATACATTATTGAGATCTTGACGTCCAACTATCGCCATAATTTCAACGATGTCGTCATTTACTTTAAAATAAATGCTGTCAGATCCACAAACACAACGTCTGTATCCAGTTTTAATATAATCAGCTGATTCAAAAGTAAATGGTCGGTCAGCTATAATTTCAAAATAGTCAAAAAAGGTGTTAAAATAGTTGTCAGCTTGAGTCAACCCGAATCTTTTAACTCCGAATTGATGAATCCTAATCAAATCCTCCTTGGCAACGTTGCTTAATTTGTATTTAGCCATCAAGTTGAGTCTTTGATTGTGCGAGTATCTGTTCTTTACTGTCATTGGTAAATCCGCTATTCTCGGCTCTTTCTAGCTTTGATCTTATCCAGTCTATTTGTCGCTGTTGTTTTCTGGCCTGGCGTATTAAATCGTTTACCAATTCACTCTTACTTGAATACTCTTTACTTTCAATTTGAGCTTTTAACCAATCGTCATTGGGTTGCGTGAATGAAATACTTTGTCTAGCCATAATCAATAGTTTTGATGCAAAAATACATCAAAACCGCATCAAAAGCAAGAAAGTTATTAGAAGTTAAAGCGGCTGAAGCTCTTTATTTATAGCTTGCAACTTGTGGATCAGCGAATAGCAAAACTCTTTGTTTGTACGCTCTTTTCGCTATTGGCATCTCCAAAATATTCCATTTGGTCAAGTTAAACATTGTTTTCAAGCATCCAAGTCATCGATCAGACTTTCTATGGTGCGTAGGTGGGCATTGCTAATATGAGTATAATCCAAATTGAGCAATTTTCTCTTACTGCCTGCCCCGTAAACGAAGTGCGAGGGACACAGAAATTGTAAGGTTTTTAATTTGCCTATTTCGTTAAGGTCGGCAATTATTAAGTATCGGTTGTTTATTTAAATTGTTCGATATCAGCTGTTTGTCCTGTATAAAACGTTAGGTTGTCAGAACAAAATAGTAACCTTTTTGTTATTGATGAAAATAAGATATTAAAGTCTTTTTTTTTTACATCTAAAACATTCTTTATGAACTTAAGAGGAAAAACGTTTGATAAAATAGATCGGAAAGTATCTTATTGGATGGCAAGTCAGGGAATTCGGTTGTTGCGTATTAGTATTGGCATCATATTTTTTTGGTTCGGAGCGCTCAAGTTTTTTGAGGGTCTTAGCCCGGCACAAAACATTGCCATCGATACCATCGATTTACTCACTTTTGGACTATTACCCGAAAAAATTATTCTTTACGGACTTGCCTTTTGGGAAGTGTTGATCGGTATTGGTTTACTGTTTAATGTGTTTATGCGCGAAACTCTTTTATTGTTGTACTTACAAATGGTGGGTACTTTTACACCAATATTTCTTTTTCCCGAGCAAGTATTTGTTGAGTTTCCTTATGCGCTAACATTCGAAGGGCAGTATATTATCAAAAATTTGGTGGTAATAAGTGCCGGAATTACTTTGGGAGCTACGGTTCGTGGCGGCCAGTTGAAAGCAGAGGAGTAGCTCTGTATGTTGATGTATGTTGAATCTTGTGTGCTGATTTTCAGCTTAGAGAGGCTGCTTTAAAACTAGAACCAGCGCTTTCGATCTGAATTTAAACAATATGTACAATATGATAAATGTCTCTGTTGAACTGTGGGTCAATAGGGTAATTATTAAAAAGATGACTATATTCGCGACCATCCGGTAGAAGAAAGATTGGTTTTTGGACCGGAAGAATTTAATCTGTTTTGATGTACTATTGTTTTAAAACTATTTTTAATAGCAACTGTTTTGAATTCAAATGTCTTAAATAAATTGTTTACTTAATTATCAGCTTATGAGAACTATTTTAATTATTGTTTTGACTTGGTTTTTTGTGGGATTTAGTTTCGCACAAGGTCAGGTTGACCAAGTACAAAAGGCCACTTGGGTGAAAAAGGCCGAATCAATGCATATTGTACCTTCAATTGCATCAAAAATTAAATCGGGCGATTTTATTCCTGCCGAAAATAAGGTGAAAGAATTTAATCCCAAACGTGCCGGTATCAATAAAGTTGTGCCGGGCAAGGGCTTGCCTGTTGCCGGCGATCCGTTGGTAAACCGTCAGATGCGTTCGCCACAACACAAAGGCGTAGAGCCAATCTTCACATTTGATGCCGTTACTGCTTATGCAACGCCAACCGATCCTACCGGCGCAGTGGGGCCAAACCATTTTGTGAATGCATGGAACTCGTCATTTCGTATTTGGGACAGAGAAGGAAACCCTTTGACAGATGAAGCTTCTCTGTCAAATATTTGGGCAGGCCAATCCATGGGCGATCCCATTGTGTTTTACGACCAGTTTGCCGATCGATTTGTAGTCACCCAATTTTACAGCAATGGTTTTTTGGTTGCTGTAACTCAGGGGCCAGATCCGTTGAACGATGGATGGTACACGTATCAGTTCCCCACCAATACGTTCCCCGATTATCCGAAATATTCTATTTGGTCCGATGGCTATTACATTACAGCCAATAAAGACCAAAGCTCGCCCCAATCGAGTGAGGTAGTGTTTGCTCTCGACCGCGAAGCCATGATCGCTGGCGATGTCAATGCCCAAATTGTGGCATTTTCACTTCCAGGAATTGCAATAAGCGGCTTTTACAGTCCATTAGGCTTTAGTGTGAGTGGTTTTGAAATGCCACCTGCCGGAAATGCGCCCATTGTGTATATGCAAGACGACTCATGGTCAGGCGTTTCTAACGATCATTTAAAAATTTGGAATATTAATGTCGATTGGAGTGCCCCTGCTAATTCTACAATTTCTACTGCACAACAGCTTGATGTAACACCGTTCGATGGTGTGTTCGATGGAGGTTCATTTTCGAATCTGCCACAACCATCAGGAAGCGATATCGATGCGTTACAGGCAACAATAATGTATATGGCAGGCTATAGAAGGTTTCCAACACACAATTCTGCCCTTTTTAATTTTGCTGTAGATCTGGATGGAAACGACGATTTGGCTGGAATTCGTTGGTATGAGTTGCGTCAGGATAACGATGGCGACAATTGGGAAATATATCAGGAAGGAACCTATGCACAACCAGATGGGCATAGTGCATTTTCGGGAAATATGGCTATGGATGCGCAAGGTAATATCGCATTAGCTTATACCGTAGTAAGTAGCACCATTAATCCAGCTTTGCGCTATACCGGCCGGTATGCTAGTGATCCTAATGATTTAATGACAATTGAAGAACAAGTGATTGTTGATGGAACATCTTCCAACCCATCCACTCGATATGGCGACTATTCACAAATGACTATCGATCCGACTGATGACCTCACATTTTGGTCTATTGGTGAGTATTTTAGCGGAAGCGGCCGTAAGAACAGGGTAGGTGTATTCAAATTAGCTCCCGATTTTACAACCGATATTGGTATGTTTAGCATCGATTCACCATCGGAAAATGAATTAGGCGAAGGTATTCCAGTGACTATTACCATACGTAATTATGGAACCGAAAGTCAAGAAAACTTTACCGTAGGCTATCGTATAAACGGTGGCACTGCCGTTACTGAAGTCGTGACAGAAACGCTGGAAGCAGCAGCAACTTTGCAACATACGTTTGCCACAACTGCCGATTTTCCGGTAATTGGGAATACCTACGAGCTAGAGGTTTACACTGCTTTGGGAGGCGATGAGAATACAGAAAACGATATGTTGACCATCGATGTTATTCCCTCGGTTAGCGACGACCTGGGTGTAAAAAGAGTTTCTTCGCCTTCATCTGAGCCAGAACTTTCAGACAACGAAACCATCAGAGTTCTATTGGAAAATTACGGAGAAAATACAATTTCTGATGTCGATATGTTCTACATTCTTAATGATGAGGCTCCGGTAGGCGAAACTATTACAACCGCTATTACTCCAGGTCAAATTGTTAGTTATGCGTTCAATCAAAAAGGCGACTTTTCAGCTATCATTGATCATCAGCTTCGAGTTTATATCGATGCATTGGGAGACGATAATCCAGAAAATGACACACTCGATGTTATAATTACAAATTCTATTTGTCAGCCACAGTCAGACTGTTCTACAGGCTACGGAATCGATGCTCTGCAACTGGGCACCATTGATAATGTCAGCGAATGCAGTTCATCGGGATATTCAGATTTTACTGAACAATTAGCAACGATGGGGCAGGGTACAACCAATAATCTTACAATTTCTACCGGAGTTGCGAACGTAAACCTGAATGTTTGGATCGATTTGAATGACAATTTTGTTTATGAAGCAAACGAATTGTTAGTTGATAATTACGTTTTGTCCGAAGGAGAAACCGGAACTGATTTAAGTGATGAGGTTTCGTTGGTGATTCCTGAAACTGCTCCAATGGGCGAGCATTTGATGCGTGTAAAAACCTCAGATGAGCAAATTCCCGCTTCTGCTTGCGAAGCTACAACTTATGGCGAAACAGAAGATTATAAAGTTCTTGTAGACGATGGCATTAGTGCTGAAACCATTGAACTTGCATCAGCAACGCTAAAAATAAGACATGATGGTAATAACCAGTTTGTGGCCTCGATGAAGACTGCATACGGCGAAAAAATGAATATTACCATTCACGATGTATCCGGGCGCTTGCTTCTTTTCAACAGGGTTGTAAATTCCAATGGTGTTTACGAATACTCGTTCGACATGTCGCATGTATCTAAAGGTGTATATCTGGTACGTATGGGAACGCTTGGATTTGGTAAGGTGCAAAAAATTGTAGTTAACTAATTCTACTTTGATAAAGTAAATCAATCCGTTGCTCTTGGAGCAGGGTTAGAAAATTTTAGGTTAAAAAATGCGGTTGAAATTACCAACTGCATTTTTTAACCTTTTTTTGTGCCGAGTGCTTTTTGTAGAGGGTGGAACGAGGGTTTTCAAGAGGTGTGATAGAACTTGTGTATAGCCATGCAATAAAGTTACTTCGCTGTGGGTACAGAAACTAACATATATGACCAAATGAGATTGAAAATTGGAAATGGGTGTATTTTTAGAAAGGGATGGTAATTAAACAAGGATTTTATAGTTGCCAAAATTCCGCAAGGTTTTAAAACGAAAAAATTAAATCTGAGGGGAAATTAGTGAATGTTTTGTTACCTTGAAAAGGTTTGCCAATGCGATTATTGTTATTATATTTGACCTTGTATAAATAAAATGCTTTACAGCGAACTAATAAATACTTTTTTAATCAAACAGCTATGAGAAAATTCATCATTTTATCTTGTTTTTTATTTCTGAATTATTTTATGTTTGGCCAGTGGGTAAATCTAGGCCAAAAGAAGAATGTTACAATGGTAGAAAGCAATATTGGATACAGGTATGTCAATGAATTTGTAACACCTGCCACTGGGGGTATATATAAAGTTTTTTCAACCCAAAATGACTGGCAAACTGAGTCATTAGTGAACGATGAAGTTGGGGAGCCGTATGGCTATTCCAAAATAGAGGGAATAGATTTTATAAATTCGTCTGATGGCCTGCGAACTATTGCTAGTGGATGGCAAGGATCTTATTTTAAATTTCAAAAAACTGCCGATTATGGTGTAACGTGGGAAGCTTTTGGTCAACCTATATCTAATTTCGCCCTTACTGATCTTTACATGGTGAATAATACCCTGGGATATGTTGCCGGAAACGCTTATGACCTTTCTCATGGCGCACTGTATAAATTAACACAATCTTCTTCTATTCAGATTTTTGAAGTAGATACGCTCACATTTAATAGTGGTGGAACTAATGTAGAATTTACAAGTGCAAGCACGGGATATATTGTTGTAAGAGATACAAATCAAATTACATACGTCTATAAAACAGTTGATTCTGGAAATAATTGGAATGGAGTATTCACGGACGCTGAACATACACTTAGTTCTGTATCTTTTCCCGATGATTTAGTAGGCTATATAAGCTCTGCCGATGGTCTGATATTCAAAACAATTGATGGTGGAGTAAATTGGGAAGATGTGTCTCCCGAATCCTCAGAAAGTATCTACTCGATCGACTTTATTAATGAGACCGTTGGTTATATTGGCTGTGGAGAGGGGAGGATCCTCAGAACCCTTGACGGCGGACTAACTTGGGACGAGCAGGTATCCGGGGTATACTCAAACATTGAAAACATTGAAATGACTAATCCTACTACCGTATACTGTAGTAGCGCGGGTGAATCCCTTCTTAAAAACAGTGACGCACTCAGTGTTAAACAAACCACAATTGATAATTCTGTATGTTTTGTATATCCTAATCCAGCTGAGGATGTTATAAGCATATCACTACAGAACAATGGAGAAATTAATAATATTGAAATATACAATCAATTGGGCGTAAGGGTCTTGTCAACTAAAAAAACTGAAATTGATATTCTGAATTTTGAATCCGGTTTCTATTACGTTATAATTTTTTCCGGAAAACACCATTTCAGTACGAATTTTATAAAATTACGGTAAGCAAACCAGGGGATGTGTTGGAATAACTTAAAATTTTAACTTTCCCCTTTTTTCTTTAACTTTTACAAAACCATATATTTTTCTCGTTGCTGTCCGATGTCAAATCCATCGCAGTGTCATGTCAAGGGTCAAGTATTGATCTTTTCATTTTTGTCTGTGTTCAAAAATAGTTGCGGAACCCTGCTATGCGCACATTTTATGTCTTGCTAGAAACGAAAATCTCATCAACTTACCCGTCATTTCACACTTTACATGAGACTAACGAAACCAGAAATCATGTTTTTGTTTCATTTTTTCTGTAGATTAGGTTGATTTATTATCTTCGATGCCTAGGAAGTCACCGTCTATTATTTAAAATATATGAGTTTGAAGTATTCTTTATCGGGAATTTTAGTCGTTATCTCTTTGGTTGCTTTAGGCCAATCTGATACGGCAATATATTTGAACCAGAATAAAACAAAGGCTATTAAGGAAAAGGCTCAGATTTGTATTACGCGTAACCGGCAATCGAAAAATAAATATATTGTAACGAGGCATGAGAGAGATTACTACAAATTATGGTATGAGGTTAGTTTTTCAAAAATTAAAATACTCAATGATACTAGCCTGAGAATTAAATGGTATTCGAATGATCGGCTCGTAATGAAGTATAAGCGTATTTTTTCACCCATTAACGATAGCCTATACAGCTTTAAGGAAGTTGATAAAAATGGGTACCTCTTCAGGGAAGGTTACACCCGGGAAAAATTTCCTTTGCATCTTGTAAAAGAAGCAAACGTGTATTATGAAAATGGTCAAGTAAAACACATTCTGGAATACGATGAAAATCGTTGTATAGCCAGTCAAAGTTGGCTTGAGGATGGAACAAAGACTTACGATGATTTAGGGGTTGATCCGGATTCGATGCCCACTTTTCCCGGTGGGGCAAAGGCATTGTTCTCGTTTATTCAAAATAATATGCATTACCCTAAGCAGGCCGCAATAAATAATATACAAGGGAAAGTACTTGTTCAGTTTGTAGTTACAAAAGAGGGTTATGTCAGCGATGTTGTGATACTCAAGGGCGTGCATCCGCTTCTGGATGCTGAGGCAAAAAGAGTTATGAGTTTGATGCCCAAATGGAACCCCGGAGGCTTTTTTGGGGAGGTTGTAAATGTTAGGTATCAAATTCCTATTAATTTTATGTTGACGCGGTTTTAATAAATACAAAAAAAGCCCCGACATCGGAGACATCGGGGCTTTGTGAAAGAATCACTAAAAAATTATGGGAAAATTACTCCTGTGTATTCATTTACAATAGCTTTCGGTAGTTTTGCACCGTACGAAGTATTAATTGTTTCAATAATTTTATTGGCTACAACCGCATTTCCCTGTCCCGTAAGGTGAATGCCATCAAGTCCAAAGAGTCCGCCTGTTACAAAAGTGGTTGACAAATCCTGCCCGGCAATACGAAGACCCGTTTCAGAAATCATATTGAAAAAGCCGTTCATATCCACTACCGCCCAATTGTGCGCTTCTGCAACCTGATCAACGGAAGAATTAAAAGAAGTAACGGCATCATCAATTGCGGTTAGTTCTGTTTCGGTCAGTACATACTTGTCGGGTATAGGACTCGCGCTGCCCATACCATAGCATGTGAGCGAATCTTGTGGAACGGTTAATAGTACCAATTCGCCTTGTTTTAATTGTCTTATATTGCCCAAAGCTGCATACTCAGCGCTATTATCGGTAATAACAAAAGGGTTAGGTCCGGCAGAAAAGCTCATTTCATCAAGTCCCATCGCAGTTGCACCTTGGTTATAGTTTGAGTAGGCCGCATTTAACTGAGTAGCCTGAGCGGCATTAAGCACTAAAGCATATCCGGGTACGGTTGTGAAATAGGGTGTGGCCGCTACATCGGGAATGTTGCACAGTACGCCTTTTGCCCCGTTGGCCGATAAGGTTTGCACAACCAAATCCAAAGCCCCTGCAAACGTAGCCGCATCGGTAATGGGCTTAGCCGGATTGGCGCCACCTGATGTTGCATAACCGAGTACATCGTTGTTTCCAATCCAGGTAACAATAAAGGTTGGGTCTTGAACCATGGCCTCTTCCAATATTGTTATTGTAGGATCCGATGCAAATCGCGCAAAATATGCATTACCGTCCGAAGTTCCGTAACCGGCAAAAAGCAAATGCTGAACCATTGCTCCGGGAACTCCCAGATTTTGGAACGGCCCCTGATCTGCAATATTAGCTGAACTGGCGGCTAAATTAGCCGCAGCACTGGTGGGAACCGGCGCTAAGCCTACATCGCCGTTGCAGTTTGCACTGTATCCCAACACCCGGCGTCCACCAAATCCCTGGTCATCGGGCATAAGCGGCTGTGTAAAATGGGTCATTAATTCGGCATCGACCAGTTGCTGACCAATAATTGCAGGAAACGATTCCATTTGACCGGAACGGTAGAGTTCCCCATCGCGAAAGCCTGCTGTGAGACTATTTCCAATAAATAGTGTTTTTGAAAAATCGGCACTCCCCTGTTTTACTTCAAATTCGTCGGGAGTAATTTCGCAACCTGTAAAAAAGATTGCGATCACTAAAATGTATAGTAAGTTGTTTTTTATCATAATATTAATTGTTAATGCATTAGAAGCTATAAGTAAATCCGATACCGGGAATAACAGCGCTTGAATAGTACGTTCCCTCGAAATTGTCGGGGAGGTACCTGGAAGTGCGTTTTTCTCCATGGATGTACAGTAACGATAAATCGATTTCGAAATTCTCTATGGGTTTTATGGTTGCTCCGCCAGCGATTCCGGTTTTATTGGCTCCGGGTGTTTCCGGCGTGTAATAGTCGTCGTTTACTGGCGATTGATCGTAATATGCTCCTGCGCGCAACGTTAATTCATCGAGAACCTTATACTCTGCTCCAAACCTGAAAATGTAGGTGTTACTGTACTTGCGTGGATTGTCTGAATCCTGAAATCTGGCAGTGTTGTCGGCAAAATCGAAATTCAACGAATCGTAAACCGACCATTGTACATAATTTACATCGGCCGATACAAGAAACTTTTCGTTTATCTGGTAAGCAATACCCACGTTGTAATTGGCCGGAAACGGCAATGTGGCTTTGAATTTTGTTTCTTCAGGGAAATATGTCCCCAGAGCATCGGGCACATTAATTTTTGTGGTTCCATCGGTTACTTTTGCTTTCATCTGGCTGCGATAGCTTATGCCCGCCGTAAGCTGGTCGGTGATGGTAAACATGGCACCCGCATTCACCCCTAAGGTGTTGGTAGAGCCGGTCAAATTTATCGAGGCCTCGCCATCGGCACCAGTAATTGGAATTTGTTTGTTCAGCTCAACGCTGTTTATCCCGATTAGCATTCCAGCCCCCAAACTTAACCAATCGCTTACTTTGTAGCTAAAGGTTGGTTGTAAAGTAATCGATTGCATGGCAATGTCCTGATTAAGATAACGACCAGCCCAGCCTTCTTCCCAAGCTAAACTGTTCCCGTAAGGAGTATTAACGCCCAATCCGGCAGCCATTTTGTCGTTTATTTTATACACCCCGTAAAAATAAAATGGTGTTCCCATTGGGTTTTCAGTCTCAGCTTGATATAAACCATCGGTTGCCTGATAGATATTGTTCGAGAAAATTAGAGAAACCCCAGCTGTGAAGGACATTTTTTTATCGAGCAATGCCATTCCGCCCGGATTAAAATGCAAAATAGACGGCCCTCCAATAAAAGCTGTCCCAATATGCCCCATAGCGGTGTTTTTTTGCCCTTGCAAATTTACCTGATACCCTTCGGCATAGGTGCTGGCAGACCATAAAAGCACTGCGATTAAAAGTAAATTCTTCATTTAAAAATAATTTGGTTATTAAATTTTGGTAAAACACATAAATGTGAATTTTAATAGTTCGTGAAAGTAGTGATTTATTAATAATTCACATGCAGGTAATATTTATTTCCGTAAAAACAGAATGTAAAACCGCTAAACAAATAACTAACCTGTATGTTTTGCCTTATTTCCAATTATTTACAAAATGTAAGAAAAATATTTTAAATGTATTTGATGATGAGGGCAAGTCAAGAAATATTAGTACGCCAATCCTAATTTGAATACTTAAGTTTATACTATGGTGAAATAAAATTCACTAGAATGTTCTTTCAGCTACGCATCTCGGTTCATATTTAAAATATACGCGCTCGTTAAAGTCCATTCTTCGGGTTTTGTATATATTACGACAAGGAAAACTGTGTTTTGTGACAATATAAGTTCATTTTTTTTGTTTCTTTCGTATCGAAAACAATATTACCTCACTATGCGAAAAATTTTAATTACGGTTTTTAGCCTTATCTCCATAGGGCTATTGGCGCAGCAAACTGTTACACATCATGAGATTGAAAATGATGTGAAGCCTTCGGGCAAACTAGAGTTGTTTTATGCAAATACCGGGTTCCCCATTAATGGGTTCTTTGTTGCTGAGCACTACACTCTTTTGTTTAGCCGCTATACACAAGCTTTTTTCCTGTTGGAAAATAAAACAGGACTCATTGCCGATCAATTGTTTATGAAAGATGTTGCCGGACTGAAGAAGGGGAGAATGACCTATAGTAACTCTGGTGCTCGTCATAAATACAAAGCTCGGTACGACTTGTATTTGTCAGGTTATCAGGGTTTAATTGCGAAAGCTATCACGCGTTTAAACGACACTCTTTTTGATTGTGGAATTGTCAGAATGAAAAACAATCGGTATGCGCATTTTTATGTAAGTTGGTCGGGAAGTGGAAAATTGCAGTATCAAAAAATGGATAATATACCTGACGAATCAGATTTTGAAAAACCGGAAATAAAGGACATTACCTTTAACTCGAATTATGTTGGTATAAATATGTTGGGCCACTATTATCATCCGGAAAGTCGCTTTTTACTTCTTAGCAAAAGTCCGTGGGAAAAAGATAAGCGTAACTCTCAATGCTCTCGATATAGTACGCTTATGTATGCGAAAAACTCAGAAGGTAAGTATAGCGAGGTGTTTGGTATAGAAGGAGGACCTATTCGTTTGCTTTTCGATGATGAAAAGGTTTTACTTTATAGTCATAAACAAAAAGACTTTGTTGTTTTGGCTGATGATAGTGTTTTAACCCAAATACCACACCCGGGCATCAATCATGAGAACTGGCTTGTGAAAGATGCGGCCACTAAAAAAATATTTTTGTTTGCAGATGTGGCTTATAGGCGAGAAAATAACCGATCTAACCAAACAAGTGAATTTTTACGTGAGGGCAAGTATAATAAAAACGAGAAGCTATATGATATCTATGAGCTGGATACCGATACATACCAATTCAAAAGTCGGCATCATATAAAAATTACAGGACAAATTGCCCAGTACATCAACGAAAAAACCGACATTTTTGTCAACGAGGCTACTTTCAGGATATTCAACCAACAGGTTTATCTGAATATTCCGGTGTATTCACCCGAAGAGCAGTTAGGTATTTTTAAGCTCAATTTGGATTGGGAAAAAGATACCACAACCATTCATACTTACCATAAAGAAGCGTTTTCCTTTATGCAAGGGAATGAAAGGGGTTTTCATGAGATTGAACAAAGTATTTTCTTAGCCAACGAGGGGGATTTTCAGCCCATGCCGGGCAAATATGCCAAAATTGTATCCGGAGACCGATTTCATAAAAATGAAGCAAAAAGTATTGATGAGTTACTGGCAGCGATCAAAAATGCAATTAAGACCGCTCCTGAGGAACTGCCGGTAAAGCTTGTGGCCTACGATTATCAAGCCATAGGCGGAATGAGTGCGCATCATGCAAATAACTATTTATATGATGCGTTTAAAAATATGGTGCCCCAATGGGAAGAGCCGTTAAGCAATATGCTCACAGCTATTTCTGTTGCCGGCAATGCTGTAGTTGTAGAGCAAAAGGGAAAAGTACGCCACTACACCACACCTGATGGCTGGCACTGTTCATTTGTAAAAATTAAAAATGAGTGGTACCTGTATTATCAGTTTCATAAATTCGATCAATTGCATCTCATTCAGGATGGTGAAGATGAAATGGAGTTGCCGACTATTGAATAATCGGGGTGAAATAGTATTGATTGCATTATTGAAATGGAACACTCATTCAAATCATTTTTTAACGTGTTATTTGCCTAATAGGCGAAACATGATGCGGTTGTTTATTCCCTTTCAAGTCCCATTACAAACAATATTGAACTGTTTTGACCGTTAGGGTTAACGCATTCATTAAAAAACAATAAGAATCGGTATGTCATACATATACAAGCTTAGCCCTCTTAACTTACACCAAAAAGTAGGTTTAATATGTGCAATGCTGCTTTTTAATTTCGCGTTGTTTTATAGTCCGTCGTATGCACAGAACAGTGCAGCCGACCAAACCTATATCGAAATTCGCGGGATGGTGCGCGATGCTAAAGCTGGCTCGCCGCTACCTTACGCCAATATTTATTTATCTGCATCGGGAAGTGGCACTGTGAGTAATGAAGAGGGACGATTCCAGATTGATGTTCCCGAGAAATTTGTCGACGATAGCCTTCGGTTTCAGTTTATCGGTTACTATACGCATACCCTTTCGGTAGATGATGTTCGAAACCATCCTGTAATCGATCTGACGGAGAATATTGTCGATTTATCGGAAATGGTTATTTATGGAACCACTCCCGATGCACAATCGATTGTTAAGCAAGTTTTGGAAAACAAAGATCGAAACTATAAAAAAGTAACACGCCACAAGCAGGTTTTTATTCGGCAGCGGTATACCACCAAGGTAATACGCATGAAAATCGATTCTAAGAAAAGTAGTTTAAAGGAATTTCAGGAAGCAGAACTGAAAATGTTGACGCGAAATATTCCAAAGGTCTCTCTTTCGTTTACCGATTTTTTAGGTAATTTTTATGCCAGTTCTGTTCAGCCCGATACAAGTAATGTAAAGATTCGCCCCACCAGAATTGTGCGATTACGGAAACCGAAAAATAGCGAACTGGATAAGCTTGAAGAAACATTTAACGATATCATGAAGAAAACCGGCGATGATGCTTATTGGAAAGTAAGAACGGGTATTTTGAGTAAAAAAATAGATGTGACCGTTCCCGACAGTACAGCCCGCGATTCATTTAAAGCCGGAAAAGCACGTGTGGCTCACTATAGGTGGAGAATGCAAAACTCCATGAAATTTGCCTCGTTCGAGAACGAAGAATATTGGGATTTTTTACATAATACCGGGCGTTACAACTATTCCGTGCTTGGCGGAACACGCATCGGCAACGAGGAAGTTTTTATTATTGGATTTACTCCGGCATGGCGTGGCCTTTTAATGGGCAAACTATACATCTCTACTACGAGCTATGCATTGCTGCGCGCCGATTTTGGCTATGCGCCGTCTAAATCGGGAACCGATATTAGTTTATTGGGCATATCGTATAATGAGAATTTATTGGAGGGCTCTGTTATTTTTCAAAAAATGGACTATGGGTATGAGCTTAAATATATGTCGTTGCGTACTGGCGACGAGGGCGGTATAGATAGAACTGTCTCTTTTTTGAAAAAGCGCAATCGCTTTTTATTCGATAAAACAGAAGACGAAGTCAAATTTGCCGTCGATGTGGTAACCCAATCAGAGTCCTCTGTTGAAGTTATGGTACTCGACCAGTCTCCGGTTTCCGAAGCAGTTTTCAATAGTATTACTGAACGGAAGTTTATGGATGTTCATTATGTCGATCAGTTCGACGAGACCTTGTGGAAAGGATATTCCATTATCCAACCCATCGAAACCATGAGAACATTCAGGTAGGAAAACCGAACGAATGCGACGTTTGCTAAATTTCGTTTTACTTGGATTATTCAATTGAATAACCTAATGTAGGCGTCTCTTATGAATTTTCTCCAGTTGTTATAAGTGCCGAATATGTGAGAGGGCTAACCAATATTAATCCTAAACGTGAAGGTGACGATAACAGAGATGATTACAAAGATACAAACGGTGTAATTTCTTTTTCCGTCGGCTATAAATTGAGTTTGTAGATTATCAATAATAAGCTAAATGAAAACCCGCAAGCAAATAAGCTTGCGGGTTTTTTTTTGTGTAATACTTTTTGCCTGAAAGTGTTGCGACCATGGGTTTTTATATGGTACCTAAGTTGAGCGGTTTGAACGTAGTGAAAAAGCGCTTTACTTAGGTTTAACCCCGATTTAGAAATTGTCGGTTTTCACCGAATAGGTGAGGTAAAATCGCTTAATTTGGGTATAATAAATTGCGTTGTTTTTGACTTCGTAGAGCTCGGCTGTGCTCCGGTTCTTTTTGCCCCATTGTGCGGCAGCAGGCGGATTGGAATAAAATCAATTACACACACCCTTTAGAGCACAGGGCAGATGTCTGATTTTCAGAAAAAACCAACACTGGATAATAGGATTCGATTTGTGCCAGTGTTTCCGGAGTGGTTTGTGCCACTGATTCCGGTTCAAATTGTGCCACTTTTAGCGCGCGCAATTTTGATTCGGATTCGATTTGTGCCACAATTCGACAAGCTCACAGTGCCACTTTGAAAGATCAAGAAAAATTCGAAATATCGACTGGGCTGTTTGGCAAAACAACAGAGAGAACTGAATTAAATATACTTCATGAAAAATGGCAGACCGCCATGCCC
>JAQICA010000120.1 GCA_027858775.1 Salinivirgaceae bacterium | reverse complement strand
GTCTTATCTTGGTTCAGCTTTTCAACGCGACGTCGCTTTTTCTGTTAAAGCGGTTGCAAAAGTAGAGTATCTTATCTTACAATCCAAATCTTTTTATGCCTTTTTTTAATCTTTTTTTGTAATTAATTGTAATGACCTAATTATCAGACATAAAAAAAGGCGGCTAATGCCACCTTTTTTTATCATCTATATAAGAGATGCATTATTTCACTTTTACGACGACTTTATATTGATTGGATCCTTGTATCTCTGCAAGGGTTTTTCGAAACTTTTGATACTCATCTATTGGTATAGATGTAGCTTTAAAGTTGAGATTGACATTAATTGTGGCTACATTCCCGGATACTTGGGTGCTTAGGATAATATCGAAATGTTCTGTGGTTGTTTGTATCTCTTCAGGTAATTGTACAAACCTTTGTTCGTCTGACAATTCTATAGTGTATGTATATTCTTCGTGTAATGGGTATCCCAAATCTATTTTGTATTTTCCTTCTTTGGGAAGATCCGATGATTCTATTTGGTGAAAACCGCTATTCAATTGTGGCAATACAACGTCGATGTAATCGCCCATTTGCGAATGCATGGTTTTAAAGCGCCCTGATATTTTTAAAGTAGCTGGATCTTTATCAATAATTATTTCTTCTTCTACTTCTTGTCTGTCTTGGGTAAACAATCTTTTACTATACAAATTTGCTCCTGGCCATCCGGCAAAAATACCGGTAATATTTCCATTATATTTAGCTTCAGCATAATCGCTACCAATGTCGAGCGTAAAATTAACTTTTGCGTAATTCATGGTTTTGGGAGATACTATTTGAATGTTTTTGCTACCATCAACTGCTACTAACACTTTGTTGTACTGCGTATACAGCATATTATTCCCAGGCATTCTGTCTAATGGCATTAATAGGGGGTCGCCATTTTCTGAAGGAACCATAACTAATATTTTACCGACACTCTCTAATGGTGTTTTAGATTCATCAAATAGGTTTGCAGGTACAACAAATACAATTTTTGACTGAATGTTTCGCTCAATGAATCGATTATGTAGCAGGAACGCTTTTTCGAGTTCTGTTCCGCTGTTTTTTAATTCAAGGGCTTCTATTTCCGGCAATGGAAGCGTCTGAAAAGAAAAGGGTATGTGAATGGTTTTAATGTTCTTAACAACTTCGCGATGCATTTTCATGATTTCATCCATGTTTTCTGCATTGGCTTTAGCATAAGTGTTTTCTGAACTGGAAAGTCTGTTTTCGAAAAGCTCTTGTATTTGATCTTTAAAGGTAGAGCCATCGCAGAATTGCAAAGCGTATGTCTTATCTAAACCAAGCATGCTATTATGTAGAGCTTCGGGTAAATTTTTATAGATAAATGTATAGGTCTTGGAGTCTTCATTTTCATTTACCACTTGTTCCTCAATATGCCCTCCAAATGTCAAGTATTTGTCAGAAGGTATATTGAATTTTAAAACAAGTTCTGTTGTAGGTGACGTTTGTAGGAGGGATTCCATTCCTGCAAAAATATCTAGCGGAAATTTGTCGGAATTAACGGTGTATTGTAAATCGACGATGGATCCTACTTCTAAACCGGTATGAGTAATAACCAGTTCTCTTAAATTATTGTACGTTCCAGAAGAGGCGGCAAACCGTGGCAATACTTCGTTGAAAGCATTGTCGGGAGCTTTTACTACTTTTCCGTCAGCCATGGTGGTTTGGCATTTTGTAACTTCTACTGACTGATAATCCGGGTTATAAACAATAAATGTTTCGCCATATTTACGATGAAATGCGAGATAGGACTCGTATTTTAGTTGATGTTTATAATCGAATGTGTAGGAGCCATCGCTATTGAGCGTATAGGTTTTCTCAATTCTCATAAACGTGGCATCTCTCTCCTGGGCATTGAGAGACGATACGACAAAAAGTATAATGAATATATTAAGTAACTTCATAATAATTGTGTATTTATGATTTATTATTTGGTTTTAACAATTACGGACTGATTTTGAAATGAATAAAGTGTGTTTAACACTTCTTTCATTTCTGGCCATGATTCTGCTTTGTAGATTCGTTTATTAAACACTGACTCTAATTCCATGGTGACCGTGTTTTTATTATCTGTCCATGAAACACTTATTGATGCAGGTTGATTTTCTACGTTGGGGTAATTTTCTGTATCAACTTGTTTAACTTTGGAAGGTAGTTCAAATGTTTCTTTAATCTGAACCAACTGCGAACAACCTATACGGTAATCGTACTGGCGCTTTTCAAGTGAGGCATCTAACGATTGTCCAAATCGGAAATGTTGCATAAACCCACTATTTGTGAGGGAATTAAACACAAACGTATCGCCATCGATAATTGCAAATCCTGGAATAGTATATTTATAAGTAATGGTTACCGGATGGTCGCGATATGCGTAAGGATCTGTGTAGGATATATCCTCAATGATAGCCTGTGGGTAAATTCGAAGCAACTCCTTTTTGACATTACCGTTCCATTGCGATTTATAATCGCGAGTGAAAATGGATCGCACTGTTGCATCTGATTGTCCTTCGGCATTAACTGTGAGTGTTCCTGTTAAAGTGCCATCGGCATAAATTTTTGATTGATTGTTTATTTTGAAATAATGATTTTCGGGAGAAGAAACATCAGTAATCATTAAATCGGCACCATCGGGTAAACCCATTAAGTAATTTTGCTGTTGCTCTCTGCTCGACCACAATTCCCGTACAAATGGAACCCAAGTGGGGTCGAGGAGTTGGTATTCTCCGTTGCGCCTTTTTACAACTGTAATAGAATGATTAAACTGGTCGGCTGGAATATCCTCGATACGCGAACCGGCCATGGTCATTGCGGCATAGGACTCAAATCCGGCTGCTCGCAACATTGTAATTAACATTCCCGCTTTATCTTTGCACACTCCGGCACGATCGGTAAAGGTCATATCGCCTGGATGCAATGTGTAGCCTTCTCCTTCGCCCATAGATATTCCGGAATACCTTATTTCATCGGATACCCACTGTGTAAGAAGGGTAATACTATCAAGTTCACTTTTTGCACCTGCCAGAATTTCATCAACTTTTTTGTCTATTTCCGCAGTGCTTTCGAAGCTGCCAAAATCTTCATTTACGCCATAAAACCATTTCGATTTGGCTTCCCAATCGGGGCTTGTTGTAATAAGCACTTTAGGAATAACATTGTCGAGCCCCACCATATTCCGCTCACGCTCAACGGGAAATATGGAGTTGAGCTGGAAATAAAAAGTTTGTTTATCGCCTTTGGTTTCGTTTACAACAAATTTGCCATTGAAGGTTTGATATCGTACCTCCTTTGAATTTGGAATATGCGTTTCAAACACTTTTCGGTGTATAGGAAACGATTCCTGAAATTTTACGATATCGTAATAATGACCGCGCATGGGAGGAATATACTGTTCGTCATCACCTCCGCTTTGCAAAAGAGCATAAGTGAAACCTTTGCGGAAAACCTCAACATATAATGCATCCCCGGGATTTAACTTACCGGCTTCAACCATTTTTTGACGTGCTCCCCAATAGATCATACGAGCAGGTTGCGGAAAATCATACACATTTGTACTGTCTAGTGGTTCTCGCGAGCCATCTTTTCGTATTATTATGGCTTTTCGTATTTGCACAAATGCCGAAAGCGGGTCGTAGTCGTATGTTACCTGATGTAAATTTGCGGCTCCCTCCTCATCAAGGGCATAAAATAATTGTTTTCGCACCACATAACTAAGTCCTGATTCCTGGACATCAGCGTCGATAGAGTCAAACACCAATACCTGGTGATGACCTTTATAATCTTCTTGCAATTTCTCATGCTGAATGGCTTCATCAATGTTCCCTGCCTTGACGATAAGAGTTCCGAACAAAGCAATAATTAAAACGAGATACTTCATAGTGTATATTTTTTTATTACTAAAGCTTGAATAATATTTTGGTTTAAACAAAGGTGCGAAAAATCGATAATAATTTCGACATTTTTATAAAAATTGACCGTATGGATAACTGTTAAACACGTTTTTAATAATCGATCCCCCCCGAAAAACCAATAAAATGGGCAGGCTTATGTCAAAATGACAATTAACGATGAAAATTTAGCGGAAAATTGCTTTGGTATTTTTTTTGCTCTATGTTTTTTATATATATTATTGAATATTAAATAAAAGAATGCGTTTGTTATGTTACCACGTAAAAATGAACTATCCCAACGTTTTCTGTTCTGTTTGGTGATATTTTTGATAAGGAACTCACAAACTGGTCGCAGAACAATTACTCGGCAAGCAACACAACTTTGCCTGCAGTAAACATTAAAGATGAAGAAAACAAGTTTACGGTTCAAGTAGCAGTACCGGGTATGGATAAGAAGGATTTCAACATCGATTTAAGTGAAAATTTGCTAACCATTTCTTCGGAAAAAGAGGATAAGAAAGAAGATAAAGAGGATAGCTACACACGCCGTGAGTATAGTTACAGATCGTTTACCCGTACATTTACGCTGCCGGAAAATATTGTCGATTCTATCAAAATCAGTGCTAAGTACGAAAATGGAGAGTTAACAATTACAATTCCCAAAAAGGAGGAAGCCAAACCTAAGCCGGCAAGAACAATAAAAATATCATAAACTTATAAAAGTGGTTGTTAAAAAGAACAACCACCTTTTTTACAATTATGGTGTGCAAACTCCCACCTTAACTATCAAAATCGTTTACAATAATTTCTGTTTAATGCATGAGCCCGCTTAAAAATTAAAATTACGTTTAACATATCTTTCTTATCTTGCAGGATTGAATTTGTGTATTCGGAACAGAAAAATTATGAACAATCGGAGTTTCATCGCAATAGCGCTATTATTTACTGCATTCCTCTTAAACTCAAATGGGTTGCTTCTTGCTCAACACACTACGTATTTTCGTAAAGAGCTGTTTCCCGACACATCACTAACAAGTAAACCTTGGTCAAGCATCGAAAAGTTAGACTCTTGCACGAAAAGAACGGGAGGTTTCATTGAGAAAGCAAGTAATAATCCGGTGTTTCATTATGAAAATAATGCCTTGTTTTTAATAGGTAATCCTCATGTAAACATAGGTTCCACAATATCAAAAGACAAAGAAAACGGCAGAACCCTTGGATCAGGAGTGACTTTCGATGGAAAACTCTCGAATGCTCTATTTTTTTCAATGGATTTTACAGCCTATCTGTCATCTGTAAAAACAACTAGTGATAGTCGAATAGAGAATAGCCTTATTCCAGGTGCTCTTTGGAGTAAAAACGACAACCGTTTTTATAACGCGCTGAATATAAATTGGAGTGCGGCCTACGAACCTTCCGATTTTTTCTTAATTGAGATGGGGCAAAAAAGCCATTTTGTTGGTGACGGATACCATTCCGTAATTTTAGACAACGAACATACACCTCATCCATTTGCCCAATTTTCTACTTCGTTTTGGAAAATAGATTATTCTGTAAGTTACCATCTCCTGAAAGATGTGAGATGGCCGGATTTTAGCCGATTGTACCCAAAATATATGACTACACATTCGGTAAATTTCCGTTTGCATGAATCGTTTCATCTTTATGCCTATGAATCTGTAATTTGGAAGGCGGAAGATTCGATTACTAACCGCGGATACGATTTAAGTTATCTTAACCCCATAATATTTTTCAGGCCTGTGGAATTTAATCTGGGATCGCCATCGCCAGATAATGTGCTGATGGGCGCCGGTTTTCGGTGGCAGCCCACAACCTGGCTTAAATTATACGGACAAGGACTTATTGATGAGTTTTATCTAAAAGAACTTAAAAAAAGTGACGGATGGTGGGCAAACAAATTTGCTTTTCAAGGTGGTTTCTCTGCAAGTAAAAAATTTGGAGAACACATACTTAACATGTTAGCTGAACTAAACAGTGCCAGGCCATTTACATATTCACATATTCAATCGATGCAAAATTATGGAAGCAAGGCTTATCCATTAGCCCATCCGCTTGGAGCAAACTTTCGTGAAATTCTGCTTGTTGGAACCTGGAGTTACAAACGCATTAATACCATAATAAGAATTTCCCATGCATCAGTAGGGGTAGACGATCCCGATATAAATTATGGGCAAAATATTTATCGATCGTATACCGACAGGACATCGGAGTATGGTCACGAAATATTGCAGGGAAAACTACAGAAAGCCATTAGCGGCGATTTAAATATTGGTTATTTGATAAACAAATCGATAAATCTATCGGTTTCAACTGGCATACAGCGGACGGCACAGTTTACAGCGCAAGCAGACAGTCCGGAAATTATTCACAGTTTTTATTTACAGCTGACCTCTTTTTTAACATCGGAACGTAAACACTTATATCGCACATCAGGCTTATACGAATAAAAAAAAGCTGTCAGACACAGATTTTCAATAAAGGAAAACCCTACGCCAGACAGCTTTCTGAAAAAAATAGTTGACTTATTCCAAATTCAGTTTCTTGGCAATATTCTTTGGAAGTGCATCTTTATGAACCACAATACTCATGGTTTTGTAGCGTACAAAAGGTTTCGATACATAAAAATACCCTTTATATACGTTTTTATTGTCCCATGAATTTTTAACTTTATAATACTCCGTTCCATCCTGATCTTTTGCAATGCCTACAATGTGCATTCCATGATCGTCGGTAGTCTGGTAGTTATCAAATGCTTCCTGACGCATTTCCTGTGTAACAGTTTTTTCCGGAACCGGTTCGTCGAAACTGAACATTCGCTCTTTCCGCTCTTTTTCAGTCATTTTCTCCCACTTTTCTTTTTCCGAACCTGCAAGCTCTTCAGTTTGAATTTCAGGAACTATGGCTACGCCATTTTTCCACGAAAAACCTTTTTCGCTTACATCTGAAGCCCAACCAATTGAATATCCGTTATCAATTGCATTATCCATTATTTCGATTAATTCGTCAAGTGGTACATTATTGAATTTGTTCCACGACCAGTTATCTGGTACTTCAACAATAAATTTTTCATAGAAAGGGTGGTGTGTAAATGAAGTCAAATAAACATAATCATCATGATTTAAATTTACCACCTCATCAGTAAATTCACGTGGTGTGTATGTTTTTCCGTTATACTCAAATGTTTCCGGTGTTTCTCCCAAATAGGCATCCAAAATACCATTGAAACCTTCGTGCCACGCAGTGCTAAGCTTTCGGTTTTTATTTTCGATTACGGCTTCAACATAGTTCGATAATACTTCATCAAATTCGCCGTGCACGTGATTACCTTCACCGTATTCTAATCCTGCGTAGGCTTCTTCGGGAACCAAGCCGTATTTCTCCATCATGTCGAACGGATCGTTTAAGGCTCCACCGCCACCAAAGTTGAAGTGACCGTGCATACGTACATGGCGCTTGGCTTTATCAGAATACACGTGACGCACCACCCACATCTCTGATAAATCCACTTCTTCTCCGCCATTTCTTAAAATTTCTGCTTCGATAAAGGAAAGCGTAGAAAAACTCCAGCATGTACCGCTCCTGTACTGATTTTTTACTGTTGATGTTTTTACTTCTTTGACTGTTTCAAACTTATAGCCTTCCTTTTCCTCTTTTGTTTCCTCTTGAGCAAAAAGCAAGGTAACTGCAAAAATGCTTAGAAATACCAACGATAATTTTTTCATAATATAAATTTTTGGTTTGAATATTTTTCAAATAAATACTTGATTTTATGCTTCTTAAAATATATTTATTAATCCTTTATTAGCCGATTTACCCAACTGTGTGATCGATTAAAAACCAGCATTTTAATTGGTAAAAATAAATATTTTACACTCGTTTACAGATTATCTGAACACTAAATATTATTTATGTACGATTATGAACAGGTATTTATGTGCATTGTAAATTAAACGATAAGTGCTAATTTTAACACAAAATTAACGACACTATGAATCGCCTGTTAATCCTGGTAGGGATACTAATTGTTCTAGGGGTGCAAAACCACGCACATGCTCAATATTCGAAAGATGGCTATTTGTTCGATAAAAAAATAAATGCGCCACGTGTTCGCAGGCCTGTTGCGCACGAGCTTCTGTTAGACCCAATGGAGCGCTTTTTGGTAGTTAGTTACAGTAGTCATCCAACCGTTGTGGTTTTGTACGAAATTCCATCGTGGGAAACCAAAGCCACGTACAATATTCCCGAATGGTTCGATTTAAGCAACAGCTTTGTTGGCCCAACAGGAAGATTCCTATTTCTCGATTTCGCACGGTATTCCTCAAAATACCGCAGGGTCGATCTGGAAACGCATGCAATTGATACGGTTGAGTGCTACGACACACCACGCGGCTGCGTGCCGAAAGAGGGAGGCGTTCAACAAAAAGACCTCTTTACCAAAGATGATTTGTACTACATCACTATCAATAAAAAGAACAAGCGCGATCTACTCATTTTTAAAAAACAAGGGAAATAAATCATACAATAACCTCTTGAGTTAAGGAATTGTACCGAAATACTATAATGTCTTAACTTGTTCTCTTGCCCAATACTTTACATTTTGTCTATTATTTTTTATTCCCTATTAAACCTTTTACATTTTTCGGAATCGTAGACTTGATTATATGGTTGAGTCAACTTCGATTCATTGCCATATTTTGGTGAACGTAAAATAATGACAAACTAATTAGAGACTATGAGACGTATACTATTTGTGACAACAATTATTGTGAGTACACTAAGTGTGATTGGCCAACCAAAACACGGTGGTGGGCCAATGATTAAAAAAGGAATTATGGGGCGGGTAATTAATACTCAAACCGCTCAACCAGTTGAATATGCTAACGTTGCGCTTTTTAATTCATCAGACTCATCTTTGGTGAACGGAACGGTATCAAACGAAAAGGGATTTTTCCAAATAGATGATGTAGCAAATGGTACGTACAATATGCGAATTATATTTATCGGATATCAAAGTCATCGTGTAAACAAAATAACCATTTCCGACGACAATCCGATAATTCGCTTTAAAGCCCTCAAGCTCAGTCCGGCCGATGTAGCACTCGACGAAGTAAACGTTACTGCCCGCCAGGAAGAAGTAATTTATAAAATTGATAAGCGCGTAGTAAATGTAAGTGAAAACATTGCTGCCATAGGAGGAACGGCAGTAGATGCCCTGGAAAATACCCCGGGCGTTGAAGTCGACATTGACGGAAATGTTTCCATTCGGGGAAGCAGCAATTTTACAGTGCTTATTGATGGAAAACCCACTGCAATGGAGGGTAGCGAAGCTTTACAGCAAATTCCGGCTAGTTCTATTCAAGAAATAGAAATAATAACTAACCCCTCTGCCAAGTATGATCCGGATGGATTAACGGGGATTTTAAACATTATTTTGAAAAAAGATATAAAGGGAGGATTTAACGGAATTGTTAGCGCTTCTGTTGGTAACAATGATCGTTACGATGCATCGGCCAATTTGAATTACCGGAAAAACAAGCTAAACCTGGTAGGTGGCTATTCCTTTAGACAAGGTAGACACGGTGGGGAAGGCGAATCGCACTACAAAAGCTATAAAGAAGACGATACGCTTTTCCGCGACGAAATAGGCGATCGGGGACGTTTGCGCGCTAACCACACCATTAAAGCCGGAATTGATTACGACTTTAATGATCGAAACTTATTATCGGTGAGCGGTAATTACCGTATTGGCGAACGCGAACGATTTAATGAAAGTTACTATACATCTTATTCGATGCTTAACCCCGATCCAGTGCGCACGTTTTCGGAAGGTAAAAATACCGACGAAGACAATTCTTATGAAATTTCGGGTGTGTATGTTCACAAGTTCGAAGAAAAAGATCATGAATTAAGAATAATGGGAACGCATTCCGCAGAAGATGACATTGAACAAGCTTACACATTTATGGATACGCTAACCGCAGAGGACACCCAAACAGAGGAAACGTTAACCGAAACAATAGAAGACCATGCACATACGACAATGCAAGCCGATTATACATTACCTTTAGGTTCAAACAAATTGGAAGCTGGAGCCAAATCATCGTTTCGAAAGATTGATTATCAGCAAAGTGGCGATATTTTCAATCCCGAACCGACAATGACAGCAAACAATTTTCGCTATTTAGAAGACATTCACGCCATTTATGCCATGTTCTCGGGTCCCGTTGGGGGATTTGAGTATCAATTGGGCATACGTGGAGAGTATTCACGAATAGAAACAGAACAACTTTCGACCAACGACCGTAATGTAAATGAGGTTTTAACCGTATATCCCACACTTCATGTAAGTTACGAAATAAATGAAGCAAATAAACTAATGGCCGGCTACAGCCGTCGGGTAAACCGTCCGCGTACCTATTTTTTAAACCCATACGAAGAGCGCTCCGATGCATATACCATCCGAAAAGGAAACCCACTTCTGGATCCGGAATATGCGCATTCCATTGAGTTAAACTATTTAAAATACATAGGAAAGGCATTTGTTAATACATCGGTGTATTACAGACAAACCGATAATAAAATTAGCCGAGTACAAAATATTCAGAATGACAACACCATATTATTAACATTCGATAATGTAGATAAAGAATCATCGTTGGGAGCAGAGCTAAGCGGACGAAATAAATTTACTAAGTGGCTTAGCATCAATGCTTCGTATTCTTTCTTCCGCTACACAATTGATGCGGTGGATAATGGCCTTACCAAATCGTACGAATCGTTTAACCATAAAGTAAATGGCAACGCCAATATCAGTTTTTCGCGCAATGCAAGTTTACAAATGTTTGCCATGTACTATTCGCCATCGGTTACAAGCCAGGGCGAGCGCGAAGGATTTTACTTCACCGGATTTGGGTACAAACACATGCTTTTGGATCGTAGGCTTACCGTTTCGGCCAGAGTTCGTAATCCATTTGGTAATTTTGAATGGAACTTCACTTCGCGCGGGCCGGGTTACGAAAACCAATTTATTCGCCGCCCCGACTTTCCAGTGTTTTATGTGGGCTTAACTTACAGAATAAACGAGGGATTCAAACGCAGAAACTTGCAAAACGGTAATGGCAATGGCACCTCAGAAGACTTTAACGAAGGTATGACTGTCGATTAATTTGCTTTTATGTAAAACCATTCAAGAGCGATGCTACGGTATCGCTCTTTTTTTAGCACTTACGTAGAAAATCTCAAAAGATTTATCAATTACGTTGAACACTTACGAATTTTTCTACATTTGCTTTATCGTATAATTAGCGCACATGTACACATTTTTACTTTTTCTGGTTTCACTTATTTGGGGTTCTACGTTTTTTATTATTAAAGATACCGTAACTACGGTCGATGAGTCGTTTATTGTATTTACACGCACCGGATTAGCCTTTTTTGCATTACTGGTATACAACTTAATTCGTCAACCTCGAAAACTGTTTAACCCACAAGCACTGCTTTATGGAATAGTTCTCGGCATTTTATTGGCATCCATTTATTTAAGTCAAACTATAGGTCTCAAATATACGAGTACCGGTCACAGTGCCTTTATTACGGGTTCGGCGGTAGTAATAGTACCTTTTTTGCTGTTTAGTTTTTACAGTCAAAAAATTTATAAAATCGACCTTATCTCAGTTGGAATTGTTTTATCGGGGCTGTTTTTATTAACCTACGATTTGGAAACAAGCATTAATATTGGTGATATAATTACCCTCATAACGGCAATTTCATTGGCATTCCATGTCGTTTTTGCACAACAGTTTGTTAGAAAAACTGATGCAGGAATTCTCGTACTATACCAATTTATGGGAGCAATGATTGTAAGTGGGAGTGTAATGCTTTTTACAAATGATGGCTTACCTGAACTTACAACACAATCTACGTGGTCTCTCATCTATTTGGGATTAATTGGAACACTGGTTTGCTATTTCATAACGGTTTGGGTGCAAAAATACGTGGCCGCTATAAAAGTTTCCATCATTTTGGCCACAGAACCCATTTTTGCTGCACTATGTAGCTATATTTTTATAAATGAAACACTTAATGTAAATGAACTCTTCGGAGCAGGATTCATACTATTTGGCGTTTTTATTCATGCGTGGGTTAAACATCGGATTAAAAGCAAAGCCAAACGTTTCAAGTTGCACAATTCGTAATTACGTACTCCCAAAAATTCTCAAGTAAATAGTGCTAGGACTAAATAGATACTGTCTATAAAGTCGGAGTATCCGTCAATCCAAAGTTTTGGCTAATCGTTTGAATTCTACTACCTTTATCATTCATTAACTAAACTCATCCATTATGAAAAAATCAATTCTATTTATCGGCATCGTAATTTCAATGCTTGTTTGTTCCTGTGGCTCAGGAACCAACACTGATAGCAACAATGAAAAAACGGAAAATAAAAAGAGTGCGAAAAGCGAAAAAAAAGAAATGACAATTGAGCTTTACAGTAAAATTGTAAATGAACGACGAGCCCTTCTCATGGAAAAATACTGGCCAAAGTTTAAAGAGAATAATAAAGAAGAAAACCAAAAGCTGTTTAAAAAATACATAGAAGAAGAAAAAGATATTCTTGAAAACCACGGTTTTGCCAGAGATTACGATTTATCAAGGTATTTCCGCAAGAATATGAAAGAAGTCATGAAATATCAAAAAACAAATCCCGAATTTGTAGAGTATCCTGAATACGGCGAAGCTAAGCGCGCCACAATTGATTTGGCAATGTCGAATGCCATGGTTTAATCAAATGATTAAAAAGGTACCCGTAGCAAGAACATAAATACAACGGAAAGTCAGTAAATAACCGAGCTGTGACGAACATTTGTCATGGCTCGGCTTTTTTTTATTAAATTTTTACTACTATGCTTTGCATAGTAGTGTAAAAAATATATATCTTTGTAGAGTTATAGAACCTTAAACTTTTTATGCCATGCAAAACATTATTGAAACCCACGATCTTACATTTCACTTTCGTGGTAAAAAAAATGCTGTTACCGGTCTGAACCTAAACGTTCCCCAAGGGAGCATATACGGTTTTCTGGGACCCAACGGAGCAGGAAAAACCACAACCATTCGCATGCTTGCCGGCTTATTATTTCCCAAAAGAGGAATCGTAAAAATGTTTGGCAATAATATTTCAACCCATAAGCGCTATGCAAGGTCTCATTCTTCTACCATGATAGAAGAACCCACAGCCTACAAACACTTGACGGGAAGGGAGAACTTAGAAATTCTCTGTAAAGCAGGCATGTTCGATAAAACCCAAATTGATCAAGTGCTTCGCACTGTGAATTTATTTGAGGACCGACACCGAAAAGTAAGTGGGTACTCAATGGGAATGAAGCAGCGACTGGGAATTGCCGGAGCTTTGCTCCCCAATCCGGAGCTATTTATTTTAGATGAGCCAACCAACGGACTCGATCCGCAAGGAATGTTTGAAATACGCGAACTTATCGTTGATCTGAATAAAAAAGAAGGTAAAACAATTTTTATATCGAGCCACTTGTTGGGCGAAATCGAAAAAATGTGCACACATGTAGGAATTATTCATCAGGGCAAAGGCATTTTCGAAGGTTCAATGGACGAGTTAGCGCTGATGGCCCATGCCACAAAGCTTTTCAGGTTAGAAACTTCTGAACCTCAAAAAGCCGAATCAATTCTGAAAGATAGATACAATACCAAACTGACTCATGATAAGCTGGTAGAAATACAACCCGCCGATTCAACGGACCAGTACAACGCAATTAAAATGCTTATAAACCAAAATATTGAGGTTTATCAGGCATTTACCATAAAAAATAATTTAGAAGAATTGTTTATTCAGGTAACCGACGAAGGGCAAAACAAATAGTTGACCCTGAACTATGTATTCACGAACCATTTACTTAACATTTTAAAAGCATTTTTCATGATTAAAATATTCAACGAAATAAAAGCATTTAATGGCTTGCTTCAGGCAGAATACTTAAAAACACGCAAAACCTGGGCATTTTGGTTATCGGTTTTAGGCGGTTTGCTAATTCCAGCCATTATGTTTCTGGTTATAAAAAGTCAACCCGGTATCATTAAAAACCCCATGCACCCCACTCCGTGGCTGTTGTTTTTAAAATACAACTGGCAATCGGTTGCCACATTTTTGTTGCCGCTTTTTTTAGTTCTTTTAACATCGTTAGTAGTGCAAACAGAGCATCGGGCAAATGCATTAAAAAAAATGCTAACCCTTCCCAATTCGCGCGCTACGTACTATTGGGCCAAGTTGCTTGTAATTATTTATTACACCATACTTACACACATTGTATTTGCATTTTCCATTATAGTTTTTGGCTTAATTCTGGGAAGCCTGGTGCCGGAAACACAGTTTTTAGATAAGCCCATTCCGCTTGTAATGATGTCGATTCAAATAGTAAAATCCATTCTTGCATCGTTGGGAATTATTGCTATTCAGTTTCTTATTAGTTTACAGTTCAAAAACTTTATTAAGCCCATTGGTTTTGGATTTGCTACCACGTTGGCAGGTTCCATTATGCTCCTGGGTTGGGAGTATGTGGACTATTGGCCTTGGTCTCTTCCAGCAAAGGTTTCGCCGGGAATTATGAGTGGCGGTTCGTCTGAAATTTTTACGCAGCACGAGTGGATCTCAATCGGTTACTTCCTTGTAATATCCATTTTAGGAACAATATATTTTTCTCGTAAAAACATCAAATAATACATTCATATTAAACTATAAATTATGATAAAACTGGAAAATACTAAAGCACAGATGCGAAAGGGTATACTGGAATACTGCATACTCAGTATGCTCAAAAATCGCGATGCCTATGCCAGCGATATTATCAAAGAACTAAAAACAGCTGAACTTATTGTAGTAGAAGGAACACTTTATCCGCTACTTACACGGCTTAAAAACAGCGAGTTACTTAAATATCACTGGCAGGAATCAACGCAGGGACCACCGCGCAAATACTATGCACTCACCGAAAAAGGAGAGGTCTTTCTAAAAGAACTCGATATTTCCTGGGAGGATTTAACCATTGCAGTAGAAAAAATTAAAAATGTAACCTAAAACCATGGTGATAGCGCTAATAGTGATAAAACAGTCACCTTTTACGGCCAGCCTCATTTAATAATCCGAAAAACTACAAAAATGAAAGAAACAACAACCATAAACATAAGCGGCATTATTTTTCATATAGATAATGATGCATTCGAACTCCTGAAAAGCTATTTTTTAAAGCTAAAACGGAAATTTGGCGACACAGCGGAGGGAAAAGAGATAATAAACGATATTGAGCTGCGTATTGCCGAATTATTACAAGAAAAACTCAACGATAAAAAGGAGGTTATCAATGAAATAGACATCCACCAAGTGATAACCACCATGGGCGATCCGGAAGATTTAGACGCCGAATCGTCGGGTGAAGAAGCCGAAGAACCAATTTACAACAGTTCGAAACAACGCAGACTTTACCGCGATGGCGACAATATGATGTTGGGCGGAGTATGTGCCGGTATGGGCCATTACTTTGGAATGGATCCGGTTCTTATTCGGGTTCTCACCGTCATATTTACATTATTTTACGGTGTGGGGTTTTTAATTTATATTGTGATGTGGGCCTTTATACCTAAAGCGATTACTACCACACAAAAACTAGAAATGAAAGGTGAACCCGTTACCGCAGAAAACATTAAACGTACCATTAAAGAAAATTACGAAGACGTTAAAAACTCCGGCACATTCCGCAAAGCGCAAGAGGGATTCGATAAAGGAAGCACGGCATTAGGTAGTTTTGTGCGCTTCATACTGCGGTTTATCGTAATAGTCATTGGGGCATCGATGGTTCTTGGTACCGTAGTAGGTATTGTGGCCATTATTAATCTTTTCTTGTTTGCAGCCCCGCCTGTACTCTTTGGCTCAGGCTTGCATGGAGCATTTTTCCCATTTCTTAATATGTTTTTCCAAAACGAACTAACAATGATTATTTTCGTAATAGCCATTGTACTTTTGTCCATTATTCCCATTTTATTAATTCTGTTCCTGGGTGTAAAAATGGTATTTCAGTTTAAAACAAATAATAAAGCCATTGGGCTTTCTGCTTTGGGAATATGGCTAATAGCTTTGGCCCTTGTAACAGCAATAAGTATTTCAACCGGAATGCGGTATTCCGAATCCATTACACATGAAAATGTACACGAAATAGCCAATCCTGCTGGCAAAACCATGTATCTTCAATTAGAAAGCAATAACTATTCGTTGGATGAACTATCTCACAGCTCGTTCAAAATAAACAAAGATGAAAAGCTCCTGTACCGCCGACCCGAACTCGACATTGAAAGAAGCATGACAGGCCGGTTTGAACTGGAAGTAAGGAAAAAAATACGGGGCCAAAATCGCGAAAAAGCCTATTTCGCTGCGGAAATTATATCGTACAATTTTACGCAAACCGATTCTGTTCTGGTTTTTGATGAGTACTATACAACCGACTGGAAGCACATTGGGAAAGTTGACGATTATGATTTAACGCTCTACGTTCCTGAAAACTATTCAATTGTCTTCGATAAAGAATTATACAAAATTGTTGATGATATTGATAAAGCGGAGCATATTTCCAACGAAAACATGATGGGTAAAAAATGGATAATGACCCACTCAGGTTTATCGCGCATGCGCTAAAATCTTTGATCAAATAAACCATAACAAGAATATTAATACGTAGCCAATGCTCAGTTGAACTAGTGCATCTGGCAAAACACCAGGCTTTTTAGTGTTCTTCAAGAGCATGCCCCCATCAGCTGTGGCAGAGCGAGGCTGCCCCCGGGAATCGAAAGCTTCTGCGCTTTGAAAATACAGACGTCCCGGAATCGGGATGCGATTTTCAAAGTGGCTAATACGCAGCTATTGGGGGTTTCTTACGGGCGCTAACTGTAAATTCTGTAGTAAATGAGTAATTACCTGTTTACTACAGAA
Organism: Salinivirgaceae bacterium; assembly: GCA_027858775.1. Classification (GTDB taxonomy): domain Bacteria; phylum Bacteroidota; class Bacteroidia; order Bacteroidales; family Salinivirgaceae; genus Salinivirga. Next base: position 9,527 of record JAQICA010000120.1, on the reverse strand, counting down.
TTTACTTTTGATATTTTCAATAACCAATTCCGATGTGGAATTTCCTCCATAAAAAATTTCTTCTTTCTCTGCAATAAAGTGTTTATTATGATGCCATTGCGCCAGATACTCTTGTTCTGTTTGCCCCGGTGTTGGAATAATAACAGCCGAGTGCCGCAACCACAACAAATCCATAATAGTTGTGTAGCCACTGCGCGCGACCACTAAGTCAGCTCCACTCACAAGTTCTGCAAATATACTATCGGGCAAATGTCCGGCTAACATAACCTTTCCAGAAGGATACATATTTCCCAACTCAGGCAAAGCTCCAATGATAATTGACTGTGGCGTATTTTTCCAATGCGCAATCATCCGCTTTTTCCAGTTACTCCGTTTCGGTTCTGGCCCGCTTAAAATGCAAATTTTTTTATACGTGCCAACGTTGTTCGCAGAAGAGGTATTCAGCATGAATCGCGATAAGCCACCGATGAAATGTACGGGTACGCTTACTTGGGCTTCAGAAAGCTCACCAGCAAAAAAATGATCTTCGCTATCGGGAACCCAACACGCATTAAATTGCTTAATAAACCGATGATGAAAAAAGTTCATGGTTCGTTTTACAAACCTGTTAGAATGCAAAATTTGCAATTGATGAGTCATGTAAATAGAGGGAACAGATCGATGCCGGAAAAATGGTCGATTATCGGAAATAATAACTGAAGGAGCGTATTTTTTTACAATTTTGCGAACTGCAAATCGTGTGCGAACAGTAACGGTAATCAGTCTGGGTAGTTGCCAGAATAATGATAACCACAGCGGACAATTATGATATTTAATTGCATAGCCGGGAACAGTACGAATGTCGACGCCTAATGATTGATATTGAAAATGTAGCCGTTTAGGGACAGCTACAATTACATGATATTCTGTTTTTAACCAACTTATGAGCGGTAAAATACGTGTTGCATGTCCCCAACCCCAATCCAGTGGAGCTATAATAAGGGTTTGTGCATTACGCTTTCCCATTTATTTACCTAATCAAATAATTTGTATTCGTCAGAAATATCCCAATTCTGTTCGGTGTCCCAGTTTTCTTTTATAACAATTTCTGTGGGAAAAGCAATAATCAATTCAGGTTGCAGCTTCTCATAGTAATTCCCTGTATCCCAAACGCCATTGTTGTTATTATCGATTAGTACCCTTAAATTATATTTTCCGGGAATAAGCTGATTAAAATCAATACTTTTTTGTGTGGCATATTTTATTCTACGTACCACCTTTTTCTTCTGTATAAGTTCATATATAGCATTCGGCTGCAACGTATCTACAAGCAAAATAAAATTTCCATAGTCGCCCTTTTCGAAAAAACTAAATGTTGTAACCGATGAATCGAGTACATTTCCATACATTCCTGTAACAGACAAACTATCGAGAATAAGCCGGTAGTCGGCTAATAAATCGGGATTAAAAGAAACCGTGGCTTGTTTATTCGTTACCAAATTCCATTGAAATGGATAATTGGCAAATGCTGTATCGGTTTTAATTTTAAAATATATCAGATCCTCATTAACTTCTTTAACAGGCTCTGAAAAAGTTATTTGCAGCGTTGTATCAATGTCTAATTTATTGGAGCGTAAGTTATTCTTTATGGAAATAGTAGTATCTTCTTTTGTCAGTTTATCCAAATCATACGCCAAAAATATGGTATCGGTTTTAGTGATAATATTATTGAGTGAATCGTTGAATGGATAAGAAATTTTCAATTGAATAGAATCTGATTTGTAAAGCGCTGAATCGCTTACCCAGTATAGTAATGAATCTGAAGATATACGTTCTTCTTCAAACCAGGTGTTTTTGTCTGTTTGGGGTTTCAATAATTCAGCAGAAAATCCGATAGTATCAAGCGGGCGATTAAAACCAAACGAGAATAATCCCATGCGCAAACGTTTTTTAGTTCTGATGTAATGCTTTTTATAATCCTTGACAAACATGCGCATTTGAAAAGGTTTCAATTTACTAACCTGCACCCTGTTTTCGATTATTGAATCGTAAAATACAGTATCGTTTAGAGCTACATTTATCGAATCAATTATTTGTAACGTATCGTAAATGGTAGTCCATTCAACTTCGGGCTTTATTGAATCGAATACAAATGCAATGGGTTCAGTAGGTTGATCATACAAATCGTTTCTATTTTTATCATCTAAAGCAAATAGTTTGTATGGACCTGTTCCTAAGCTTTTTATTACAAAAATTCCGTCTTTGTTTGTACGCGCCATGTACGACGGCAATTTTTTTGAAACCACTGAATCTTCAAAGTTTTCGTACAAATGAATGTGTGTTTTTTCAACTGCCTTACCGGTTTCTGCATAGAGCAATCTTCCATCAATAAAACTGGTATCAATGGTATTACCCGTTGAGAAAACATACTGATAATCATATAAAGGATTCCCTTCATTAATATCAACTATCGCATTATAAAAGCTAAAATTTACGGTTTTGTTGGTTGGCAACGTATCTTGAAAAGTAATAACCAGCTTTTTCCCTTTGAGTACCATTTTAGGTTTTTCGGCAAACGGAGGAGAAATAAGCAGTTCTTCTTGTATGTTCTTCAGTTGAACAAACTCATCGAAATAGATTTTTATCCGCTTTTCATCGAAGTTTACCGAATTGTTTGGTGGTATTTCCCTAATTACTAGTGGAGGTGTGGTATCTTTTGGCCCGCCAGTGGGCGCCATTTCTTTTGCACACGAATGGAAAAAAACCAATGTAATAATCAATATTACAATCTGTTGTAAATATTTTTTTAGCATAGTTTGTACTATCTTAACCTTTAAATATCTGGAAAATCTTGTTTGCGGAAATTAACAAGCAAAAAAAGTAAAGATTTTCGACTTATCGGATATTAATTTCAAAAAAGCCACCAAAAAAAACAATCGAGTAAGTGCTTGCTTTGTTGGAAAGCAATAATATAATCTCAAAAAAAGCGAATCCTTTTTTATTCTACCCGCATATATAAATTTAAGATAAGCGCTTCGCCTTCGCTAAACTTCGGTTGAAGTAAAATTTAATCATCTTAAAAATCGAAGCGATTTACAGCTTTCAAAGTGAATAAAATGCTGTTATTGGAGTTTTCTTAGCGCACTATTTATGTTTGTTTTTGAGCTGCATAAAATCCGTCATCAATTCATTTGGTACTGTTACAGACAATTGATAATACTGAATTTTCCATCCCGAGCTCGAAAAATTTGCTACTCCGGTAGCATGACATATTCCCATTGAGGTTTCCAATTTTTCATTAAACCAAGCCAGATCTTCATCATTGTTAAAATAGATGTGTCGATCAATAGTTTCGAAATGCCACATTTTGGCATCTCCCAGGTAAGTTAAAACCCAATTCTTAAATTCTTCTTTTGTCCAAAACTCACCGGGAGCGGTTCCAATATACACACCATCATCTGCAATAGCATCAAAATATTGATCGCCATTACTTTCAGAAGCATTTTTATGCCATTTATCGATAAACTTAATTAACGATGCCTTCCGTTCATACTTGGTGGTAGGTTTGGAGTTATTACACATCCTACGCTGATAGCGTGTATCGGTAATTTGAATTATTTTCCAGCCTTTTGGTGATTTATATAACTGGAATGCATTTTCGCCGCAGTGATGAATAGCATTATCATAGAAAAAATTATACTCACACCACACTGTAGCCATTACATTAGAGTAATTTATACGGTAATTGAGCAGTTCTTCCTGAAAGGATCCTGTTTTAGCATCTTCGATATTTTGAAGAAACATCTCCAAGCTTTCCGCTGTCAGAATACTTTTTGCGCCATCATAAAAAATAGTCATTAAGCCCACACTCGGATCAAGCAGTGTAGTCAAATTTTTAACATCTTGATTATTAAGATGTTTTATAAAATTGTCTACTACTTTTTTTACCTCGTTGCGGGTCTCGTTTTGCGAAAAACTAAACTGAGTTAAAAAAAGGAAGAAAAATATAGTTCCGAAAGCTTTCAGATAACTTCGCGAAAGCTTATCTACATGCGTATGTGTTGCAGAATTTTGTACAATTCTTTCCCGCGAATGTTGTGTATACCAAGACTGTTGCTTATTTTTTTCTTTAATTATTACGAATTTAGAATCAATGAAACAATTGTTTTCACGGGTTAAAACATACATAGTTTTCAATTTGTAAATGTTCTCATAAGGCTATTTTCCATTAAGCATTAAGAATTGTTCAATTATCTAAATTCTCAGATCTCCGCCAGAGTTTTTTATAGATTCTGATAATTGAGCAATGGTTGTGTCCTCAAAAAGTTTTCGTGTTTCTTCTCTTATCGGTTCGTATTGTTGATGAATTGGGCATCGTACAGGTGAATCGGGGTTTAAGCAACTTTTAAGACCAATTAAACACCGTTCAAAAAAATCCATTCCATCAATAATCCGTACAATATCCATTAGCGAAATATCTTCGCCATCGCGACCCAACCCAAAACCTCCATGTGGGCCTTTTGTAGATTGTAATATTTTATTTTTGGCCAATAGTTGTAGTATTTTGCTCAAGAAAGGACTGGGAATATCAAGGTCTTCAGAAATTTTCTTAATCCCAATTTTTTTTCCCGAATCTTCTAGTGCCAGATATATAATTGCTCTTATTCCGTATTTACATGTGTTCGATAGCATAGTTAATGATTTAGGGGTATCATATTTACTCTACCCTGATGTCTTCCTCCTTCAAAATCGGTATTTAGAAATATTTCTACAATTTTTTCAGCTTCAACCTGCGTTATGTAGCGCCCGGGCAGTACACACACATTGGCATTATTATGAAGACGAGCTAACCTGGAAATTTCGCTATTCCAGCACAATGCATTTCGGGTCGATTTATGTTTTCCTACGCTCATATTCATCCCGTTTCCACTTCCACAAAGGGCAATGCCTGTATAACCTGATTCCGAATCCATTAAATCGCCTAACTTATGTCCGTAAATAGCATAGCTGGTACTATCTTCACTATCGGTTCCCAAATCGGTTACATCATAATCTTGCTTTTCCAGCCAATATTTTAAATGATTTTTTAACGGATATGCTGCATGATCCGAAGTCAATAAAATTTTTCTCTTCATATAATATAGATATTTATCGCTCTTTATTCTGACTCCTTACGCTCCAAAAACTGCTAAATTAAAGTGTCTGAACATTTTACAAATGTAATAATTTTATGCGTATTTAATACCAATTTTTGTAAAAAGCAAAACAACAGTAAAATATATTTTTCAACGTATGTTAATTCAATGTAAATCAAGCGTATTAGTAAAATGTAAATCTTAATTAATTGTTATTCAAATGTTTCTGAATTATTAACTCTGTTTATAACTTATTAGTAAAAACCACGTAAAAAAACCTATGTTCGATAGGATATGATAAAAATGTAATTAGCAGACCTCCATTTCAATTGACCAAATTTATATTTCATTTTTCCTTCATAACTTGTTACCAGCTCTCCGAACATTTATCAACCGGTTTTAAAAATTAATATATTAAACCTACATTTGTCAACAATTGTTGATAACCTTTTTAATAGTACTGATTTATAAGCAAATATCGAAATTTATTCTGTTATCATCTGTATTAATATTGTTAATTACGGAAATTGCAAAGTTTTTGTAATTAATTTATTCAGCTATCAACCGACTATTATATTCATCATAGAAAAAAAATTTATATGAGCTTTAATGATAAAATAAAAACAAAGGGGTATTTGGATATCGATTTACCAGTAAATATGGATTTTAAATCCGAAATACAAAAATTAAAAAAAGAAAAGAATGCAATAATTCTTGGGCACTACTACCAAACAGAGGATATTCAAGATATTTCTGATATTTTAGGAGATAGTTTAGCACTTGCGCAAGAAGCTGCTAAAACCAATGCTGATTTAATCGTTTTTGCCGGAGTTCACTTTATGGCCGAAACTGCAAAATTAGTGAATCCCGGAAAGAAAGTTGTTTTACCCGATCTTAACGCAGGTTGTTCACTCGCCGATAGTGCCCCCGCAAAAGATTTTGAAGCTTTTGTGAATGCACATCCCGATCACAAAGTTATTACTTATATTAATAGTTCTACCGAAGTTAAAGCGCTTACAGATATTTGTGTAACGAGTAGCAATGCAGTACAAATTGTGGAAAGTTTTCCTAAAGATGAAAAATTGATATTCGCACCCGATAAAAATTTAGGTAGTTATATTAATAAACTAACAGGTAGAAATATGTTGCTTTGGGATGGAGCATGTCATGTTCATAAGGAATTTAGTATTCCACGTTTGTTAGAATTAAAACATGAAAACCCCGATGCACTTATTATTGCCCACCCTGAGTGTCAATCAGACTTACTTATTATGGCTGATCATATTGGTAGTACAAGTTCATTATTGAAGTTTACTCAAACAAATAGTAACGATTCATATATAGTTGCTACTGAATCGGGAATTTTGCATCAAATGCGTAAAGCTTCTCCAAACAAAACTTTTCTTCCTGCTCCTCCTGAAGATAGTACCTGTGCTTGTAACGATTGTAAGTTTATGAAGCTTAATACGCTAAGAAAGATTTATTTAGCAATGAAATATGAAGTACCTGAAATTATTATCGAGGAAGAACTACGAAAAAAAGCCAATCGGCCTATTCAAAATATGCTTGAGCTTAGTCGTCAGCTTGGTCTTTAATTTTACGTTACTTTCTCATTCCGTTTTTGGTCAAGATACAGCTCGGTATTATTATGCCGATAGTACTGTTTCTGCCAAAGGTATTTTACTCGATGGAAAACCACATGGCCTCTGGATTAATTATTTTCCTGATGGGAATTTAAAATCCATGGGAAGAAGGAATCATGGTTTGCTCGATAGTACCTGGACTTTTTATTTTGAAAATGGTCTGATAAAAGAGACAATACAATATAGAAATGGAATTAAAAATGGCTACAATTTTAAATATTCAATTGAGGACAATCACCATTTTTTAAAAGAAAAGATTCTTTATATAGATGATAAAAAGCAGGGTAAATATTTAGAATACTTTGCTGACGGAGATGTTCAAAAGGTAATTACCTACAAAAATGGTTATAAAGAGGGTGAAGAACTATTTTTTAATCAGCAAAACGAGATAGAAACGGTTTTAGTTTATACCAATGGCCAGGTCAGTGAAACGTATAGTATTAATAAAGAATCGTCCAACAGCCCCACAATTATTAGCCAAATAATTGTAAATAATGAGTATGAAATAGAAAAAGTTATTGGAAAGTCTAATAACCAGGATACCGTTGTTCGGGATTTTGATACTTTTGTTGATCAAAAATCGAAGAAACGAAAATATACTATTCAAGGCCTGGAGGATATAGAGTCCTCCCAAGATACTTTAAATAGTGGACAATTTCGGGATAAAATACCTATAGGAACTCATTACCGTTATAACGACCAAAATGAAATTGTTGAAGGTATTGTTTATGATAGTATTGGCCGTGTTTTTAAGAAATATGGCTACAAAAATGGTGTTTATCAGGGAGATTATCTTGTATTTTATTCTGACAGTACGATTAAAGTTCAAGGTAAATTTCATATAGGTTCCAAAAATGGTTTGTGGACTTATTTTTTCCCTGGTGGAAAGGTTGAGCAACAAGGTTATTTCCACAACGATAAGTTGCACAAAAAGTGGATTTGGTATTTCCAATCAAGCGATACAGCCAGAATTGAACATTATCGGTATGGCGAGCGTGATGGGTTGTATGTCAGCTATGATCCGTATGGAGAAATAGTTAAAAAAGGATTGTACATAGCAGGTAAAAAACAGGAGGGCTGGATCGAAAATACGTTCTATGTGCTTTTCGAAGGAGATTATTTTGATGGAGAAAAAGAAGGACAATGGAGAGGAATTTATAATGACGGGACATTAGCCTATGAAGGAAATTATGTACGTGGAAAGAAACACAGAGAACATGTTTTTTATTATTTTAACGGCAATGTTAGAAAAGTAGAGCAGTATCATTTAGGACATCCTGATGGTTTTTGGAAATATTATCATAAAAATGGGGAATTAAATAAAATTGTTTCCTATAAACGTGAGAGACAATTATATATAAAATAATTAGCATTGAATCAGATTAAAAGTTTAGCGGGTCAAACATTGGTTTATGGTATGGGTACTATTGTTCCCCGTATATTAAACTACTTATTATTGACTCCTTTTTATACACGTATTTTTGCTGAGCCGGAGTATGGTAAATTCACTAAATTATATGCTTATAGTGCATTTTTTATTGTTTTACTAACATTTGGAACGGAGACAAGCTTTTTTCGATATGCTAAAAAGTATGCTCAGAAAACTGTTTTTAGTAATGCATTTTTCTTCATTATTGTTACTACCCTACTTAGCAGTACATACGTCTTCTTTAATATTAATGAAATTACCGAGTTTCTCAATGTCGATGGAGCTAAAACCATTGTTCTTATTGTTTTGGGAATCGTACTCACCGATATTTTAACCTCTCTGCCTTTTGCCAGATTACGATTTGAAAATAGAGCCAGGCATTTCTCAATACTGAAAATTATTAATGTACTGTTGAACATTGGTTTCAATGTGTTTTTTTTGTATTTATTACCTAAAATTCAACACATAGAATTTTTCCAAAGTATATATTCTCCCAGTTTTACGTATGGGTATGCCTTTCTTAGTAATTTATTAGCCAACGGAATTACGTTACTGATTCTGTTGCCTACCTATCAGTTTTCTTTTCGTAATATCGATTTTAAGATTATTGGAGTAATGCTTCTTTATAGCTATCCCATTGTACTTAGTGGTTTGGCCGGCATGATTAACGATGTTGGGGATAAAATATTTCTCGATTTTTTTATCGAAGATAATTTTGAAGGTAACTACGCTATTGGAGTCTATGGTGCGAATTATAAAATTGCTACCCTAATGATCATTTTTATTCAAATGTTTAAGTATGCAGCTGAACCTTTCTTTTTTAGAATATCAGATCAAAGTGACCATAAACAAATCTATGCACAGGTTACTAAAACATTTGTTTACACTGGATTATTGATTTTTATAGGAATCATTGGTTATATTGATCTTTTCAAATATTTTATTGATGTAGAATACCGGGTTGGACTTAATATTGTACCTTTCGTGTTATTAGGTAACTTCTTTTTTGGAGTTTTTTATAATGTCAGTATTTGGTATAAAATTACCGACAAAACCCGTTTTGGTATGTATTTTACTTTTGTAGGTGCTACTATTACCATCTTACTCAATGCCTTATTGGTTCCAAAGTACGGATATATGGGTGCCGCTATTGCTACACTTGCATGTTTTGTTTCAATGGCATTAATAAACATTATTGTTGGGCATAAACAATATACAATTCCGTACGAATGGAAAAAAATGGGAACAATTTTTAGTTTTACTGTGACTTTGGCCGCCTTTTTTTGGATTTTCAGAAGTAATAATCTTTTTTATTCACTCCTTTTAGGCACACTTATTATA
>JAQICA010000197.1 GCA_027858775.1 Salinivirgaceae bacterium | reverse complement strand
AAGATAACATGTTTAATTTACGGTTATAGTAAATGAAAATTCACTACCCTTGCCTACCTCACTTTCAACAACCAATGCACCTCCGTGTTTTTCGATAAAACTGTGAACTAAAACAAGTCCTAATCCAGCGCCGCGTTCTTTATGCGTACCACGAGTAGAAAAATGCTCTTTCCCATTAAATACTTTTGTAATGGTTTCCTTATCCATGCCAACCCCATGATCTAAGACGGAAATGCGCAACCTATCATTTTGGGGTTCAACAGAAACTTCAACGCCTCCGCCCTCATGAGAAAATTTAATGGCATTGGTTAATAAGTTACGCAACACTGTTCCAATCATGTTTGAATCTACCATAGCAGTATATTCTTGATCTGTGTCAAAGCTTATGCTTACACCTTTTTCCTTCGCTACACCTCCTACTCCTTCTATGGTATTTTGAATGATGGAATTTATTGATGTCTCTACCTTTTTCATTTCAATACCCTGTTCCTGACTTTTTGCCCACAGCATGAGGTTTTCGAGTAACTCCAGAGTGGCCTTCAAACTGTTTTGTACAAAAGCAAGTAGCTCCTGCTGTTTTACATGGGGCATCTGCTTGATTTTCATTAGCGCCACAGTACTATATATGGAAGCAATAGGTGAACGCAAATCGTGTCCAATAATTGAAAATAAACGATCTTTCGTTTTGTTGTGTTCTTCCAAATCGTTTTTTTGCTTTTCAATTAATTCATTCTTTTGCATTAAAATGCTATTCACTTCTTGTAAAATTTCTGACTGAGCACCAATCTCACTATTTTTCAGTTTAACCTCATTATTCTGTTCACGCAAAGCATTGTTCAGATACGACTTTTGTCTATATTTCAGATATATAAGAACAACGGTTGAAATGACCAATGCGATTATTAAGAAGAGCAAATTTCTTGTAGAAATAGATTTTTGAATTTTGGCAGCATCGAGCTGTTTTTGTTTTTTGAGTATTTCAATTCGTTGTTCTTGCTGTTTTTTATTAAAACGCGCCTCAAGTTCCTGTAGTTTTCCACGGCTATCGCGCAAAGCAAGTGTATCTTTAACCTCGATATACTTTAGTTGATGTAAGTATGCTTCTTTATAATTATTCTTTTTTGCATAGGTTTGTGCTAAATAGTCAAGAACCTCTTCACGCCATTCATAAATATCAATTTCAATCATTATATCCCAAGCACTCTGAAAATATGCAATGGCTGCATCGTAATCGTCTATTTGGAAAAATAGCTGCCCCATCTTATAATAAGTAATACTCAACTCACGCTTTTGCCCAAGCTCCTGATAAATATCACGTGCCCGATAAGAATAATTCAGCGCCGTATCGTACATTTCAGTATTGGTGTAAAAACTAGATAAATTCGTATAAATGGAGCCTAAAAAGCGGCGATTCCCAACCTCTTCACCAATTTTTTGTGCTTCAATTAACATTTCACCTGCTCTGGCTACACTGTCGAGCAGTTCATAAGTATTACTCAAATTCACCATTGCTTTGGCCATGGCAAGGTTATCGCCAATTTTACGGTAAATTTGAATCGCTTCTTTCAGATACAAATAAGCCTTTTGTTGATCATTTGTTTGGTTGTAAATAAGTGCCAACTTCATGTAAATGCTTCCAAGTTCGCGCTTTGAACCATGTTTTTGTCTTAATTCAATCGAATAGATAAAGTTTTGTAAAGCACTTTCATATTTACTTTGAACAAAATCGGCCACGCCCAAATTCACAAAAGAAGTACCCATACCAGCTGAATCTTTGTTGTGTTTATGAATAGCTAGTGCCTTACTCCAATAAAAACGGGCACTATCGTATTCAGACAAATTGTAATAATTAACTCCAATGGTGTTAAAAACGTTCGCGCGGTATGTGTGGAATTCATTTTCTAGAAACACTAATGAACTTTTAGCGGTGTCAATTGCCATGGCGTAATTACCTTTCATTGAAATGACATAACTAATACGATTATTATAACGCGCCTGCATTACTAAGAATCCATTTTTTTTTGCATATTTAAATCCCAAACGATACCATATTATTGCAGAGTCGGTACTTTCGTGCTCAACCAATCTCCCAATGTCGTAATATAGGGCTACAAGTTTTTCCTCATTGTGTGTTGTGTCAAGAATCCGACGCAGAGAATCCACCTGATTTATTGCTTGACCAGCATAATTCAGGCTAATAAAAAGTAGTAATAAAAGCTGTATTTTCCGCATATCGGTAACCGTTTGTTAAATAGTAAAAGTACAAGCATTTTTGCACAAAAGCAAAGCTGGTGTAGTTTTTGATTGTTGAAAAATCATGAGATTATACATAGGCATTTTTTCTATAGCACTAATCATTGCATTAGTAGAGGTATTATTCTATATTGTATTCTTGCGAAAAACAAAACATCCCAAACGCTGGATGATAGTTTCGTTTTCGTTTTCAGCATTTTACGTTGCCTATTGGGCAATTCTTTTTATCACATCACCTGAATCTTACGAGCATTTACAACCGGATAACTACTCGTTGTATTTTTTGGCTACAACCATAATGATTCTTTTCTACTTTCCGCGAATCATAGCCCTACTTATCCAGCTGATTCTTTTTATATTGTCGTTAACAACGATTTGGACAAAACAAATAGCGGAAAAAACATCGCTCTTATTAGGTGGAGCCATTATGATTCTTATCCTTGCCGGAATTTTCGTCCTACGTTTCCAATTCAGAGTTATTGAGGTTCCAGTTAAACATGCTGCTATTCCAGAGAGCTTCGAGGGATACCGTATTGTGCAAATTTCTGACTTACACCTGGGAACAGCCAAGTACAGCAAAGGCGCATTCAACCGAATGGTGAATAAAATAAATGCATTAGAGCCGGATATGGTAGTTTTTACTGGCGACTTGGTCAACAACTTCGCCAGTGAACTGGATGGCTGGGAGCCAATTCTCAATAAAATTGAAAGTAACGATGGTGTTTATGCTATATTAGGAAATCATGACTATGGCGATTATGTAAAATGGCGGACACCAAAAGATAAAGAGCAAAACTTTGCCGAAATCGTATCATTTTTCGATAAAATAAATTGGCAGCTGATGCGTAACGAAAGAAAAATACTCGTGAAAAATAATGATACGCTTCTTCTAGCAGGTGTTGAAAATTGGGGGCATCCGCCCTTTCCACAATACGGTGAATTGAATAAAAGTGTTCCGCTCTCAACAAGGCATCCTGTGATATTGCTCAGCCACGATCCTTCGCATTGGGAGTCAGAAATACTACAACATCATGCAAACATTTTCTTAACTCTTTCAGGACACACACATGGCTTACAATTTGGAATCCGATCAAGTTGGTTAAATATTAGTCCGGTAAGCATGAAATATGAAAAATGGGGTGGCTTATACGAACACGACAGCCGATTACTGTATATCAATGTAGGCACCGGAACCATTGGTTTCCCCGGACGAATTGGTATGCGACCCGAAATCACATTACTTACGCTACATTCTAAAAATTAAGAATAACTTGTCCACAAAAACAGTTATTCAAAAATATGGGCAATGCTCTTAATTTGATCATTCCGCTTTTTTGGGTTTCAATCTATTTTTCAATAAAAATGCAAGTAATACACCGGCCACGGCACCAAATAAATGTCCTTCCCAGGAAACCCAGGTACGAGTGGGCAATACTCCCCAAACGAGTCCACCATAGAGAAAAATTACAATGATCGAAATAACAATTGCCTTAAACGAGCGAGCGTAAAAACCAGCAGCCACTAAAAATGCAGCCATCGAATAAATAAGCCCGCTTGCACCAACATGGTTTCCTCCCCGACCCATTAACCAAACCATAACACCACCAATTACTACTCCAAACACCACTACAATCCATCCCACACGAGGATAAAATGCAAATAACGTAAATGTGAGTACTAAAAATGGCAATGAGTTACTCAAGATATGGACAAAATTGCCGTGAATAAACGGAGCAAAAAACAGGCCTATAAGACCGGAAAACGTTCTGGGAATAATTCCAAATTCGCTAAAATTTACTGGCAGTATTAAATCGATCAAATATACAACCCAAATTATAGCAAAAAAGCCCAATGCAATTTTCAAAGCGTTTATAATATCATTTCTTTTCATTTCTTACTACTTTAACGGTTAGTGAAATCTCATAAAGCCTACTGAAATACAGATCATAAAAAAGACCGTTGAATGCGTTCTCTAACAAAAAGCCATTAAAAAAAATTTCAGTAACTTCAGTTATTAAATATTATGCATATCCGCTTTTCTGCATAATAAATTGTATTTGCTTTTGACTTCGTCGAGCTTCGCTACGGTTCGTCTTTTGCACAATTGACCGCCAGCCGGCAGATTTGGGGCAGAGAATTGATTTAGAGCAAAATACGAACACAATACGCATAAAAGCGGATGATCAATTGAATATCAAAAAAATCGTAAAATCAATATACATCCCAGTTTCCTTCAAGATAATACTTATATAACACAGGATCGTGAATCTTGTTTTCCTTTATTTCATCATCTTCATCGCCATAAAAATCTTTTCCGAAAGAGGTTATCATCAACATAGCTTCAGTATTAATCCACTGTGTCTTTACATCTTTAAAATCGAGCTTCCGTAATTGTGTCTTGCCTTCTTCAGACTCCCCCTCGCGAAGACCCAAAATCCACCCCCACTCGCCCAGGGTAATAATCTGGTTGTGCAATGGAACAGTAGCAAAACCAGCCGCTTGCATCGTTTTATCAATACACTTAAATGCTTTGGGTGCAAAATAAGGACTTCCGGCCTGCGTAACCAACGTTCCTCCAGGACGCAAGTGCCTACGGCACAGCGCGTAAAATTCTTTGGAATACAGTCGACCTAATTCAATCGTTTTAGGGTCGGGTAAATCGATGATTATTACATCCCAAAACTGGTTGGTTTCACTTAAATATTTATAGGCATCGGAATTAATGATATTCACTTTTGAATTGTTCATTGCCCCCTGGTTCATTTCAACTAAAACCGGATGAGTTTTACCCAATTCTGTCATTTCCGGGTCGAGATCGACAAGGATAATTTGCTCTGTTTGTTTGTATTTCAATACTTCCCGAGCAGCACAGCCGTCGCCTCCTCCCATAATAAGCACTTGTTGGGGGTATTTGGCCATTTGCATGGCAGGGTGAACAAGCGGCTCATGATAAAGCACTTCGTCAAGGGAACTAAGTTGTTGATTACCATCGATAAACAACCAATAATGCTCTTTCCATTGTGTCATTACAATTTTCTGATAACGACTTTGGCTTTCGAAAATAATTTTGTCTTTGTAGCGTTTTTGCTCACCAAACAGGATGATTTTTTCGGATACAAAAAATCCTGAAATAATAACTACTGCAACAAAAATTGAGGCTATCTGTATCAGATTACGAACTCGCAACTTAATTTCGGGGCGCAAAATAAGGAAAAGAGAAAAGGCAACCACAAAATTGACCAATCCCAGCACAAATGGCGTATAGGTTATGCCAAGGAAAGGCAGTCCCACGAAAGCAAAAAACAAACCACCGGCAAGACTTCCATAGTAATCCTGCTCCATTACGGATGAGATATTGACACGTAATATTTCGAATGAATTGTTTAAACGAATGACCAACGGGATTTCCATTCCAATGAACAACCCAATTATTATGCTCATCGTATAAATTATTGCTCCAGTATAAACGGTGTATGCGCTGGCGGTATATGCTACCATGGAAGAAAAAGCAACTAAAAGGGATAAGCCAAACTCCAGAAATATGAACGTTTGCAATAAATTGCTCTGAAAATACTTGCTAATTCGGCTTCCAACGCCCATTGAGAACATCATAATACTTACTATCAGAGTCCATTGCAACACCGAATTCCCAAGAAAATACGTAGCAAGGGTTGATAATATATATTCAGCAACAATTCCGGAAAGACCGGTGGCAAAAATTGCCATTTTTAAAATACGGGAACGAAATGCCATTTTATAAATTTTCTAAAAGTGAATTAGCACATCATTCGCCGTTTTAATTGCTATAATAGCAATTAAAACGGCGAATAGGTTTTGTGATAATGCAACGGAACCATGATTACGGATCATGCAATTCCTATTTTACAAAAATGATAGTCTTATAAACACCAAGTAATAAGAACGGAACCTCCAATGTATGCAAAGGCCTCAATAATGCCGGCACCAACATTGGGTTTTTCCTGATTAACCAATTCGTCGGTTAATTTTTGTCCGGGCAATAGTATTTTGTCGGTTAAAAAACGCATTACGGGTAATAAAATAATACCTATCGCTATTTCAAATCCAACATCGGTAAACGTAACGGACCAGCTCACAAAATCACCTGCCAACGCATATCGAACAAGGTTTGCTATAGCAATTAGAGCCCCAGCAAAACCAACACCTACAGCTACGTTATCTTTTTCGATTTCGGCATGAACATCGTACCGAACAATGAGGTTATATATCCATGCTATAAGAATAACAGCAAGCTGACCAATGAACCAAAATAGTAATGCGGTAACATATCCTGGTAAACCAGTATGATTTTCTCCGGTAATAGCTCCCATCAACACAAGCCCGGCGGCAATTGCATTGGCAGCTTCAACAACACCAGTCCCGGCATTCTGATCTTCGATAATTTCCTTTCGAACACAAAACTTGCGCAATAAAACTTTATCGGTAACAATAGCGCTGATATTCAATAGAAGGATGGCCAACAATCCATATGTTGTGATATCGAATAAATCTCGGTACAAGCCATTTGATGGCCCAATAATAGCACTCCCAATGGCTAAAAGAATACCAATAAAGTACCCGGCATGAGCAATGGCAAATGCCAAATTATCTTTCTCTACCAACTCGTTTTTCACCTGAATTTTAGGATTAAAAAGCTGATAACTAACTTTTCCGATGAAAAAAAGTACAAAAGCATTAAAAATATATGCTGCTGTATTGACTATGTAAATCACATATTCATGATGTAAAAAATCTTCCATGGCTAACAATTTTAATCGTGGTAATTATTCGAAGTTTACTATTTACCGAAGCCTCCACCTCGTGAGCGATAACTGGTGCTACCATAGCGCGATGTTGAACGCGAGCGTTTTGACGATAAATTTCGCCGGCTTGTTGAGGCGCTTTGTTTCACTCTGCTCCGAACTTTATCTTTAAATGAGCTGGGTTTGCGGTTCCACGCTGTAGAACTCCGACTCTGATTCCAACTACTTCGTGTACCATAGTAGTTGCGTCCACTATTTGACGGACCATAATAACCCCGAGAACCATAGTAGTTACTTCTGTAATCATTGTAGTATGAACGGTGAACCGGATACGACATCATGTTGAACATGGAGCTCATAAAAGCAAACTTGCCGTAAAACTCCCAAAATGATCCGCCATCTCGCTGTGTCCAACGGCCATATTTCTCGTTGCCCACATAATGGTTGTAACCAGGAGGAGCCGGTTTTCTCATAATTTTACCGTCAACTTTCGATACGATTTCCATTCCCATATCATTAATATGTTTTTCGAAAAACATATCTGAAACCGGCAATGGTTCGGTAACAGCTGACAATACAGTGTCTTCCCGGGGAGTAAGAATCTGGTATTTATGCAGATACTGACTTTTGGACTCATCGTAATTCATATCATTTAATATGATCGAAAAGTCCCGTGTATCACTCAACTGCTGAATGAGCATATCTACCGGTGTTTTCTCGTATCGAGGCGTAGAGCTTCCACAGCCCGATAAAAGAAATGCAATTCCAATAATGGTTAAAATTTTAATACACTTCATATACTTAACTTTTTAGTGTCATTCGTTAGTGTGTTTCCGCTAAAACTACTCGCCAAAAAATCAATCATTTTCTTAGTAAATGAAAAAGTCCGGGTAAAATTGAAATGCAGAAACGAATATCATATTCTTCTTCAAAATTTATACGTTTGAGGCTGGAATAATATTGCTGACCTCAGCAGGACGAATAATTTTACCAATGGAGGCATCGAACTCTTTTTCACCCCATTGCTCTAAAGTAATAATTTTTTCTTCTTTTTCATCGATATAGTCCCAAGCAATAAATTCTACCCAATTGTTGGCACCATTTGTCACGTTACAGAAAAAACCCGGGGCTTCTTCGTCTAAATAATAGGTATTCCCCTCGAAATCAATCGATTTTGGTGGATTTTCATCGGCAAGGAGCTCAGGTAAATCTTCATGGAGCTTACGAATTTGAATTTTTTCACTTACTGAAACTTCCAGCGCATCGTCTTCTTCTACGCTCAGGAACATCGTTTCTGTATCGGACTTAATTTTAAACTCGTGAGAGAAAAATTCATCTCCCCAGTCGTATTTATAAGCTTCATCTACCACCCAGGTCTTTAGGTCGTACTCGAATACAAAACCTTTTTTGAGGTCAGTGATTTTCATGTTTGTAACATCGTAATCACTCTTTTTCGATTTAAACAGGTCAAATAATCCCATGCCATAAAAATTAAAAAAAACTGTCCAGGAAGCTATAATTAAAGTACGTTGAAAATAGCTATGATTTTAGCGAAACTTCATTAATATTGCTTTTTGGACAGTCTCTTACAACTACTTATTCAATTTTGCTTTCAGGTCGGCCAATGCGTCTGAGGCTTTGCTTTTGGGCTCATCCTTTAAAACATCATCTATTTCATCGTCGACGGATCGACTTTCAGATGCGATATCGCCATATGCTTCGGCCATAGCCTCCTGCTGGTTAACTTTATCTTTCATTCGCTCAAGACGGGCAACCGTACTGCTACTATCTATTCCCGACATTGATTTATTAATTTTGGTGGTTGCACTACTCACTCTGTCTCTGGCTTTGAGTGTTTTCAACTCATTTTCGTAATGCCTGATTTGCGATTTCAACCGATTAATATTCGATTGCAATTTTGCAATATTCTGATCGAACGACTCCACCTCAGTTTGTGCTCTGGCAGCATTGGATACGCATTCTTCTTTTCGTGTAAGCGCTTCGCCGGCCAAACGGTCGGCCTCATCGGGTGTGATGTCGCCTTTTTCTGCTTTGCCTAAAATGAGTATCGCTTTTTGCTCATAGCTTTGTGCATTTTCTTTGTTTTCATTAGCCTCGCGACGTGAACGAATGGCAAGAGCCTTAACTTCTGCAAGAGCCTGCAAGCCTGTATCTAAATCTTTTTTCAGGTCGCGAATGCCCTGTTCGGTCATTTTTATCGGGTTTTCGAGTTTGTCGATAGCTGCATGAGCTTCGGCTTCTCCTACTTTGAATATTCTATTGAAAATTCCCATGGTTTCGTGGTTATTTAAGTTTTGATATGTTAATTAACGTTTCGCCGTATTCGCCTAATAACAACCCAAGCGAGTTGAGTGTTCCTTCGAGCTCATTTAAATCGAGGTTTTTAAGCTGCAAAGTATCGCGGAAAATAAGCGACTTGCCATCTTCGGCTAAAACAAAGGCACCGTGTACAATCTCCCTGTTTTTAATAAGCAAGTCTTTGTAAACCTGTGCACTGTCTACCTGCAACTCCATAATTAATTGCTCAATAATAAGAATTTCATCTTCGCAATCAATAATCAGGTTATTAATTCCGGCATCTTCCTTTTCAACAACAAAAAGCTCTTCCTCAATATCTTCGCTAAGAATGTTATACTCCAGCTCGATAAGATAGCTTTTTACTTTTTCAAAATCGGTCATAGTTTTAAGTTTTTAGTTTTAGGAGTTGTAAATGTAAGAAAAAAGCGCGAAAGTCTGTTTATTTGTATCTGTTAAACAAAAGTGAAAATTTCCAAAATGCAAATGGTTTCGCGTCACTTGCACTTAACACTGTTCGATAGGGCTTTTTCAAGCATTTTAATAAATCCCACATCATTTTGCGGCCATCTTATATTTATATTCTTCCGCATTTTACATTTTTAGTTTAACGCCCAAAACTAGTACATCGTCTACCTGACGGCGGTCGCCTTTCCATTGGTCAAAGAAGCGGTTCATTTCGATGTACTGCTGATTAAAGCTTTTCAGTGAGTTGGAAAGAATTAATTTTTGGAAAGGTTTGTACATCAATTTCTTATCCTTTTGTCCACCAAACTGGTCGGCATAACCATCCGAAAACAAAAATATTTGGTCGCCGGGCGTGACATCGATAACGGTTTGCGAGAATTTGCCCATTATTTCATCGTAACCTATAGGCATGCGATCGCCTTTAAACAGATACAAGTACCCTTCCATTGATTTTAGTTTAGGCTCTATTATTCGACCATTGGCAATCATTGGGCCATTGTGGTGTCGCACAATATACATATTATTATTAGCACCGGAAAAATGCAGTTTGCCAGTTTTCGCATTATAGGCAGCAATGCTAATGTCCATTCCATCACGGTTATTCTCGTTGTCTTTATCGCTGCTTTTGAGTGCGTACACAATATTGTCGCGCAATACATTCAAAACATCAGCAACTTCTTCAACCTCTTCATACTTAACAATTTCGTTGAGAAATGTAATACCCAGCATGCTCATAAGAGCACCCGGAACCCCGTGGCCTGTACAGTCGGCAGCAACCACAATTCGCCATTCGTTCACCTCTTTAATCCAATAAAAGTCGCCACTTACAATTGAGTGTGGCTTAAAAAGTACGAAATGATCTTTAAATAATTGATCGAAATATATTTTGGAAGGTAGCAATGCCGACTGGATGTGTTTTGCATAGTGAATACTCGATCGTAAATCGTTAAACAAGTTAAAGGCTTTTTCTTTCTGATTAGTGATGGCGTCTCGCTGATTCTGGATTTCCTCTTTTTGATTACGTATTTCTTCAAATGCATGCTGTAGTGCATCACGCTTCTGATCGACCAGTATTTTTTGCTGTTCAATTACATTTTTCTGTCGGTTATTAATTCTTAGTCGATTGAAAATAAATACTGAAAAAGCAATAATAAGAAACAATATGGAAGTGATAAAAACTATTATGATGCGCTGCTTACGACTTTGCATACTGTTTTTTTCGAGTTTTACCATATTCAGCTGTTTCTCTTTGCTTAGCATGGCTATTTCCTGTTGCTTTTGCGCCAAATCGAAACTAAGCTGAAGCTTGGTTGTCAGCATGGTTTTATCTTTATTGTAAAGGCTGTCGGTATAATATTTATACGTTTTATGTATTTCCAATGCTTTTTTATAAAATCCCCAGGCCTCATATATTTTATGCTGTATTTCCAAAATATCGATTTGTCTTTTTAATGCATTCATTTCCAGTGCCAAACCGAATGCTTTTTGAGAGTAATCCAATGCTTTGCGCAAATCTTTCAAATTATAATGAACATTCGCCATTCCAATCAGCATGGCCAAATTGATCGTTTTTGTGTGACTTTTTTCAATTAATTGTTGAGCTCGCTCATAATAATGAACTGCATCGTTGTATAAACCTAACGCAACATAGATGTCGGCATAGGTCAAAAGCGCATTAGCGATACCATCAATATTATCATTGCGCTGATAAAACTCCAGCGATTTCTTTACATAATTTAGTGCCGTATCGAAGGCATTTTTATTATAATAAAGAGTTCCTATATTGATATACAAATTTGCAAGCTTCGCGGTATCATTCAATTGGGTATAAAGCTGTTCAGACAGCTCATAATACATCAAGGCCTCATCAAGGTTTTGTTGTTCCTTATTTAAAATACCGATATTATTGTAAATCTTTGCCGCACCTCCTAGGTCTTTGCACATTGTGTAAATATCGGCAGCCTTAATAAAATTCTTTAACGACTTCGGGTAATCGCCCTGATACGAATAAATTACGGCTTTCCCATTGTAGCATCGAGCCAAAACCACTCTTTTCTGTCTGATTAAAATTGAATCATTCGCAACATCAAGAGGTGTGAGTAGGTCTATTGCTTGATTGTAATGCCAAATAGCATCAACAGTATTTCCGAGGTAGTAGTTCACAATTCCTGCTTCGCGATGCATAAAGGCAATGTCAATAGTTAGCTGGGGTTTATGAGAATTGGTTGCCTGACGATGGATAAACGAATAAGTCTCGATGGATTTTTTTGCTGCATAAAGTGCTGCCGGATAGGCATTAGAATCGAGATGACTCTTGGTTAATCCTCTGTATTCCTTCGCTTTCTCTAACAATGCCGATGAATTATTCTCTTGAAGACTATCAGCATGCTTTTGTTGCGAATAAATGGTGTTGCAAAAAAGAGTATTTGTGAGCAACAATATAGAAAGAATGCATAAAAAACGGATACTATGTACTGCCTTCATCAGCTTGAGCTATTTTAGTTGTGGTAGATTTCTGTACAATTTAAGTAAAATGAACCAATATATCGTAATCTTTTTTGGAAACACCTCAATATTTTTATGGGCAAAATTTCACTCGACACAAAAAAACATATTGAAAATGACTTCTAAAAGGGCTGTTTTCACCTATTTAGAAAAAACAACATGGAATTTTCATCAGTGATGTATCTATTTTGTGTATCGAAAATCGGTTTTTCGGCAATAGCGGAAGGCACACAAAAGTTTGTAGAAATCGAGCATCCGGAGAGAATGCACTCCTCCCAATATTAATAAGCGAATGATCGGAGTAAGTGGAAAGGACAATAAGAAAAGCGGTATTTGCAGTTTTTTCTTGTAAATGATGTAAATAAAACGGAGTAAGGAAACATCAGCAACAAAGCGATCATCGGCATGCAGCTCTCTGTTCACAGTGGCTAATGTGCACACACTTTGTTTCACTTTTTTCAGAAAAAGGGTATTGGTATCGTAATGTTCGATATGTACAGGATTGTCGATATGTATAATTGCGTATTGACGAATTTTCAGCTCAAACCCAAACAATGTATCCTCGTGTCCGTAGCCACGTATATTCTCGTTGAACCGAATGGTTTGTAAAATTTCTCTTGAAACAATGAAATTACTGGTTTTAAATGATTTATACGGGTATTCTCTTCGGTCGGAAGCCTGCTTGGTTTCGCGTAATCGACCGTATTTCCATCGCAATTGGTATTTTTTGGCTGGCTTTTCTTCATTGTACAAATGGCCTCCCGCTGCCACTTCAATGGTTGAATAATTGATAAGATTGTAATACCTCGCAACAAAGTCCTTGGTACGCACATTAACGTCTCCATCGAGAAATAGCATGTAAACCGCATTGGTATACTCCAAAAACCGATTGCGTATACGCGAACGACCAATATTGTGATCGAGTACAATGTATTTTACAACTGAATGACAGAGCGTTCTGTTTTTTTCGGAATAAATAGCATCCGAGGCATCGTCAAGAATCACAATTTCGATAGTTGATCGGTATGGAGCTACTTGCTTTGCCAATTCGTTAGCCAACGGATACACATAGTGATTGTAAACAGGAATACAAATAGCCAGTTTAACAGGCGAATGTGTTTTATTTTCATCCATCATACGCTAAGTAGTCTTTGCAAGCAAACGCCAAATACTGCGTTATTCTCATTTTTGAAACAGTCATTTACAATTTGCAAACTCCTTGGTTTCAAAAACTTATACTGCCTTGTCTTTGACGCTTTCTTATCAAAGCCCCAAAAACAAGGGGTTTTCTTGCAGGCACTAAGGCTATTAGGTATCGCGAAAGCTTCAGCTGTAGAATTTATCATTTCTAATACGTAATGTAATAATGATTTGGAATGCAAATTTACAAATTAATCATCATTATGGCGTGGTGGCAGCCAATGGAATTATTTTCCCGTTAAATAATGATTGTTTATTTATGGCAAAATCGACTATAAATGGAACAATATCGGCCGGATTTTGCGGTGCTTGATGACCAGGAAATGCCTCGTTAAACATTTTTGTGTTAACAGCTCCCAAGGCAATACAATTAAAATGTATTCGGCTATCGGTAAACTCTTGTGCCATGCTTTCGGTAAATGTACAAATGGCCGACTTGGCAGCAGAATAAATTGCCAGTCCCGGGAATTTAACACTTCCCTGCACTCCCGCCATACTGCTGATATTTACCACATGCGCCTTGGGTGATTTTTCCAAGTATGGTAAACAAGCCTGCGTAAAGAGTATTGTTCCCGTAAAGTTTACCTGAATAATCTGATGAATATCCAATGCATTCATTTGACCAATTGGCTTATTAACCAGAAAACCCGCATTATTTATTAGCACATCAATTTTTGAAAGATGCGATAGGGCTTGCTCCAATTGTCTATGGTTGAATAACAAAAAATCGAACTGTCGGACGGTTACATTTCCCAGATGCTTTATACTGTCGGCCAAATTGTCGATCTTACGTGTAAATGCCGTAACATGAGCATTGGGCATTTGAGCCAATATTTCTAGCAACTCACTACCAATTCCACCGCCCACACCGGTAATAACAACATCGATACGTTTGTTTTCAGATTTCATAATCTATTAGTATTTGTTCACCCCAATTTAATCACTTTTTTTGATTCAAAATGAGGTTTTAGTTTTTCGATCATTTCCTGTGGTGCCCGGCATGGTTTTTTACGATTTGCATCGTAAAAAACAAGTTCAGTAACACCCTTATTTACAACTACATCATCTCTTTTCACATCGTATTCGAACCGTATTTTATAACTTGGCAGCTCTTTAATTTTAGCTACAATTACAACTTCATCGTCGTAATACAACGAGCCTTTGTAAATCGATTCTACTTTGGTAACGGGTAAAATAATCCCAGTTGCTTCTAGTTCCCGGTACGACATGCCTAGTGACCGCATGCACTCTGTACGTGCAACTTCGTAATATTCAATGTAGTGCGAATGGTACACTACTCCCATTTTGTCGGTTTCGCTGTAGCGAACCCGTATGTTTGTTTCGTGTTGGTACATAGTACTAAAAATCTTTATTACGCTTTTACCTCATAATGGAACTGCTGCTACGTTTATGACTTTTTAAACCAAAATGCACGATGCGATTTTCTACAAAATGCGTGTAAGAAAACTCCACCAGATGCGTTACACCCATTTTGAAAACAGTTACTTACAATAGTAAACGCCTTGGTTTCTAAAGTATCCCAAGCCTTGCTCCGCCAAAACCATGCGGGGCTAGCCTTGCTCTTGATTATTTTATGGGCGAATCGGGTTCTTTGGCCATTGCATTGTAGAACAGCTTATCGAGCATTACAGGCAAAATACGTTGCAAGAGTACAGAAATTTTGCCTTTTATCGAAAGAATAATGTTTCTTTTTCTGTATTTAATTCCACGCCAAATTTTATGCGCCACCTCTTCCGAAGTCATCATATTTTTCTCGTTACGCGGACTAAAGCCTTGCGGCGAACCATCGGCAGTTAGTGCAGATTTTCGTACATTGCTACTGGTAAAACTGGGTGCAGCAATAAGCACATGAACTCCGCTTTTCAGATTCTCAATGCGTATGGTTTCCAAAAATCCGTTCATTGCAAATTTTGAAGCCGAATAACCGCAACGTCCGGGCAAACCATGAAAACCGGCAATAGATGTTACTCCAACAATGCTGCCCCCCATTTCGGTAATATGTGGCAAAGCATATTTTGTGCAATAAACCGTACCCCAAAAATTGACGTCCATAAGGCGCTTAATAACCCAAAGTTCCACATTGGCAAATAAAGCACGCATGCTTATACCTGCATTATTTATCAGTACATCAATTCTACCAAATATTTTTACAGTTTTGTCAATCAATATTTTACAATCATCTTCCACACTCACGTCAGTAACACAAACTTCTATTTGCACATCATATTTTGCAATCACCTCTTCTTTTACTTGATTTAATGCATCGTTTGAACGTGCTGCCAACACTAAACTGTATTGATGCGAAGCCATTTCAAAAGCCAGTGCTCTTCCTATTCCTGAAGAAGCACCGGTTATTACGCACACTTTATTAATCATTTACATTTATTTAAAATTCGGTATTCCACAAAAAAAATAGTGGCTATTAACTTGAAATCTGAACCTACAGTACCCTTCCTTTTCTATAAATCCAATTCTTTTTTCAACTTTCCTGATAATTTTGAAACTACCAATTCGTAGGAATGATCTATTAATTCGTGAACAAACTCTGGTTTAAGTGTTCCATCAATTCGCACTCCGTTCCAATGGGTTTTACTCATATGATAGGCCGGGCCAATGGCAGAATGCGTGCTTCGAAGCACCTGGGCTCTTTCCGGATCGCACTTGAGTGCAATGCTTAAATCGACATGATCTAAACCAATAAGTGCAAACATTTTACCGGCAACTTTAAATACAAGTGTTACATCGTCGAAAGGAAACTCCTCTGTAACGTGTTTTTTCGATAGACAATAATTACGTAAATCTTCTACATTCATGTTTTAGTAATTGAAATTTATTCGCTATCAAAAATAACTATTTCCAGCAACAATGAAAAAATCAAATTCAAGTTGGGTACAAAAACAGATAACCATTTTGTTTTTTACTCCGACCTGGAAGCTTGTTCCAAAATGGTTTTATATTTTAAGATGCGTTTTTTAATATCCTCTTCCCGTTTTTCTTCGTGTTTGTTATAGGTGGCCAGTCGGTAAATTAAGCCTACCGCAGAGGTTAGGGTCACACCCACCATATCGTCCGGACTTACCAGTCCTTTGTATTGCTGTGCATTATTAAACTGAGTCATTTGCAAGTCTATTCCAGACGTATTCATATAATCGTACTGGTTAACAGATGAAACGGAAACCAAGCTCATATTGGCACGGGCGTTGGCAACATCTTTTCCAATGTATTGATTATCGATAAATGCCTGCCGAAAATGCTCTTTACTTAACCACGGAAGCACTATCACTTCAGAAAGCGTTAGGGTATCGGTTGTAAGAAACACGCCGGTAATGTATTGTCGTTGCTGCATAGTATCTGGAACAATAAAGTCGTACTTTTTATAGCCCACGTAGCTAAAAGTGACCGTGTCATTCGCATTGACGTTAATATTAAAAAAGCCCGATGGCGAGGTTAATGCTCCTTTTTTTGAATTGATCAAAATATGAGCATTCGACATCGACTTTCTATTTTCGTCGAACACCACACCACTAAACTGAATAGAGTCTTTTTGCACGAGCTGTGCAAATGCAGATCCGGCAAAAATCATTAAAATAAAAATAGCAAAACTTTTCATAGCAGTTGGTTTTTGAGGTTATAACGAGTATGATTTGTTTAAATTACAAAAAAAAAATCGTAAATCCGCATAATTTTTGTTAATGTATAAAAACTCTAATCCTTGCCACATATCTATTATGCAAACAAAAACGATGATTCCATCTGTCCATTTTTCGCCTGATAATGAACTTACCGATGCACAATTTGAGGAAAGAGCACTGGAGCTTTTTCGCTATCAGGCAACTAAAAACAAAACCTACAGTACTTTTATTGAACACCTTGGAGTTGATCCAATGAAGGTAGAAAGGCTGACTGATATTCCTTTTTTGCCCGTCGAATTTTTCAAACATAAAAAAATAACCGACGGTTCGTCAATTGCCAAGACATTCAGCTCCAGCGGAACTACAGGCTCCACACCAAGTTGCCATTATGTAGCCGACCTTTCGGTTTACGAAAAAAGC
>JAQICA010000009.1 GCA_027858775.1 Salinivirgaceae bacterium | reverse complement strand
TCACTAGATTACTGTCAGAAAAACAAAGGATTGGTGATTTATGCATACTGTCTTATGCCAAGTCATTGTCACATGATTTGCTCAACTGAGGAAGGGTTTGAGCTATCATCTATCCTGCGTGATTTAAAGAAATTTACCTCCAAACAAATCATTTCAACTATAAACGAATATCCGGAAAGCAGAAGGGGTTTTAAATCCTTGCAGCTCATTTTCATATGGTTAGCACGCCGATTGCAAATCGGCGCGAGCTGGGTTGAAAGGGATTAATCATGACTGGCGAGAAATCGTCCGAATCATGAATACCCAAAAAGTAGTACCCACAACAGTAGAAAACAAGGAGGATGCAACAGTTACAATAAGGCAGTGCCGTGCACGCGATGAGAAAGCAGTAATAATCTGCCAGAAATTAAAATACAACCCAATATCGCTATCAAAGAAAAAAACTGTGTGGACTACTGGCGAAACACGAAAAAATTATCCGTTAGCAATCAGCCACTTACCGATCCATAAGCTGCAATGTGGGTTAAACACCGTCCATTTGTAAGAAAAACAAAAGTAGTCCCCCAATTGTAAAAAACAAAAATGCAACAGGCTGTTTAGGAGGCTCTTATGCTTGTGCGTTTTCAAGTTGGGCATGCTAACTTTTACGCACCAATATTTAGCAGTTTCTTTAAATCGATAATATTCATTTTTCGGTCATTAAATATCAATAATTGGTTTCTGCGAATGTAGGCATTCCCGGGAAACGAAAATGAAACAACGGTTTGGTTTTGCATATCGGTTAAACGGAAATGTCCGCGTTTATTCATGTAAACATTGTGGTTCAATACTGTATCGAGCAAAGAATACACATTCTTTCTTTCTAGTTTGGTTAAGCTATCAATCTCATTGTAATGATGATAACCATTAGAGAATTCCATAAAAAGATTTTTTCCGGTTGTATGAAGCTTTTCAATATGGCCATTATCATTTGCTGTATAAACCGTTTCCAAAATCTTTTCTACAGAAAACAAACTATCTTGCGATTTATTAATTGCCTCGAATTCTAGTGTTTCCGGATTTGTTACAAATACATTGGAACTCGATGAAACAATTAACTTGTCGGTTAAGAGTACATCAGTTATAAACCCTTTGGGTAACACTTTTTGTCGAATCAATGCTCCCGTTTTTTTACTTAATAGGGCTACAAATGGCACTCCATATTGTATAATCCCTTGATGATGTTGAGCCAATCCGGTGTTTACTAAAATGAGTTTGTCGTCGTTATCAATCAAAATTGACGATGACATTTGCTTTTTTGGCAAAGATTTTTGCCATAATACAGTTCCACCTTCTTCTATTGCAATAATTTGCTCAGCTCCTGCAAAATAAATGGCATTATTGTCATGAATAATATTCGAATTTACATTTGTAATGTAGGGACTTGGAATGGAGTAGTCATAAAGCAGCATTACTCCCATAGCGCCTCCTAATATAGCCGCAGCAACCAGTAGTTCAGTGTTTTGTTGATTAACCTGCTGTTCAATTTTATGGAATGTATTGATATTGTATTTCCATTTTAGTCCCGTTGCCGGATCGATTGCAAAAAGATTTTTAGCTGCATAGATGTGTGTCGATTCATTTAGATAATACTGTTCATTGAGGCTGCTAAACATATCAACAGGAAAAATCCATTGTGTTTTTCCATTAACAGTGCTTACTCCTCTGAATTTATCGTTGCGCATTCCGGGCACATTGTATACAGGCATTCCGTAAGCCATTTCTTCACTCGTATTCCAATAGAAAAGTTTTATGTCGGTGTACCAGCGTCGTTTACCCGTTAGGTTATCGATATGGTAACTCAAATCCTTTCCATTAATAACGGCATTGCTTCCAAAAAAAGAAACCTTCAAGTCTCGTTTCTTTTTGCTCCATTTAATTCCTCCATTCTCCGGATTAAATAAATAGACCAAACCTCTGGGATTGGGATTAAAGACACTCGGATTTTTACGAGAAAAAATCAAAATAGCCGTATCGTTTTCAAAACGAAAATCGACAATGGGCCACTTCAAATCATAGGTCTTAAGTGGCAACTCATCAGAAGAAACCTCTCCGGCTATTTTTACCGATGAATTATTTTGGCTCATAACAGGAACAACTAGTACTACTAAAACCAGAAAGCAAATCTTATGTAAATACTTCATTCAAATTCATTTTTGAAATAGAAATCATAAATATATAAACTTTCTACAGAATAACCACCATGCGCAAATTCAACTTGAAAATCCATTAAATGGTGCTTGTCCGAAAAGTCCAATTTTTGTATTACCGATTACTTTATAAAGTTGTGGACTTTTAGTTTTTAAAAAATGGTATTGCTCATGATTGTAAATTAAAGCTTGGTAATAAAGATGTTGTGTAAGGGCTTCCATATTTACTTTTGTCTGACGCTAAAGCGATGTAAAACTTAAGTCCGGCCAGCTAGCGGATTTGTGAGGGTGCGGGCGACAAAAAAGTACCGCTACCTACTAAAATCACTAAGGCTTGGTAGGTCTTTTCAACTATTTATTTGTTCTTTTCCTTAATGAAAAGAACCAAAAATCAAGACTTAGTTTCTTACGCGACCTTCTTAGCTTTTACAACCGGAATTAAAAGAACTCACGGATGCAGTAATCAATAATTCTTCTCATCGCAAGTCCATCTGCATCCGCTCAAACAGCTTTTAATTCAGCGCTTGCTTCAAGCTGGAAGGTACCCGCAAAAGAAACTTATGTCAATCCCTGAATTCATGGTTAATAAGGCATTGTTGAGTAAGTGCCCCATGCGGGATGGCCCGATCAAATTGGCGGGCCAGCGTTGGGGTGAATGTTCAATGAATATAAATGACATAAAAGAGGCTTGTTCAGCTTTTATATGTCATTTAATTTATTGAACAGAGCGGGTTGAAGCGTAATTTGATCTTGACTTTCCGCCAGTTGTCGGACTAAAGTTTTGTATCTTTTTTTGTTAAGAAAAAAAGATTAGTTAAAAAGAGTCCACAACTTTCTCAACTGATCCTGTATCGAGGGAAACTCAAAACTTTTATCCACAAAAAAAAGACATCTCCATAATGGAAATGTCTTTTTACTATCGTTTTGCTTAAAATTAAGCTTTTTTGTAAATCTTTTCTTTAATACGGGCGCTTTTACCAGTAAGTTTTCTAAAATAGAAAATGCGTGCGCGACGTACATTACCACTTTTGTTGATGTCAATTTGTTCAACAAATGGTGAGTTTAAAGGAAAAATACGCTCTACTCCAACACCACTGGCCATTTTGCGAACGGTAAACGTTTCAGCAATTCCTTGTCCACGACGCTGCAATACTACACCACGGAAATTCTGGATACGCTCTTTGCTACCCTCTTTAATTTTATAGTGAACAGTAACGGTATCACCGGCTTTGAACGCAGGATGTTTGTGTTCGCTTTTAAACTGCTCTTCAACAACTTTCATTAAGTCCATTTTCCAAATCTTTTATTGGTTTTACATTTGCAATATAGCCCACTATTGGTTAATGCCAGAGATTGCTTAATTGAGGCTGCAAATATAAATATTTATATTTTAACTGAGCAATATTTACTGCTCAATTTTCTCAATTTTCAATGTTTTCTCAAAAAACACTTCACACCCGGCTTTGCGGACTTCCGAAATTGATTTTGCCTGGCATGCTGCATGACGTGCGGTTGGCAGAGACGTTGCCCTCGGCGCAAAAATATACAGTTTCACTATTATTGAAAAATTGTATGCGCTTTTAATTAGAGAATATGGTCGTCGATCGCCAATTCTATTGTAACAACAATATTATGGCGATAAATAGTAATGTTCTGATTTTCAAGATGTCAAAGAACGTCCTTTTTTATTTCATTTTTCTATTCATGCATCTTTCGGCTAAAAATCCCAAATGCCATGCCTGGCGTCTCTATGGTTTTTTATCATTCAATTTATCATTTTCCCAATTCAATGGGTTTGTTTTCGATTATATATTTTTCAATTTGCCGATACGATTGTCCATCCCTGATAACATGATCGTGAAACCGCGATTGCCAAGTGAAACCGCGATTGCCAAGTGAAATCGGCATGTATTAACCGGGCACCTGTTGTCACACCCGATTTGAATCCGCGCATTACCGATGCCAGATTTTTTGATTGTGGTCCGAATTGGTTTTTCGATGGTTCGGATGATACAGGCGGTGTAATTTGCATGGGCGGTGCGGGTTGCACGGTAGAGACGCAATGCATTGCGTCTCTACGGCGTCCCGTTCCCGTATTGCCGTCGGTTTTGCGGTTATAATCATTTTCCCCGATAACGATGATGGCATGAAAATGATTGGGCATAATTTGCCATTCACCCATTTGTAAATTCATATCGGGGCGCATTTCGAATGTTTTCAACCATTCCTGTTTTACAATTTCACCAATTTCCGACAATTGCATTTTCCCGTTTACCACATTGCCAAAATAGCACAACCTATTTTGTGCACAGATGGTTACAAAATAGGGGGCATTCCATTTGTAATCCCAATTTCGCATTCGGGCAGATGGTACACGGTATTTGTTTTTGTATTTATTGGTCATCGATAATAATAATTATTTCATGGTTTGGTTTTATGGTTCGTTATGCATTGCATGTTGCACGGATGATACGCGTGGTGCGAATTGCATGTGCGGTGCGGGTTGCACGGTAGAGACGGGCGGTTTGAATTGCACGGGCAGGATGGATTTAATCGATGAAACGGGCGTTCCCATTTGCACGGGCAGGATGGGGTGCACGGGGGAAACTGGCGATGCGAATTGTACGGGCCATGCGAATACTACGGGTGGTGTGGATTGCACGGGGAAAACGGACGTTTCCAATTGCACGGGCAGGATGGATTGCACCGATGAAACCGGCGTTTCCATTTGCATGGGCGGTTCGGGTTGCACGGTAGAGACGCAATGCATTGCGTCTCTACGGCGTCCCGTTTTCATACCGACGTTCAAACGACGTTCCGTTTCCACATTGCCGTTCGTATGGGATCCCGTTTTCATACCGACGTTTGTATGGCGTCCCGTTTTCATATTGCCGTTCGTACGGCGTTCCGTGCGTGGCGTCTGTACCGCATCATCCTGCATTTGTATCCGTTTCGTGTTTGTATAATTCATGTTCCTTTATTGCAGCAGTGTTATAGGTGTGGTATTCTGGTTTATTGGATTGCCCCAAAACCAATTCCTGTAGAATTACCTAATCCAACATTCCATGCAAATTGTTTCAGAGTGTTGTCGCCTTCGATTAAAACTGAACAAATATTGGCTTTATTACCTATTCCGTTATAAGCAACTTTTGAGGTTCGTGCATCTTTATCATTTTCATTAAAACGAATGCAAAAATCATTAACTTTTATTCCAGCGATTTTTAACTTATGTATTAAAGTTTCTTTCAATAAATCATTAGCTTCTTTATCAGAATATAAATAATGCTTTTGACGCTTATCTATCGTTCTTTTAATGAAAATAGGGCTTGCCGCAAAATATTCATTTTGATATGAAAAATCGGGTTGGGGTTGAACAAAGAAGTCCTGTACTTTCATTCCCCACCTCAAATCAGGACTTTCGATAATACCTGAAATAAGTTTTTTGAATAATTCTTTATCATAATTATTTTTCGATGCGTAAACTTCTAACATCAAGTGAACCATTGCTTTTTTGAATATTAATGGGTCTTCAAGATTTGAGGTGTTTTGAAACAATATAGGAT
>JAQICA010000300.1 GCA_027858775.1 Salinivirgaceae bacterium | reverse complement strand
GTGATTCACTCCATGGTTTATTTTAAGTGATAGATGCCTGCGAAGTTAATCACAGTCTGGTCGCCTATGGAGTCGTTTGCTTATTGATTTACAATATAATTCAGCGACGTTATTTCAGGAAAGGTTGTTTGTAAATGTTCGAGCAGTGCCGTACGTTTGGGCTCATCGTCCTCATAAAATACCACAATTACCATCCACTGTTCGTCTTGTGTATTTCGAATTATTAAGTTGCGCATTAATCCGTTGTGGTTGCGAATATCGAAAAACGAATAGTTGTTTTCCAGCGTGTAGCGTCTTACTTCATTTCTAATGCGGTTCGATAACTCGGGTTGCAAGTAGCATTTATCTACATCGAGCACTTTGTCGAACATGCCCGGAACATGAAATCCCAGTCCATTCATATTCCCGAACGATTCGTCGCTGTTAATTTCTTCTGCAGTGAGCCAACGCTTATTTGAGAAGGTATATTCCAGTTTATTTCTGTAAAACCGCGTTTCGGCTGAACCTAAAATGGGTTGAATTTCGGAAAGAGGAATTTTCGCTATGCGCGATAGGTTATCAGTTACCTGCTGTTGCTTGGCCTTTATTTGCTCCGTGTACGGAATATGTTGCCATTTACAACCGCCACATGTTGCAAAATGATTGCAAAATGGCTCGGTACGCATTTCCGATTTTTTGTGAAATTGGGTTACAACCCCCTCGTAGTAGCTCTTGCGCTTGCGTGTCACTTGTATGTCTACCACATCGCCGGGGGCAGTCCATGGAACAAACACTACTTTATTGTCTATTCGTGCCAATGCTTTTCCTTCTGCACCAATTGCTGTAATTTCTACATTTTCGAAAAATGGTTTTTTCTTACTTCTTCTTCCCAAGGTGATATGTTTTTAGCGGTTTTAAACTACTTTGTGCCCCGTTGCAGTTACATCGAAAACAGTAATCCCGTATCGGGACGCTTTGATTTTCAATGTGTCAAAGCTTTGCTTTTGTAACTTTATTACCGGGGTCACCAAAATTTTAAATCTATTCTTCGTTGTATTACTTGAACTCGGTTTGTATCAGTCTCGTATTGTGTGTATAAGTGTTTGTTCATTTACTCAATGCCATAATCAAAACTTATGCCGAACAACCACCCCGGGTAAAATACCGAATATGTTTATCGCTAAATTCTGTAGGCATAAGTGTGAATTCCTAATTATTATTTTTTGGATTGATTTAGTTTTTATTTTCGGTTTTAATTAATGTTTTGAATATGATGGTTTTACACTTGGATGTGTGCGTTGATGATTATCGTAATTCTTTGTTGATATTTGTGTAAACCTCTATCCTTTAATAGGTGTTTTTCATTAAAAATTTAGTTCGTCTAACTCATTTAATTGATCGGGTGTTAAGTGATCTTTAATCCCCATGTTTTTTCGGATAATAGTGCTGCGAGCCGCCATTTCAGTCAGTTCCAGTCGGTCGAACGCTTTAAGTAATTCGTTTCCCAGTGCCACAATGCCATGGTGTTGCAGAATAATGATGTTACTTTTGGCAGCTGCTTTGGCTGCTTCCCCGGCTAGTGCTTTGCTTCCCATTCGCTGGTAAGGCGCAAATGCAGGTATGCCCAGTAGCGCGCGGGCTTCGCCATTTATTCCCGTATCGATGAAGTTGGGCGATGCCGATAATGTTGTTGCTGCCACTGGATGAGCATGTACAATTGCATTAACATCGGGGCGCATGGCATAAATGGCCAAATGCATTTGGGTTTCCATACTTAATGGCAGGGAAGGAGTTAGGTTGTTTCCGTTTAAATCTACTGTGCCCACGTCGGAAGGCTTCATTCTGCCTTTATCGGTTTGCGATGCAGTTATGTAAACTAAATTTTTATGTCGTACGCTTATATTGCCCCCACTTGTAGTTGTTAGTCCTTGTTTGTAAAGGCGACGCATGAATTTGGCAATTTGTTTCTTGATTTTTTTTGGCATGGAATAATATGCATTTTGTTAATGGTATGAATTATGCCAAAGGGCGAAAACAGTTACTTGTCTGCTTGCTGATTATTGGCGAAAATTGGTGTTTTTTTAGTTGTAATTATCAATGTATGAGAATAATATCTTTTATATCGGTCGGATGAATAACACCTTTTTCAGTGATGATTCCGGTTATTAATTCCGCTGGAGTAACATCAAATGCCGGGTTGCATGCATTTGAATTGGGATTTGTGAGTCGAATTGTACGCATTTTCCCTTCTGGGTCGGGGCCGGTGGCATAGTGTACCTCGTCGGCATTACGTTCCTCAATGGTTATTTTTTCGCCGGTTGGTGTATTTTTATCGATAGTCGATAATGGCGCAGCTACATAAAAAGGTATGCCGTAGTATTTTGCTGCAATGGCCTTTTCCAATGTTCCAATTTTATTGGCTACATCGCCGTTTGCGGCAATGCGGTCGGCTCCCGTAATCACCAAATCAATTTCACCCTTTTTCATGAGCCATGCCGTGGCATTGTCTGGAATTATTGCATGATCGATATTTTCGTTGTACAGCTCCCAACCCGTTAGTCGTCCACCCTGACTGCGCGGGCGGGTTTCATCGGCATAAACAAATATATTTTTATTCTGTTGTTTGGCAACGTACACCGGCGAAAGCGCTGAGCCGTAATCAACAAATGCGAGCCAGCCGGCATTGCAATGCGTAGCTATGCGTGTATGGTTTTGTAGCAATTTACTGCCGTGCTCTCCAATTTGGCGACATGCCGTGGCATTGGTGTCGGCCAGTTCCATAGCTTTTTTCACGGCTTCATCGCTATTGATACAGGCAGCTTTGTATACCTCATTTACGGCAAAAAATAGATCGTTGGCTGTTGGCCGTGTTTGTTCAATCGTTTTTTTTGCTTCCAAAAGGGCTTCGGCATATTTGTGGGCAGGCGCTTCGAGTGCACCCTGCGCCATGGCAAATCCTGCTGCTGCTCCAATGGCACCGGCTCCGCGTGTGGTCATGTCTTTAATGGCTATACATGTGTCTGAGCAGGAAACCGATTTGAATAGGCTAAATTCGAAGGGGAGCAAGTTTTGATCGATCATGAATACAGCGGAACCTTCCATCCAAACTGTTCGATAGTGCTTGTGGTTTACTTGCATTGTGTGTGAGTTTTTGGACAATTTGCCAAAAATAGGCAAATCAAAAAGTGTGGAGTAGGAGTTGCTGATTTTTTACTTGACGTGATATATGCAGACCCTGCAAATTGGTGTGATTTTACACCAGTTTTGGTATATCGGTCGTTAGTCTGATTTGTGAAATTACGGTATGAAAAAAGCCCACAACCAAAAATGGTGTGGGCTTCAATTTTCTTTAATCAACGTACCGGCCAATTACAACCTGTGCAATTAGACCTATAACAATAACGCCTCCGCCAATTGCCAACGGTACATTGCTGACCGAACCGCTTAACATTGTTATTGCCAGAATTACCGCTCCAATTAATATGACAATGATTCCAAGATTTTTTAACAGACTTTTCATTGGTATGTGTTTTAGTTAACTGTTTAACAATTTATTTAATCAATTCTTATTCCTTTTTTCATCACAAAGCGGTGAATTTGTCAAGAAATGTGCTCTCTAAAAATCCACCCTCTTTTTTTAACGGTGTAAAAATAGAAAAATTGAGTTGAAAAAACTCATTTTCAACTTAAATCTCGTATGTGTTTTATAAATTCCGCAAAGATTTAATTTATCAAGGTTAAAATCCCTGCGGAATTTGGATGTTTTATAATTTGAAGCGATTTTCCATTTTTACATAAATTATCTACCATAATGTCGCCTCTAACGAGGCTTAATTAATTTCAGAATGCACCGTCAGGTGGGGAATTATGGCAGAAAAGACACAAGGAAGAACAATTTGAGCGCCGTTAGGTGCGACGTTGTCCCTTCGCATATAGGGTTTGATGTCAGTCATTTGCATAAGCGCGAAACTTAGTTTATAATAAGTTTATTGCTCTGAATATGGTTCATATCATTAATAAGCCTATAAAAATACACTCCGCTTTTGAGCATTGATACATCAATAACTGTTTTTTCTTCAGTTATTTGGTGGGTGCTTGCAACTTGACCTTCTATGGTGTAAATTATGATGCGCCCAGTGGCTTGTTGGGAGGTTGCCATCTTTATTGTAAGGATGTTTTTTGCCGGATTAGGAAAAACGGTTGCATTCGGAGATTGAGCTAATGGTTCTATGGCATTTAGCTCTAATGGAGTACCCCAGGTAGTATCTCCTTTTTTGTAATAAACCAATTCTCTCTTTTCTATTAAATCGTCCTTACATGGGTAATGGACATAATACGGGCCTCCTAGGTTTTTACAATACTTGTAATTTTGTTCTGGTGTGGTTCCTAACAGATAATCCCAGCATGTATTATCTATTTTTCCCATTGTAATGCTATGGCGTTTTGTTATAATGTTGCCATTGTGTTGATCGTAAAAATACAATGCATTTCCACCAATTGTAGGTTCGTACGGTAGTTTGTCAAAATTAGGATTAACAGCATATGTTTTAAAAAGTGTGTCGTGTGTGTATGTAAATGTTCCGGAGTCTGCCCATTCCTCCTTAACAGTTTGTTTCACAGTATATTTATATCGAATAGAGTCGTTATAGTCGGTTCTTTGCAGGTATTTAAAAATGCTTTGAATTGTTTTTTTGTAGGTCTGATCTTCCCATGATGGAATTTCTTTAATGATATGCAGTTCGTCATCAACAGAAAAATTGTAAACCTCCAGCCATGTCAAATTCTGAACGCCAACGGTTGGGTTTGTCATTCCAACCAATGTGTATTCTCTTAAAGGAGATTGGTAAGGATTATAATTAATATGGTTTGGAAAGATGAAAAAGTTAAGCGTTTTAATCATTCCATAGTTTTTACTTATTTGCATCGTAAAATCGTTCAAATTGTAATTGAGTAAATTCATATCGGCATCAAAGCACTCAAAACTTATTGTTTTCACCGAGTCAGTCAACCCGAGAAAGGATAGTTCCTCCTGCGCTGTAATGCTTGCTATTACAGTTATGGAGTCGGGAATTTCGAAGGCAACCCATTGTTCGTTTAGGTGGGCTCTGGTATCAATTGTAATTTTTTCACTGTTTTTGTTGTAAAACCAGTTTTCTCCGTTGGGTTGGAGTACTATTTTTTCTCCAATCCACGTCGATTGGTGGGGCATGTAGCATTGTGCGTCGAATTGTTGTACTGTGTAAAACGGGTACAGCACTGTTTGGTCTGTTGCTGTAGAATCAATACGGATGCTTTGTATTATATTCTGCTGGTTCGCAAAGTGGGTTATTCGGTTTTCGCTTACCGTTTGATAGTTTTGGGCTACTGAGCCTAATGCCAGTCCCATGGCGATTAATAGTGTAATTGTTCTCATAGTGTTATTCTTTAGTTCGGATTATTTTTTATGATTGTTTGCTGTTTTGTTTCGTGTGTAAGTTTTCTATAAATCAATACAATTTTTTATACATAAACAGGATATGCATGGTATTTACTCTCGTGATGGGAAGTTGGGTACATACCCAACAAAAGGAAATGAATTTCTGCGAATTTTTTGAACTTCGAGTTAATGAGTTTTTTAGGTAAAAGTTTTTTTAACGGGTTATTATTCCTTCGGAAGCAAATGTTTAATTCGTTCAATTTGTTTTTGCTTGTTTACTTCTCTTAGGTTATTGGCTGTTTGCGTAAAGTATTGGTGCAACGAAATAAATTTCACTTGTAATTTATTCCACGAATCGAGATCGCCAATTTTGTTTTGTGCATTAAGCTCTTTGTATAATGTGTTCGAAACGGGAATAAAGTCGGAGCGTCCCAAATAGTCGAGGTCGGCATCGCACATAATTTTTTCCAGTCTGGTTTTGGGTTGTGGCGGCAGTTTGGTAGCCATCACCAATTCGCAAATCTGGTCGATTTGTTCCTGCGTATAATGGAAATCGGGCAGCATTTTGCGAGCCATTTGTGTGCCGTAGTATTCGTGTTCTTCGTAGCCAATAGTATGGCCTGCATCGTGAAACAGTCCGGCTGTTTTTAGGAGTAGCATCTCTTCATCGTTAACACCTTCGCCAATTCCAATTAGTTCTGCCTGCGATGTAACATCAATAGTGTGTTTTACATTGTGGTAATACAGGTATTCAGGAAGCCCTTTCTCCAGAATGTCGAGTACAATTTCTTGTAAATCGGAGAATTGTCTTAATAAATATCGAATTATAAATTGATGGTTCGGTTTTAATCCTACTTCATCGGCTGCCAGTTCTGACCTGATACCTTTTACATAGTACATGTCCATGTCGCCTTTGTACTTTACCGGCATTTTGCCAAAATATTCGCAATTGAAATATTCCCGAACCATTTCGTAGGTCATTACCGAAATATTAATTTTTCCCTTTTCGCACGATGCTTTCATGCGACTTGCAATATTCACGGTATCGCCTTTAAGGTTATACGAAACTTTTTTTCGTCCCATGGTTGTGGCTGTTACCGGCCCGGTGTGCATGCCCAGCTTTATGTCCCAAATTTTTTTATTGTTTTGGAGGCGTTCTTCTTGTATTTTGTTGAGTTTGTGTTGCATTTCCAGTGCAGCCATCACTACATCTATAGGGTTGGTAATGTTTTTTATTGGAACTCCACCCGCACTCATGTAAGTGTCGCCAATGGTTTTAATTTTCTGGATATTATATTTTTCTGAAATCTGGTCGAATTCAAAAAAGATATTGTCTAATTCATCAATGATATCGTGCGAGTTGGAAGCTTCGTATAATTTCCCAAAGCCTTCAATGTCGGCAAACAGAATAGTTGCCATTTTAAATCGCAGGGTTTTTTCGCGCGACTTCCCGGCTGCTGTGCCACCTGTAGCTTTTGCCTCTTCGAGCTCTGTTTTTAGTTGGTCAACTTTTTCTTGCAGACTGTCGTTTTTGGTAGACAGTTTTTTGTTCACTATGGAGAGCTCTTTGTTTTCCTCCATTAGTCTGGCTATGCGTTTCACCAAATCTTTTTCTTCGTTGCTCATTGGACAAGGTTTTCAGCAAAATAGTAAAAAACAAATTCTTTAGCAAATAAAAAGCACTGTCAGCCGTGAAGTTTTTGTTTGAAAACAAAATATACAAGCATAAATATTAAAAATTATAAATGCTTGCGGAATTCAGGTTGAAAATGAAGTATCGTTATGGAGTGGTACTAAACTTCGGAAATACAGATAGTTTTTACCTTCTTGAATTATGGTTTTTAATTGCTTACTTCCCTTTTATTGCGAAGTGGGGCGTCCGTGTTACTTTTTCTTGGTACAGAAAATGATTTTTTCGTTGGGCAGAAGGGCAAATTTCTTCATTTGGTCTGCCGAAAACTTTTTGTTAAGATCAACCACATCCACATGAAAACCGGCTTTTTGCAAACGTTCGGTATAGTCCGCACCATAATACCGAACATGGTCGCGTTGTCCGAAATGTTTTTCGCGTTCTGCCGGTTCGGTTATGGACGGATCTTCGTACGTTTTCGACTGGTTCCACCTGATGGGAACCTGAAAAACTGCCCAGCCCCCCGGTTTTAGTACGCGATAAAATTCACGCATGGAGTCTACATCTTCCCACACATGCTCAAATACATGATTGCACATAGCCGCATCGAACGTATTTTCTTCAAAGGGCATTTTCCGAATATCCATTTTTACATCTGCCCAGGGAGAACTAAGGTCGGCAGTTACATAATCGAGGTTTTTCTGATTTTTAAAAAGTCGGAGAAAACAGTACTCCGGAGCCACATGCAAAAATTTTACATTTTCTGTAAAGAAGGTTGTTTCGTTTTGTAAAAATAGCCAAATAGCCCGGTGGCGCTCGAGCGACATACTGTCGGGTGCCAGTGCATTGGGGCGGGCGTTAATACGTCCGTAGGGCAATAGTTTACGATACCTTTTATTGTTAATCGGATCCTGATAGGTGTTGCCACGATAGAAAATGCTTACAATACGTAAAAAGAAATGTGCAATACGCTGTTGCGTTTCGCGTGGTATAAAGCGTGTGATAAGTTGTATGATCTTTTGCATGGTGCGAAAATAGTAATAATTATTATTTGTCTCCTCGACTCTGAAATTATTTTGTATGCAATGGCCAACGATGTTGTACTCAAACTCCCAAAGCTTCTATTTTTGTTTAAAATAGCTGTTCAGCAGCTCATGAGCTGCCTGAAACGAGCTTTTCCGATCATTTAGCACATCGAGTTCTGTTTGTTTTACCATCGATTTGATTTGCTGATTCTGATAAAAGCTGTTTTTTAGCTGTTCATTGATGGTTTCGTACATCCAATACTTGGCTTGCCCGTTTCTGTTTTCTGTCCAGTAATTATTTTTTTGCGTTAGTTTCCGGTAGTCTTCAACGGTTTGCCATACTTTATCGATATCGATATTGTGCAATGCCGAGCAGGTTACAACTTTGGGTGTCCATCCCGACGGTGTGGGAGGGAAGAGGTGTAGTGCGCCGGAATATTCTGCTTTTGCCTGATTGGCTTTGTCTTTGTTGTTTCCGTCGGCTTTGTTGATGGCAATAGCATCGGCCATTTCCATAATCCCCCGTTTTATTCCCTGTAGCTCATCGCCTGCACCGGCAAGCATAAGCAGCAAAAAGTAGTCGACCATAGAATGTACTGCAGTTTCACTTTGTCCTACACCTACCGTTTCGATAAATACAATATCGAATCCGGCTGCCTCGCATAGCAACATCGATTCGCGTGTTTTTCGGGCTACTCCGCCCAACGAACCTGCAGATGGCGATGGGCGTATAAATGCATTTTTATTGGTACTCAGAGTTTCCATTCGGGTTTTATCGCCTAGTATCGATCCTTTTGAGCGTTCGCTACTGGGATCGATGGCTAATACCGCCAGTTTATGACCGTGCGATGTAATTTCATTGCCTAAGGCTTCAATAAAGGTGCTTTTTCCTACGCCCGGAACGCCTGTTATTCCTACGCGTGTAGCATTTCCGGTAAAGGGTAGGCAGGCTTCAATTATTTGTTGTGCCAGTTCCTGGTGTGCAGGTAGCGAGCTTTCTATTAGGGTAATGGCTTTGCTGAGAATACTCCTGTTTCCGGCTTTTATGCCTTCGATATATTCCGGCAGTTGCAGTTGCTTTTTCCGGTATTTGCGGAAATTTTTTCGTGCAGACGGGCTAATTGCAGGTGGTTGGTCTATTCCTTTATTTACTTTTATGGCGCTTTTATTTTTTTCCTCTTGTGTACTCATTGCTGTAGGTGTTTTTCTGGCAGATTATCCTATTGTTTCGTCTGTTTATTATTTTGATATTTCTATGAACTGTGCGGGTGGAATCCACTTTAGGGGGCAGGGTGGGG
>JAQICA010000293.1 GCA_027858775.1 Salinivirgaceae bacterium | reverse complement strand
GACTTGTTTTAGTTCACAGTTTTATCGAAAAACACGGAGGTGCATTGGTTGTTGAAAGTGAGGTAGGCAAGGGTAGTGAATTTTCATTTACTATAACCGTAAATTAAACATGTTATCTTGCAGGTTGTTGATTTTCTTTTTCCCTGATTGTTGAAAAGTATTGAGCGTATATTATTTTCTGTATAACTTCATAGGTGTAAAAGTTAAGATTTGATGTTTTTCACTTAAACATCCCTGTTAGTTTAACTAGCAACTCCGTTTTTGCTTCTAACAACTGGAATATTGTTGAAAAAGCCAAGGTCAATCACTTGTTTTTTCTTCAAGTAGGAGAGCCAATTCTGAAATCATGTTTTGAGTTACGTCGGGTTTTTGTGTTTGGCCACCAATAATTAAATACCCCTATTGACAGAAAACCTTAGTCAGTATCCGTCAATAAACTCCATTTTCTGCGTTACTCTTACTCAAACCCGTATCATTTACACAAGTAAACTCAACGGTTTTGCGTTTCGAAAGCCTTGAAAATGGAGCTTATTCAGTGGATACGCCGACTTTATAGCCAGGCTAATGGCATTAATACTCAAATTCATTCTGAAGCTATGCACACATAAATCATAATTTTTTCAATAAACTTCAAAAAACAGAGCAAAAAAAAAGGTTGCCAAGTAGCAACCTTTTCAATATGATTTAAAAACTTAACGAACTACTCTTCCAGAATTGGTATCAATGAAATTCCACTCTACCCAAGGGCCATTGTGGTTATCCCAAAGGTGAATGTTCGAACCATTGTTTGATGATCGTCCTGATAAACAAATTAACCGCCCTGACTTGTGAAAGATTTTATAGGAACCATTATTCTGTCTTTTGAAATAGAATTTTTGTGCATCGGATCCATTTTTACCCCACACGTGGATATTTTGTCCGTTCTTGCTGTGGTTACCCTTTAGATCAATACAGTAATAGTTAGAGTTATCTACAAAAATGCGATAATAGCGATCTCCGGGAATTCTTTCGATGCGGTATTTTCTGTCGGGTCCATTGTCAATGTTCCATGATTGCACATTCATGCCATCTTTGTAGGAAGTAGGCCTGCCCGGAACGTCCCAGTATCCACCTTTATTACGACCAACATTATTGCTACTTTGGATCCAAAATGTTCTGCCAGTGGGTACGGCGTCTCCAACAACATTTGTAAGTGAGCCGGAAGAGCCATTAGAACCAGAACTTATTGCTCTTCCTTTGTTTTGTCTACTACTACTGCTGCTACTGCTTGATGACTGAGCTGTGCTGTCAACGGCAAATGCTACCAGCAATGCAATTGCGA
This sequence comes from Salinivirgaceae bacterium, assembly GCA_027858775.1. Lineage (GTDB taxonomy): Bacteria > Bacteroidota > Bacteroidia > Bacteroidales > Salinivirgaceae > Salinivirga. Next base: position 11,185 of record JAQICA010000293.1, on the reverse strand, counting down.
TAAAAATTGTTTTTTTCATGGGGGATTAGTTTAAATAAATATTGATGTCTTTGTGCATTAAGTTGTCTATGCAAGTACAATTTGAAAAATAAATTGAAAAAAACAATTCATTTGCGCGAGAAAAAGTCTGTCATTAAAAATAAACAGGTCTTTTTACGGGGTGGAGTAATGTGTATATTCTATTGGAGTCTGAAATGGTAGGTAATTGTTCCTACCTGATACGCGTCGGCATTATTATCGGTGTTGAACCTTGCTTTGCGAGCAGCTACAAGTGCAGCTTTAATGAGATTCTGACTTGTGGTTGTCGATCCTTTTGCCTGATAGCTGGCCGAGGTGATATTTCCATTTTGATCTACAGTTACCCGCACTACTACCGTGCCTGATTCGTTGGCTGTGTAGTTTGGTTTTGGTAATTTCCCTCCTTGCGGTGAGCGGCCCTTTAGAGAGTAACCAATTCCTTTATCGCCAAGGCCTTTGCCTTCGCCGTAATTATTAGCATTCGGGTCACCCTCAGGGTCTCCCTGATTCCCTGTTCCGTCTTTGTTGCCATCCGATTGTGAATCGCTATCGTTTTTTCCTCCTTGCGAAAAGGCGTTTTTTGTGAGTTCTTCAATTTTTTTACGTTCAGCGTTCTCCTGACGTCTCTTTTGTTCTAGTTCACGTTGCTTCCGCTCGGCCTCCTCACGTTCTCGCTGTTTGCGAAGTTCTTCTTCCCGTTTTTTCTGTTCTTTCTTTTTTTGTTCCTCCATAGCAGCAGCCTCTTCAAAGTCTTGTGTCATAACCTCTTCTTCTGTAGGTTGCTCCTCGGTCTTGGGTGGTGTTGTGGCTGGCGTTTCTTCTGTTGCAACCGGCTCCGGTGCGGGTTGAACACTAGTTTCAACGGCTCCACTTCCGGCATCGTCGTAGCCCAGGTTTACTAGTATTCCTTCTTCTTCCGGGAGTGGGAGAGGTATTGAAAAACCGAAAAAAATGAGCAATAAAAGTACTATCCCGGAGAAGCTGATTGTGCCCCAGAAAGCAATACGTTTATTTTTTTTTCGTTTTTCGATCATGTAGGTTTGTGTTTAGTGCCTATTAATATGCACCCGTTGTTTGATTGTGAGTAAAATAGAGCTTCATTTTTTTGAAGGCTACAGGTATTTTTACACTTTCTTTTATTGACCTTTTGTGGCCAAAATTAGTTTGTATTTATTTCGTTTGGCAATGTTCATAACTTTCACAACATGCTCAATTGCTACACGCTTATCGGCATGCAGTGAGATGGTGGGTGGCTCGGCAGAAGCGCCGGCAGGGCCAAGTTCGCTTTGCAATTTGCGTTCGAGCATAGCAAATGGCACTTCTTGTGTTCCCACTGCGTAGCGCAAGTCCTGAGTTATACTAACCGAAACCAGCGGTTTGTTTGCCCGGGTTTGGTTTTTGCTCTGGGGAAGAAGTAGTTTTAACGCATTGGGCGAAATTAATGTACTCGTAACCATGAAAAATATAAGGAGCAAGAATACAATGTCAGTCATGGACGACATGCTGAACCCTGCATTAATTTTATTCCGTCGTTTAATCGCCATACTTATTTTAGTTTGCCGGTTCGTTTAACAAATCCATAAACTCTGTAGTGCGTGCTTCAAGGCCAAAAATTACTTTTTCCACACGTGCTACAAGAATATTGTAAGCAAAGTAGGCCAAAATACCAACAATCAGTCCGGCTACAGTGGTTACCATTGCGGTGTAAATACCATTCGATAGCAATGTAATATCAATGTTGTTTCCAGCGCTTGCCATATCGTAAAAAGCCTTAATCATACCCATTACCGTACCTAAGAAACCAATCATTGGAGCTCCTCCGGCAGTTGTAGCCAAGGTAGGTAACCCTTTTTCGAGCTTGGCCGCTTCAAGGTTGGCAATGTTTTCAACGGCTGCATTAATATCGTTTAGCGGTCTGCCAATACGACTGATACCTTTTTCTATCATTCGTGCTGTAATGGTATTTGTCGACTGACAGAGGCTGTGGGCTGCATCAATTTTTCCGTCGTGGATGTAGTCTTTAATTCTGTTCATAAAAGTCGGATCTTCTTTGGAGGCATCGCGCAAAGCGAAAAACCGTTCGAAAAAGATGTACACCGACAAAATGAGCAATACAACTATAGGAATCATTATAACCCCACCTTTAATTGCCATGTCGAAAAACGATAGCGACAGTTCGCTTGCGGCTCCCGATGCAGCATTCTGTGCTGTATCGGCCATTTGATTTACCTGTAACAAAATTCCGGTCATATTTTCTATTTTACGCAGTTTAAACGTTCAGGGCACGAAATTATTATAAATTTTTCATTCTCCCCAGCTATTGTGCCAAATTTTGTAGCTGCAACGGGTAGTCTTTTTGTAAAAAATAACTTCTACCAGACTTTAATGCATTTGTGTAATTTGATGGCAATATAGGTGAATAATATCATAATTATTAAAAACGAATACCAATTAATAATTGTTATTATTCCGGGAACTCATTTTTTTGCAGTGCTCTGTACGATTTACGTACAATAAGCTTGCCCCTTTGCGTAAGATGTGCTGCGTAAATGTTCCAAATAGATAAAAAAAACTCCTTTTTTGAAAATGCATATGCAGTATCTTTAAGAATCATTGAAAAACCATGCCAGCCCGAAAGTATGAGCCAGGTATTTTTAACTAATAAATCGTAATTGTGCTTTTCGCTTTGTGGATGCAAGTACTTTTTTTCTATTAATCGCTGCAAAGCCTCACGCATAATGTTCATGCGTTGAGGAAAAAATGCCTCCATAACCGGCGCATATTTCGGATATTGCTGAAAAAAAACATAAAAGTCGGCAAAAATAAACGCATATCGCAGTTGCAAGTTGTAAATACGGTTAATGTATAATGCAACTTCAGAAATATCTTTCGGAAAATGATTGTATAAGCCGTCCATATCGGTTCGGAATAAACCGAAAATTTCGTCCATCAGTTTTTCCCACTTTGGATAATGATAGGTTAAATTTCCCACACTGATGTCGAGGGCACCAGAAACATCTCGCATTTTTACGTTGGCTGCTCCTTTGGCGTTCAGCAGTGCTATGCTTTGCTCAATAATTTTCTTTTTCGTTGCACTGAGTTCCTTCATGATACAAATATACCAGATTTACATCAACATTGTGTTTATTCCTGACCTTCAAAGTTACCTGGATGTTTCAAATCGATGAAAATATGTTATTTATCATGATCACATAAATATTAGTACAAATGTACTAATATGGTCTTAAAATTGTTAATTTGCATGAATCAATTATGAGTTAATAACTTAAAAAATTAATGTTATGTTTTTATTCGATTCATTTCCATGGTATACTGCATTAATGTTTGTTGCCGTAATTGGCGGATTAATGTTTGTAAACGAAATTACCCGCCGAAGTAAATGGCTTTCGATTGGTATGTACATTGCATTGCCTGTAGTGCTTACACTAACGTTATGGCAACACACAGCCGGATCTGACAGTAGTACGGGAAGTTGGTTTCATTGGGTTAAGGTATACTCAGCACTGGCCGGAGTGTTAGGTTTTATGTATATTCGGTACAGTAAAAAGGCATCCAAAAATAAATATTGGCTCATGTTTCCACCATTAATATTGTCTATCAATATTTTGGAAGCGGTAATACGCGACTTTGAAGTGTACAGTTTGTACAGTGGAGAAATGTATGGTGCTGTTATTAATGGTATTACAATGCAGGGTGGAGCCTGGAACATTATGAATGGCATAGCCGGAATACTAAATATATTAGCACTTTCCGGCTGGGTTGGTATTTATATTACTAAAGGTAAATATAAAGATATGATTTGGCCCGATCAGTTGTGGTGGTGGATAATTGCATATGACTTGTGGAACTTTGCGTATGTGTATAATGCCGTTGCCGATCACGCTTTTTATGCCGGTGCAGCTTTGCTACTATCGTGTACTATTCCTGCCTTCTTTTTCGGAAAAGGTGCCTGGCTTCAGCACAGGGCGCAAACACTGGCTATTTGGATGATGTTTACCATGTCGTTCCCTGCCTTTTCAGACACATCTGCCTTTGCTGTAAAGTCTTCGCATAGCGAAACAGCCTTGTGGCTGGTAAGTGGGTTGGCATTGCTGAGTAATGTTGCCTTAATAATATACCACGTGTATAAAATCAGGAAAAACAAACGAAATCCGCTTACCGAGGAGGTTTACACTGATACTCGTGCCTATAAAAAACTGGCTTTTAAAGAATAGTATAAATTGTTATGAAATGAAAAGGAAGACTCCAATTTAGAAGTCTTCCTTTTTTGTTTACTTTTACTTCTGAAAGCAAAACATGGTAACCCAACTACCGGGGTTTTATTACTCGCAAATTAATGAAAATATCGAACCAATGATTATTAAAATTGACAAGGAGCTTGAGCTTAAACAATTAGAACAAAACGATTCGTTTCGCATATTTGAACTCATCGATGCTCAACGCGAATACCTTGGGGAATGGTTGCCATTTGTGGCATTTACACAAACGATAACCGATTCTGAACAATTTGTTAACTCGGTAATAAATGCTTCGCAAGAATGTTTTGAGTACGTTTTTTCCATTCGAAAGAATAATAATTTTATTGGACTCATTGGATTTAAGGATACCGATAAACTAAATCGAAAAACAGAAATGGGTTACTGGCTTTCTGAGCGGTATCAAAAACAGGGCATTGTTACACGATGTGTCGATAAACTTTGCCAATTTGCGTTTAACGAATTAGAAATGAATAGAATACAGGTAAGATGTGCTGTGGGGAATACGTCGAGCGCCAACATCCCCATGCGTTTGGGCTTTACGTTTGAGGGAATTGAACGTGATGGCGAATTGCTCTCCGGAAACAGATTTGTTGATCTGGAAGTGTATAGTAAACTCAAGGCTGATTTGTGAATTTTTTCAGTACAAAAAAGTACGAATAGCTTTTGCCATTCGTACTTAGTGCCCGTAATAAAATTCCAATAACTGCTTGATGTTCATGCATAAAACTGTAATATAGGAAAGTAAACGCCTTAATTTTCAAAATGAACAAGCCTTGTTCTTGAAGTTTTATTACTGGGCACACCAAAAAACAGGTGGTTTTCGTGCTGCACTACTTTTCTGTAATTGAAAACTATAATAAGTCGCTCGCCAGTTCGGCTAGCATACTGCGCTCTCCTTTAACCAGATGAATGTGTCCGAATAACTCTTGCGAACGCATACGGTCTGTGAGGTAAGAAAGGCCATTCGAACGCATATCAAGGTATGGGGAATCAATCTGTTGAATATCGCCCGTAAATACAATTTTTGTTCCTTCGCCGGCACGGGTGATAATGGTTTTTATCTCGTGTGGTGTCAGGTTTTGTGCTTCATCAACAATAAAAAACACATTGGATAAACTTCTTCCACGAATATAGGCCAGTGGAGTAATTTTCAGTTTGTCATCTTTGAGCATCTCCTCAATGCGCATGTATTGTTTGCTATTACTTTTGAACTGTTGCTTTATTACTCCGAGGTTATCATACAACGGTTGCATGTATGGCCCGATTTTTTCGTTTACATCGCCGGGAAGGTATCCCAAATCTCTGTTAGAAAGTGGAACTATTGGGCGAGCAAGTAAAATTTGTGTGTATTGTTTTTCTTGCGCCAAAGCAGCTGCCAGCGCCAATAATGTTTTTCCTGTTCCTGCCTTACCTGTAATTGAAACAAGTGGCAGATTATCGTTCATAAGTGCAGCTAGAGCAAAGGTTTGTTCAGCATTGCGTGGCTCAATACCGTATTGACGGTATTTTTCTATTCTATGTACTGTTTCGGATGTGGGATTGTACATGCCGAGAGCTGAGCTATTAGCACCTTGCAGAATAAAAAATTGATTAGGTGTAGGAATGAAATCTAAATTGAGGTCTTTTAAGGGTATTTCTGGAGATTCATACAGTTTTGCAATGGTTTCATCGCTTATTTTATCAATGGTACGCACCTCTTCGTAAATATTCTCAATCTTTTGAACCTTATCTGTCTCGTAATCCTCCGACTCCAGTCGCATGGCTTTGGCCTTCAGCCGCAGGTTAATGTCTTTCGATACCAGAATAACAGGCTCCTTTCTGTTTGATTGTACGTGCAGCGCAATTGAAAGTATTCTGTGGTCGGGCGTGTCAGCAGGGAAGGAGTCACGAAATTCTTTGGTGTAAGGTTTGCCCGTTTCAATAAATAGCTTGCCCTTGTCTTTGCCTAAGCTTATACCTTCGTTAAATACTCCTTCTGTAGATATTTCGCCCAGTGTACGTGCTATCGATCGTGCATTGAAGTTAATTTGGTCGTGGCCTTTTTTAAACTTGTCGAGCTCTTCCAGAACCGTAATTGGAATCACAATATCGTGTTCGTCGAAATGATTCAGACAATTAAAATCGTGTAGTAATACGTTGGTATCCAAAACGAAAGTCTTTTTTTCTTTTGTTGCCATAGTGCTAAAATTTTACGTAGATGTTCATTTTGTTTGGTATACTCCCGAAATCTGCAAGCATAAAAGTTAATAATTACTGAATTCTTGCGGATTTGCGGTGCAATATCACTTCTAAATGTACAAATTTTATAGTACGATTGTTATTTTTGTACAAATTTTATTATTGTCAAAAATGAACTACCAAGACACTCTCGATTTTCTTTTTTCGCAGCTACCTATGTACCAGCGCGATGGTAAGGCGGCTTACAAAGCAAACCTCGATACAACTATTGCACTGGATGAGCATTTTCGCTTTCCGCACAAGATGTTTCGTACCATTCATGTGGCCGGAACAAATGGAAAAGGGTCTGTTTCTCACATGTTGGCGTCGGTGTTCGAAGAAGCCGGGTACAAAACCGGGCTGTATACATCGCCACATCTGACCGACTATCGGGAACGGATTCGTATTAATGGAAAGAAAATATCGGAAACCTTCGTAACGCGATTTGTAGAGCATAACCGTGCGATAATTACGGAATTAAAACCCAGTTTCTTCGAAATTACCGTGGCCCTGGCTTTCGATTATTTTGCGCGTGAGCAAGTCGATATTGCCATAATCGAAACCGGAATGGGAGGTAGGCTCGATTCTACAAATATTATTGCGCCGTTAGTTTCGGTAATTACGAACATCGGTTTTGATCATACCCGGTTTTTGGGCAATACCATTGCCGAAATTGCGGCAGAGAAGGCGGGAATTATCAAGGAGGAAACACCCGTTGTAATTGGCGAAAAGCAGCCGGAAGCAATGGATGTATACATGCAAAAGTCGCAGCAACTGGCAGCGCCGGTTAATGTAGCACCAGACCGGTTTGAGATTCAGGGGGCAACTATTTCCGATGATTTTAAATTGCAGGTTGTGGATGTGTACGATCGGTTCTTAGACGAAGTTCAGCACTGGGAACTCGATTTGGTGGGTGCGTATCAATCAAAAAACTTACTTACCGTTCTCACTACGCTCGATGTTGTGCGGGGGAGTTTTCCAACTACACCTGATCAGGTAAGGCGTGGTTTGAAACATGTGCGTTGCAACACGGGGTTTGCCGGAAGGTGGCAGGTTTTGCAACACAATCCTTTGGCTGTTGCCGATACCGCACACAATAAAGAGGGACTTACCATGGTGATGGAACAGTTGTCGAACATTACAAACAGTCATTTACATATGGTCGTGGGTATGGTCGACGATAAAAATATTCCCGAATTGTTATCACTTTTTCCGGGCAATGCAACTTATTATTTTACAAAGCCGTCTATTCCACGCGCATTCGACGAAAAAGAATTGCACCGCCTGGCTGCCGATTGTAACCTCAAAGGAGAGGCTTACGCAACTGTGGCGGAAGCATGGCAAGCTGCTCGTAATGCGGCTAAATTCAGCGATGTAATTTTTGTTGGAGGTAGTACATTTGTTGTGGCAGAGGTTGTTTAGAGTTGCAGTAGCGAACAATTTGAATAAAAAAACCGCAGAGAATTCTCTGCGGTTTTTTTATTTGGGTCTGTAACTATTTTACTCAGTAAGTTTTCCCAGTAAAGCAAGTACATCTTTGTACGTGTCAATGCTGTATTTTGCAATTGTATTGTTTCCTCCCACTTTCAGGGTTACCGCAGTTTCCGGCAGGTCTTTAAAAAGATACTCGTCTGTCCAGTCATCGCCAACCCCAAATACAAAATCATAGGAATTTGAGCCTATTTTTCGCAATGCAGCTTTCCCTTTGTTGGTTCCGGAGTTTTTTACCTCAATAACTTTATTTCCTTCCAGTATTTCAAGGTCGTGGTTGGCAATCAAACTTGTCAGTTGATCTTTTAGCTCGTTGGCGCGACCAATACCCAGTTCGGGATCAGATTTGCGGTAATGCCACACGTACGAGTACGATTTCTCTTCTAAGAAGGTGCCCGGAGTGCGATCTTCATAAAACTCCAAAATAGGGAGAAGCAACTTTTTCCAATCGGTGTTGATGGTTTGTGCCACTACCCACTCACCGTTTGGTTCTTTTGCCCATGCGCCGTGTTCGGTAATTAATGTGTAGTTTTTTCCTGAAAACCATTTATCGAATGTTTCCTTATCGCGACCACTAACCAGAACCACTTCATTTTTAGGATCAGCAGCCAGTTTGTCGAGTTTTTGATATACATCTGCCGTTGGTTTGGCTTGCGAAGGCTTGTCTTTGAAGCCCACTAAGGTGCCGTCGTAGTCTAAGAACAGAATGCGTTTGTTGGCTTTCTGGTATTTGTCGAGAATATCTTTTTCGATTTTTTTCGTAAGCTTTTTTGTAGTGTAATGCAGTTGTCGCTGTTTGGTTTCGTTTAGGCTAGAAACAAAATCAGATGCCCACTTATCGATATTATACCTTTTAAGACGGGTTTGCATGGTTTCGATGCGTTGAATTTGTTCTTTGTCGGGCATCGAGAGTGCCTCGTCAATGGCATCTGCAATAGCGTCCATATTATTTGGATTAATAAGAAGAGCCTCGCTCATTTCTTTGGCGGCACCGGTCATTTCGCTTAAAATTAATACTCCCTTGCTATCGATTTGGGAGGCTACATATTCTTTCGCAACCAAATTCATCCCATCGCGTATGGGTGTAAGCAACGCAACATCACTCGATGAGTAGAGGTCTATGAGGTTTTCGAAAGGCATTGATCGGTAAAAATACCAAACCGGTGTCCAGTTTACTGTGCTGTAATTTCCATTTATTCGGCCAACCAGTTCGTCAATTTCGCTTTTCATGCGTTGGTACTGATCTACATTTTGGCGCGATGGAACGCACAGCATAATTAATGTAGCCTTGCCAAGGTATTTTGGATATTTTTCCAGGAAATGCTCAAATGCGTATAACCTGTTGCGTATTCCTTTAGTGTAGTCTAATCGGTCTATGCTCAGAATAAAGCGCACTTCGGGGTTTACCAGTTGGTGTTTATCCAGTTGTTGATGCAGTTCTGTGCGATCTTTCACCGACTTGCGTTGTTGAGAAATCGATGCATTATAAAACTTGTCGTAATCAATTCCCATGGGGAAAATATCGGCACGTATAATGCGGTTGTTGATCACAATTTCATTGAAATTTATTTCGTGACCGAGCAGTCGGCGCACTGAGCTGAAAAAGTGACGTTCGTAATCGTAGGTATGAAATCCCAATAAATCGGCTCCCAACATGCCTTCCAGCAATTCTGTACGCCAGGGCATAATGCGGAACACCTCGAAGCTTGGAAATGGAATATGTAAGAAGAACCCAATGGCCACATCGGGGAATCTCTCTTTAATTAATTTTGGCAGTAGCAATAACTGATAATCGTGCACCCAAACTTTATCGCCGGGTTCAATGTGTTCTGCCACCACATTGGCAAATTTTTGATTTACCTCCTGGTATTTTTCCCAATATTCGTTTCTATACTCGGCATATTCTGTAAAGTAATGAAATAGCGGCCAAATGGTTTTATTACTAAAGCCGTAGTAGTAGCCTTCCATATCTTCGGCAGTAAGTGGCACATTTACGCACCCTTCTTTGGACGAGGCTTCGTGGACTTTCGCCTTCATGTTGTCGTCTATTTCTTCTTCTGTTAGCCCCGACCAGCCAATCCATAAGCTTTCTCCCGATTTGTGCACCGATTTCATTCCCGTTGCCAGTCCGCCAATGCTCGGAGTAACCGTCAGGTCTTCATTGTCAATACTAATTTGCAATGGAAGTCTGTTTGAAATAATGATTGTTTTACTCATATGTTTATTTGTTTTGTACCTTTAGATCTCGTAATTATAGAATTGATATTATTTTAATTGCAATCCGTAAAATACATTTAATTTGGGAATATCCAAAAAACCAACTTTTGTTAAGACCAGAGGAACTTCTCCCATAAGCTACATCGATAATTGGTTTTACCTACCGTAACAGACGCATTATATTTAGTTTTGTTCATAAAACATACGAGTACCCGTACGAAAACTCCAATAACTGCCCATAAAAAAAACATTGCGGGGTTTTCACAAATGCTGATTTCTGTTTTAAAACGAAAATCAGCATTTTTAAATGTGAAGCCCCGCAATGTTTTTTAAAGAATTGGAATAAAGGTTTTTTATTTCACTATTCTCACCTTAGCCGTTTCTATTTCTTGGTTATCAATTATCATTTGAACAAAATATAAACCAGAGGCTTTATCAGATACATCTAATGTTATTCTGTTTTGAGAAATCGTGAAGTTTTCAATACGATAAGCTTTACCACTCAAATCATATAGTGCAATTTTTACTTTATTGGAATTGATTTCATAATTATCAAGTTTAATAGTTATGAAATCATTTGCAGGGTTTGGATAAACGATGACTGTAGCATCACCATTAAATTCACTTATTGCCGTTTCGTCCTTAAAGTTTGCGACCAAATTTCGTGCTTGTGAAGCAGTAAACGAATATGGATTATAGGTAGAAACTTCGGTTTCGTTCTCAGTCCAGTTTACAAATTCGTAGCCTGTTTGGGGCGATGCCACTAAATATACATTCTCACCTTCGCCATATTGTTGGCTAAAGTTTTCAAGGCCATTTATCATACCAAAGCCCGAAGGGTTTGCAGTGGCCGATATTTCATAAAGAGTAGAACCTACCATGCCGCCATCGGTAATTATCCAGCCGAAATTATCGATAATGCTTTGGCGGGCATCTGCGGGTGCGCCTTCAAAGTAGTTGCT
>JAQICA010000117.1 GCA_027858775.1 Salinivirgaceae bacterium | reverse complement strand
TACTATGCATTGGTTAAATATTTTATAAAACATGGGAGTCATGACGAAAAAACAACATCATTCCTAATATCAAGTACCGAAACAGCAATAAATCGCATTTCTTCAATAGTTAAAGGTCTGAATCAATTTAGCCGTAATAACTCAAAGTTTGATGAAGACTGCAATATTCATTCTATTATAGATAATTGTTTGACCGTCTTGCACAGCCAAACTAAATACGGAGTGGAAATTAGACAGAATTACAATCATGATAATATTATTGTTCAAGGTAACGTTGGCAAACTTCACCAAGTCTTTATTAATATTCTAACCAATGCAATTCAAGCCATTGAAGAGAAAGGTGAAATTGCAATTTTAACATATTTGAGCGGAGATAATTGCATAGTTAATATTTCTGATACTGGATGTGGTATTAGTGAAATAAATATACCTAAAATTACAGAACCTTTTTTTACTACAAAAGACCCTGGAAAAGGAACTGGACTAGGCCTTTCAATAACCTATTCGATAATTAATGCCCATAAGGGAAATATTCAATTTGAATCAGAAGAAAGTCAAGGTACAAAAGTGATCATAACTTTACCATTAAAACATTAAAATATGAGTAATCAGTATAAAATCCTTTACGTAGATGATGAAGAAATTAATCTTGAGTTATTCGCAATCAACTTTAATGATAGTTATGAGGTTTTAACAGCACATGATGGTTATGGAGGATTGGAAGTATTGGACAGCAATATTGATGTTTCAATCGTAATAAGTGATATGAAAATGCCTGCTATGAATGGAATAGAGTTCATAAAAAAAGCCAGACAAAAGTATCCCAATAAGAAATATTACATTTTGACAGGTTTTGATATTACCAATGACATTGAAGAAGCCCTAAGCAATGGTTTAATCCTTGAATATTTCTGTAAACCTTTTGAAATAGAAAAAATGCATAGGATAATCGCAGAAGCATTAAATGGTTGATATACTAATGATGAATACCATCCCTTCGCTCTCAGACACATTTGGCCATTCCCGTAAAGCGTGCCCACAGTCCCAAAATGCCAAAAGAGCCTTCAAGCCCGTCCCGCTCCAATGCACGGATTGAGCGACAGTGCATTGATAAACAGATTGATGATAAAATAGAACAAGGCCAGCGTACAACACACAATATACGTAAGCCGGGAGATTGTGGTAAATTTAAAATTTTATATATTTACTGAAATTCGCAACGGTTTGATAAGTTGGAGTTTCGAAATCCCGGCCTCCGCATATTGTCAACGTAGTAGCCAATTTTTAAGACGACTCACAATATACCACAAACATCATCGTTATTAAGAAAACTAAAAAACAAGACGATGAAAAATTATCTTTCAATTATTTTTTTGCTTCTTATTATTCAAAAAGGACACTCACAAAACACCTATACCGACGACAAGAATGCAATAAAAATTTACAACTTAACGACGTTTGAAAGTTCATCAAGTAAATTAAGGTCAGACAGCGCCTCATTTTCCTTGTATTCTAGCAATTCTATTTCAGAATATTTCCATCCGACATTTGCATATCAGTGGAAATCAAAGAAAAATAATTTTCACGAAATTGAATTGACAAACTTTATTTTAAAGAACAATAAATCTAAAGACGAAATTATTAACGATAGTTCTGGAACAAAGCATACAAAAATAAGTAGCAGGACAACCATGATTTTAATTTCATTTCGGTATGAATATATTTTAAACTTTAACAAATCTAAAGACACAAGGTTTGTCCCTTCTTTGGGTTTTGGGGTTAGACCATTTTACAAGCAGGAAGACATAAAATTTGATGTGTCTACATCATTTCCTTCATCAGAAAAATATATAGGATTTAGCACCTACATAACCCCTCGACTTACTTACTACGTATCATCTAAACTTTTTTTAGACATTAACATTCCGCTAAATATTTTTTCAATGAACTACAATACAACATTATTAGACAATCCTGCAATTCCTAAGGAGCATAGAGATGTATCCTCGTTGAACTTTGAGGAATTGACAAATGTGTTTAGCGCACGAATTGGTGTTGGACTGAAATTGTAAAGTAAATCTGCTGCTAACATTGGCTAAAAAAATGCGGAGGTAACTGCAATGAACTTCCTAACATTTTATATCTTTAGTGCGCTAAGACTGTTAAGTAGGTTTTTATTCCGCACATTTTTCTAGCCCCAACCGTTAGGGGCTAGAAATCCAGTTATTAAACTTAAACACCGTTAAAAATGTCAGAGAAAAAATACCTGGTATGAGTATTCTGTATTGACACCATGGTGCAATACCTATATAAATCTAGCTATCCAGATGATTAGAATCATTTCACTATAGTGCAATTATATGGTTTTTATGTTTTATATTTATTTGCGAAAAAAAAACAACTAATTACTGCACTATGAATGAAAACAATCAATTTCACATTAGTTTTTTCAAGCCTACGACCGAACAGGCGAGGAAAAACAGAAACATTATTCTTGTTTTAGTCTCAATTTGGGCTATCGGGGTATTTGGGTTCCATTTTTTGCTTAGGGCAATAGAAAAGCCCACGCCGGAACCCGTTTTAATTGCCTTTAATGAAGTATGGGAGAATGTTAAGGCTGAGGATGCAAATAAGGCAGAAATGCAAATTTTTGTTCGTTCGGCGTTACAAGTTACAGGCAAGGTATTTATTAAACCTGAACATCGTGTTGCTTTGGACAATGGTATTACATGGGCCACTTTTCAGTTGGCCGATTCAGTGCAAAAAGTTGCTTTGGCCGATGCCTTGCAAGCCTTCGAAAAATCGCTCTCCCAGGTGGAAGTTTTGAGCGACAAGGACTACATTAGTAAAAGGAATAAACTGACCGCTTTGGCGATGGTTCCGCTTGAACTGAAGAGTAGCGATCTGCTGAGTAAGTTTATTGCATTAGAGCTTCGTTCAAAAATGACCAATGAGTTTACGGTGGAAAATAAAAAGCTCGTGGAACAAGCCATGCCCTTTTACACCATTCACAATCAATCTGTGCTTACAGACACTCAATTTCTGGGCTTTCCATTTCATTATTTTTACTCTGCTGTATTTCTTTTGATTTTGTTCATTGGTATTTGTTGGTTTTACAGCTATAAAACCGATAAAATGAATAAAAGAATGCAAATATCAGAATAATTTAACAAAACAGATAATCATGAAGAAAATCATTATACCATTTATACTATTGGCATTACCAACTTTAGCTCAGGCTGCTGTGGGCGCCACGCAACTCGAAGGAGGTTTTAAAATTGGCCCATCTATAATTCTCATCGCTATTCTATGTTTATTCGTGCTGGTGGGAATCGTATTTAGAGCCAAAGATACGAACGATTTTTATGCTGCCGGTCGCAGTATTTCAAGAGTAGGGTCGGGAATGGCCATTGCATCGAATTGGATGAGCGCGGCCTCATTTCTTGGTATGGCTGCACTAATGTACGGATCAGGGTACCATGGATTGGCCTACGTTGTTGGATGGACCGGTGGCTATGTGCTGCTTTTGGTGCTTATGGCCGGGCAAATTCGTAAGTACGGAAAATACACCGCAGCCGATTTTATTGGCGATCGCTATTATTCGCAGTCCCTGAGAACCGTGGGTGCTATAATTGCCATTCTGATATCTATTTCTTACTGTGTGGGACAATTTGTAGGAATTGGCCTTATGTTTAAATGGATTCTGGGACTCGACTACCAATGGGCTGTTGTGGTTGGCGGTTCGGTTGTGCTTGCTTATACCTTAATTTCAGGAATGTTGGGCGTTACGAAGAACATGCAAATTCAATATGTTATCATTATTATTTCCTTTCTCATCCCACTTTTCATTCTTACATTTAAGTTCGATTATTTTTGGGTGCTGCCGCAAATCGGATATGGTGCTGTAGTTACTGATATTGTGCAGGGAGTGCCAATAAATGATATTTCTGGAATGATGAACTCCATGGGGCACGAATACGCTATTGTGCCATCGCCGGAATATGCTATGCCATGGGATCCGGCTACCGGAAAAACATTTTTTCAATGGATGGCTATTACGTTCTCTCTGATGATTGGTACGGCAGGATTGCCTCACGTCTTACAACGTTTTTACGTTGTTCCTAAAATTAGCGATGCCCGCTGGTCAGTAGTTTGGGGCTTATTCTTTATTTGCTTGCTCTATTGGAGTGCTCCCGTATATTCAGCGCTTGGGAAAATTCTTTCTGCCCATCCTGAAGTGGGAAAATTGGCTAAAGATGCCATTGTGGTGTATACTGCCCAACTGGGCGAAGTTCATCCGCTCATTGTTGGTCTGCTCGCGGCCGGTGGTGTGTCGGCAGCATTTTCAACAGTTTCAGGGCTTTTGGTAGCAGGAGCGTCTGCATTTAGTCACGATTTATACGTGAAGGTAATCAACCCGAAAGCGTCGCCCCGATTACAGTTAACCATGGCTCGCGCCGGAACTGTCTTAATGGCCATTATTGTTATAATGATTGCCATACTTGAACTTGGTCTTATTGGTGAACTGGTTGCTGTAGCTTTCTCATTGGCCGGTTGTACCATTTTCCCACTTTTCTTACTGGGTATTTGGTGGAGTGGTTCAAACCGACAGGGTGCCAAGGCCGGGTTAATGGTTGGCGGACTTGTTTCTATTATTTCTATTACTTACTTTATTGCCGGAAAACAAGGTGTTGTGTTGCCATTTGATGAGTTTATCGGTTACTATTTGCAAGCATGGTATTTTGCATGGATTGGTGCACCGCTTTCTATCCTCACCAATATTGTAGTTTCGAAATTTACTAGTAACACACCGTTAGAAATACGTAAATTTTTAGTTGAAAAAGTTCATAGTTAATTGAAATATGATTAAAATAACCAAAAGAGCACTCATTTTATTAATGGGTGCTCTTGTATTAATTGGCTTGGGAATAGCTTCGCTATATTACGATGCGCAAGACAGTAAAGCAGACCCGCGAGTTGTTGAAGCACGCAAGCTTTACAAGAAATATGATGAATATGCCGGTGAAAATAATTTTACCGCTGTGCTTTTATTGTTAGATTCTGTAGAGGATATCTATAAAAAATATGCGCACTACCAGAATTCATATGAGATTGCCGTGATAGAGAATAACCGCGCGGCAGCATGGCTAACTATGGCAATTCATAGCGAAACACAAACGATGAGTTTAGATGGAGTTACAGTTCTTACGCAAGATTCACTTCTTGAACGTAGTAAACTACATGTGCAAAATGCAATAGCAACATATAAGCAATGGCTCAACAAGTTTGAAAATATGGACAGGAATGCCATTAGTCAGGTTATTGAAAGCTCCTTTTTCGATGATTTGCAGGAACCCGACGAAACGAAAAAACAGGATTATTTAGAAAACAGGCTTGATGAGATGCAAACAGCCCAGCTTGAAAACAAACGTCGCTTGTCTGTGGCTCTAACCAATTATGGCATTATTTTGCGGCACGAGCAAAAGTACATGGATGCGATTTCGTTATATCAGGAAGCGTTGGAGCTTTGGGACAGAAACCTTGCAGCAAAAAACAACATTAATATTTTAATGGGTAAACCCATTGAAAAGCGTAACTTCATTCAAAAAATGTTTCCTCCCGAAAAAGATGAAGATTAAATGCGTTTGGCCCTCATATCAGACATCCATGAAGATATTATCCAGTTGCAATTGGCGTTGGAGAAAATTCGCAAACTAAACTGCGACGAAATTGTTTGTTTGGGCGATATTTCAGGATTTAGCGTACCTCATTACAATTATTTAGACTCACGCAATGCCCGCGAATGCCTTCGGTTAGTGCGCGAAAATTGTTCCTTCGTTATTGCCGGCAACCACGATTTGCATGTCGCCCGGAGAATTCCACAGCAAACCAGCTTCAATTACCCGGAAAACTGGTACAAGCTTGATTTTCATCAGCGGGCAGAGCTGGCTATGGAACAGGTTTGGTTATACGAACACGAAGAACTAAGTGCATTGTACAACCATCAGGATGTTCAGTATTTGTCTGATTTGCCGGAGTATACAGTCCGAAACTACAATGAGCGGCATATTTTGTTTGCCCATTTCATTTACCCTAATCTAACCGGATCAGAGCAGGTGTTTTATTTTGATGCGAAAGATTACGTTCAGCATCAGGAGTTTATGTTTGATTGCGAAGCCACATTGGCTTTTTAGGGGCAGCGGCACTTTGGCGTGTTAATGGTAATTTCAGGAGACTCCATCGTTACAAAAAGATTTGGACGCACATGCAAATTGGCAACAGGTGATATTGT
Source organism: Salinivirgaceae bacterium (assembly GCA_027858775.1). Lineage (GTDB taxonomy): Bacteria > Bacteroidota > Bacteroidia > Bacteroidales > Salinivirgaceae > Salinivirga. Next base: position 3,090 of record JAQICA010000117.1, on the reverse strand, counting down.
TTTGGTTCCCGCCATTACTAGGGTGCGCGGGAATAGTGGGTTTTGTATTTTCGATATTGAGAATGGTACTGTTGAAGCGGTGAAGGTTTGATGTAATTTTCATTCAGGTATGAAAAACCGAAGCGATATGGTTTTTTCACAGTCTGTTATACTTTGCTGCTGTACCCGGAATTTAAAATCGTATTTCAAAAATATATTTTGTTGTTCCACAGGAATAAGATATTTTTAAAAAGCGTAACTAAAAGACCGATAATGCATAACAATAATCTATACAAGTTCTTTTTCAGTATTGTTCTACCGTCAATGCTGGCTATCTTGCTGTTTGTCATTACTTTTTTTGTGATGATTATACCGCAATTTGAAAAAAACCTGATGGACGCCCGCAAGGAGACCATTAAAGAATTGACCCAGTCGGCATGGAGCATTATTAAAGAATACCATGATAGCTACACCGATAGTGTGCTAACGCTCGACGAAGCACAACGAAAGGCAGCCCATCAGATCGAAAAAATGCGGTACGGGCAGGCCGCAAAAGATTATTTCTGGATTGTAGACAGTGAACCACGCATGGTGATGCATCCATATCGCAAAGAATTAATGAATACGGATCTTTCGGATTATGAGGATTCGCACGGAAAAAAACTCTTTGTTGAGGCGGTAAAAGTGGTTAATGAAAACCAGGAAGGATTTGTCGATTACTATTGGCAGTGGAAAGATGATACAACGCGTATTGTGCCAAAACTTTCGTATGTAAAAGGCTTTGAGCCATGGGAGTGGGTTATTGGAACCGGTATATACCTGGAAGATGTAAGGCAGGAAATTGCTCACTTGAAAAATCGGTTACTCTTTATTTCTCTCGGTATTGTTTTGCTCATTGTTCTCATTTGGATTTATGTAATACGCCAAAGCCTTAAGCTTGAGTATAAAAGGCGTTCGGCTGAAAAAAACCTGAGATCGTCGCGCCAAAAATATAAAACCCTTGTCGAAGCATCTTCCGACGGTACGTTAATGCTGGTCGACGACCAAATTATTTATCATAACCTGAGGTTTAGGAAATTGATTGAAAAGGCAGACGGTGATAAGTTGAAACTGTCATTTAATGAGTTATTTAACCTTGAGTGGGAACAATTGAAACCGACGGTTCAGGAACCCTATAAATCGGTTAATGTGGAGGCCAGGTTAATAGTTTCGCCTAAAGCCGCAAAAGATGTAGTGCTCACCATCTCAAAAGTCGATTATGCCAGTGCAGAGGGATATATCGTGATTGTAAAAGATGTTACAACTGAAAAGCAGATTAGCAAAGAAACCCACGAGTTAGAACACGAACTTCAATTACCCATGCTCAATATGAGCAAGCCCATTACCAACCATGTGAAGTCGTTTTTAGAAATATCTTTTGAGTCGAGTGTGAAAGATGCCGCAGTGCAAATGAAGCGGTATGGTACAAACATTATGTTTGTTTCGGGCGGTATTCAAATTGTGGGTGTAATTACAGAAAGAGACCTTCAAAACAGAATAATTGCTGAAGGAAAAGATTTATCGACACCCGTTTCTGAAATAATGTCGGCTCCGGTAATTTCCATTGAGCACTCAGCACCTGTTTACAAGGCGGTAATCAAAATTTGGCAACATAATATTTCACATTTATTGGTTAAAAACGATAATGGAAAGCCTATAGGTGTTGTTGGTAAAACACAATTATTAGATTTTCAGCAAAACAGCCTTGGATACATTGCAAAAGAAATTTATAATGCAGAAACAGTTGAGGTGCTAACGCAGCTGTACAAACGATTGCCTGTTTTAGCCAACGCTTTGCTCGAAAGTGGCAGTAAAGCATCCAACATAACCTATATAACCTCGTTTGTAGCCGATGCTATTCACGAGCGGACAATAGAGTTGGCCATTGAAGATCTGGGCGAGCCACCTGTGGCATTCTGTTTTATGGTGTTGGGTAGCGAGGGCCGCATGGAAGAGACCCTTTACACAGATCAGGATAATGCTATTGTTTTTGAAGATGATGATTCGGCCAAAGACTATTTCGATACTCTGGCTGAGAAAATTACAGACGATTTGCATCGAATAGGCTACAACCGCTGCCAGGGCGATATTATGGCCAGCAATACCAAATGGTGTCAGCCGTTGTCGGTTTGGAAGAAATACTTTACAGAATGGGTTCAATCTCCCGATCCGCAAAATATTTTAGACAGTAGTATTTTCTTCGATTTCAGGTGTGCGTATGGCAGTGCACAGCTCACAGAGACGCTTCGTCATCATTTAAAGACACTTACAACGCGGAACGGCTTGTTTTTTTACCATATGTCGCAATCGCTTAACCGTTTTAAACCTGCCCTGGATAGCGAAACTGTAGATTTAAAAAAGATCATTTTCCCTTTAGTATCGGTTGTTCGCGTGTATAGCCTGAATTATCAGGTTAATGCTATTAATACGGTTGCACGTTTAACACAGTTGGCGACCAGGTTGGAGCGGGTCGATACAAAAGAGCTGCTATACATCTATGATTTTTTGACCAACAAACGCCTCGAAATTCAAATAAACGCCATAATGAACCACAAACCACCCGATAATATGCTCGACACGAATACACTAACGCTGGCGGAGTATAAGCTTCTGGAACATGCCGTAAGTAAAATCAACGAATTTTTGAGTGGCCTGCAAATGGAGTTTGCTAAATAAAATATACTCTGAACTCCCAATTCCTGCTAAGGATGCGTTATGAAATCGGTTGGTGTTTTTAGAACGAAGCTTTTTTTGTTGCTTCTTCCTTTTATTTCGTTTGGCACTATAAGTTGCATGAAATGAAGGGTATTAGCTATTTGTAAATGAAACGAGCCTTAAATTGGGTCACTTCATAAAATTGTAGACTACAAAAAACTTAAATTTTAATATTAAACAGGAGCTTATATTAATCATAATATTCTTTTTGTTTATTAACCTTTAATGAATTCTAACCTTCATTTTTGCTTGACCAAAAACGAAGCAAAACTTTAGTCCGACAACTAACGGATTTGTGAGGGTGCGGGCGGCAAAAAAGTACCGCTACCAACTAAAAACACTAGTGTCATGTCAAGT
>JAQICA010000070.1 GCA_027858775.1 Salinivirgaceae bacterium | reverse complement strand
AAACAGCTTTTAATTCAGCGCTTGCTTCAAGCTAGAAGGTACCCGCAAAAGAAACTTATGTCAATCAACAGCATGGTTCTACCATAAATCTATCAATAGTTCAAGTTTTATTGAGAACTTAAAAACTTGTTTCAACGTAGCAGAACTTCCATCAATTTTGAATCGATGTCTTTCTTTTCAATGTTCCTACGCATCTCAAACAGTTTTAATCCAAAAAAAATGATTTTAAAGGTTGGATTGAGCTCACAAGTTCGGTTCAATTTGCCTTCGGCCATTTCCTTCAAGAAGGAAGTTGCCCGCTTAAAATACTTATGTCAATCCCTCCAATTTGATGGCGTTTTGGTGATTTGAGTATCTACCTGGTGCGGGTTGAAGCGTAATTTGATCTTGAATTTCCGCCAGTGGTCGGACTAAAGTTTTGCAACTTTTTTTTTCAAGAAAAAAAGTTTGGTGAAAAAAGTCCACAACTTTTTCAACTGATACCTAATGTTTTGACAAAACGTGATAACGCCTTTGTTTTCGTACCCGATCAGTTGATACACTTAATAACCATTGTGTTTGTGTGGTTTTGGAGAACGGAGAAAGAAGGCAAAAATGACAGAGTATATTCTGATAGAAACCTTGATGAACTTCTCCTTTGCAACAGGTAATGGTTTGGTTGTTCTTTACTTGATTAAAAATGTATGGTGATGCAACGAAAAAACGCTATCGCAGGGTTTTGAACAGCTAAAAACACAAAACCGGAAAGTGTTGTATAACATGTCGAAAGAATGACTTAGGCATAACCCCAACTTAGAAATTGTTGGTTTTTCACCGAATTGGCGATGTGAAACCCTCACAATTTCTTTGTCGTGGGCGGGAATCGCACAATTTGGGTTATGGTTATTACGGTAGCAACACTAATCATTGAACTTGCTTTTGCGCGATATCCATCAATAACGGCAAGGAATTTGACGAACATGGAATTGGAGTAAACGAACTGAAAGTATACTATTATTTTGAAATACTATATTCGTATTGTATAAATTATTGTTTAACAAGAGAGTTGCATTTGTGACTTGTAGCTACTATAACATTGATGAGTAAACAACAAATTGAGACAACGGTATATCAATACTCTTTAATTTTAATTCTTTTGATAGCCGTAGCTTTTAGAGGAGGCAGAGATTTTTTATTTCAAAAAAATGAGAAGGAAGTAACTGTTACATTAGAAGATATACGGGATATTTACCCCAAGGCAGATTATTATACGCAAAATAGACATGGTGCATTTGATATTTATGCCAGTAATGGCGATAAATTAGGGGCAGCACTTCGCTCATCCGATTACTCCAAACAATTTGGTTACGGTGGCCGTGTTCCTTTATTGATAGGCGTTGATGATAGTTTAACTATTGCCAAAATTGTTTTATTGCCGAATCATGAAACGGGTGACTACATCGAAGCCATTTATGGCAATAAATTTATTGGCAAGTGGCAGGGAGTCAGCTTAGAAGATGCTATGCAGCTCCAGGTTGATATTGTCTCTGGAGCTACGCTTACGAGTAATGCTGTAATAGCAGGCGTCAGACATACAGCATCTTCGGTTATGAAGTCTGATGCATCCGTTATTACAGAAACCAACCTCTGGACAACAATTAAAGACATTCTGTTTCTGAGTCTAATGGTGTTATCGCTGGTTATGACTTACAAAAAAGGAACAGCGAAGTACCGCACCATTTATCTGTTATTCGTTTTAGTGATAATGGGATTAATTCTCAATAGCGCACTTTCTGTTCAGCTACTGCACGGATGGCTGCAGAGTGGCTTTGCATGGCGTGCCAATTGGCAAACTGGCGTGATATTTATTTTGGCATTGGCTCTCTCTTTTGTTGGCAAGCGAAAATTTTACTGTAACTATCTTTGTCCGATGGGTGCATTGCAGGAGCTTACGAACCGCTTTACACCTTTCAAAAAAAGAAAGTTACCAACACGGTTTAAAGGAATAACCGCAAGGGAGGTCTATCTGGCACTTATTGCTGGTGCTTTGTTAATAGGCTTTACGCCCGAATTATCCTATTTTGAACCTTTTATGTTCTTCTCATTTCGTATTGTAGGCATCGCACTTATCATCTTTGGTATAGTGGTTCTTGTGTTGTCGCTTTTTATTACCAAACCCTGGTGTTCTGTCTGTCCTACCGGATGTGTAATAGATAATTTATCCTATCAAAAAGCTAAAAATATTAAATCATAGAACTATAAAATTATGCAAAAAAGTAAATTTTTAAACATTATTCTTGCCGCCACCGTTTTGGTGATGGCGATTCTTTTATCCACCAAAGATGACAGTTCCGACAAACCCACAACAACACCAGCAGTTAAATCTGAGAATGCTCAACTGACAACATCAGATAGCACAATGGTACCATTTAAAAAGATATCGTTGGGAGTTAAAACTGAGGTGTATCCCAAACCTGCTTTTGTGATAGGCTCCTACGACAAAGAGGGCAAACCAAATATTATGACTGCTGCATGGGCTGGAATATGCAATTCCGATCCGCTTAGTATTGCAGTTTCTATGCGCCCTGCTACTTACTCTTACGGTAATTTAACAGAAACAAAATCGTTTACCGTGAACATACCCTCCGCCGAATTGGCTAAATATGTAGATTATGCAGGTCGTCTTTCGGGAAAAGATGTAGATAAGTTTAAAGAGACCGGACTCACACCCGTAAAAGGAGAATTTGTGAATGCCCCTTACGTAAAGGAATTTCCCATTGTTATCGAATGCGAAGTTACAGCGTTTCATGATCTCGGTTCGCACAGACAGTTTATTGGGAAAGTTATCGATGTAAAAGCCGATGAGGCAATTTTAAATGCCGATGGCCGTGTAAATGTGAATTTGTTGAATCCGCTGATTTATGGAGGAGGAAATTATTATGAAACAGGTCGTTTTTTAGCCAAAGTGGGCGAGTCGCTGGACGAAATAGATGGAAAACCCTTTGTTCCTGATTATAGTCAGAAATATGCGAATGATGCATTGGAAGTGATCCACAGCCGAAAGAGTGTGCGCCATTTTACCGATCAACCGGTTTCTAAACAGCAGATAGAAACCATTTTACGTGCAGGTATGGCAGCCCCAACAGCGGTAAACAGGCAGCCTTGGGCATTTTATGTTGTCACAGAACGTGAAACCCTCGATGCACTTGGCGAACAGTTACCTTATGCTAAGATGTTGCATCAGGCACAAGCCGCTATTGTGGTATGTGGCGATATGGAGAAGGCCGGAAATTTGAAAGATAAAGGCTATTGGGTGCAAGACTGTTCGGCAGCCACAGAAAACATCCTCCTTGCTGTAGAAAGCATTGGTTTGGGAGCTGTGTGGACTGCTTCGTACCCATACGACGATAGAACAAAAGTGGTTATAAAAGAACTCAATTTGCCCGGGAAGCATGTACCCTTAAATGTTATTCCCATTGGTTATCCTACAGGCGAAGACGTGCCCAAAGACAAGTGGAAACCCGGGAATATTATTTGGCGATAGAGGGCCATTCTGTCTGGTAGTATTTTGTTATTGATATGATGAGCTCTATATTGCGAAGTTATTACAGGCAATTAATGCGTTAAATATCATTTATTTACCCACGTATTGAATGTTAGTGAATTATTGATGTTGTGAGAATGGAACGCATCGCTTGACTTTTTTGCAATGCATTGGAATATCTAATAGGAGTTGTGCGGAAAATCTATAATTTAGTGTAACGAATAAAACGTGTCTCTTATCAGCTAAAGAAATTATTTTTATGAAGATTACAATTATTAACGGCCCAAACTTGAATTTAGTTGGGCAGCGCGAACCTGAAATTTATGGTAAAAAGACATTTGTGCAGTATTTTCAAAAATTAATTGCTGTGCATCCCGATGTTGAATTTGTTTATGAGCAATCGAATAGCGAAGGTGAACTGATAAACTTGCTGCAAAAGTACGGTTTTGAATGCGATGGTGTGGTGATTAATCCCGGAGGATATTCACACACATCGGTGGCGTTGGCCGATTGTATTGCCGCTGTACCTTGTGTTGTGGCCGAGGTGCATATTTCGAATATTCATGCCCGGGAATCGTTTCGTAACCACACCATTACCGGGGCTAAAGCCGATGTGGTAATTACCGGAGCCGGACTTGCAGGTTACGATCTTGCCATACAGTTTTTGTTAGGTCGGGTAGTGAAGTAAGTTCGCTGAGCGCCTGCACCGCGTTGGCAATTCGTTGGCGCCCGGTGCCTTCTACAATTGCGTAAGGTGTTTGAAGTTTCTCAATTTCTTTCCGGTAACGTTCAAAAAGAATTGTGCGCATGGCGCCACCGTTCTCGCGCACCGGGTCGGGAATCCATGGCAGGTCGTCGCGACATAAAAGGAATGCATCAAACTGCATTGTGCTAAGCCATGTGTCCATCTCTGCGGGACACCGGTTAAAGGCCACCTGGAACCACACTTTTGTAATAATCATTTCCGTATCGAAAAATACCGGTTGCTCTTGCTTTTTGTATTCGTTCCAGGTGTTTATTAACCATTGGCCAATGTGTTTTACATCCTGAAACGTGTAATCGCGATGAAGCTGCTCAATGTAGGTGCGCGCATATTCAGGAACGTACTCGCCCTTGTAATATGCAGCCAGTTTTTGGGCAAGAACGGTTTTTCCTGTCGATTCGGGACCAATGATTGCTATACGTAATCCACTTTTGCTCATGCTTCAATTTTTTGCAGCCCGTGGCGTGTTAATAGTTGTTTTACAGGATTGGTTTTGTAATCGCGGTGCCACTCTACATATCCGGCCACAGCCATAATGGTGTAAATGAAGAAAAGAATTGAGGTGGGGTAGAGTTCTTTATTGATGTAAAGAATAAGCGACACCAGATCAATTATTACCCAGAAAAGCCAGTGTTCTTTTATTTTTCGGGCGAGCATCCAGGTTGCCACAATGCTTCCGGAAGTTGTAAATCCGTCGCCAATTGGAACATCAGAATCGGTTAAGTAGTGCAAAAATAGGCTCATTCCAATCCATAATACTACCCATACGGCGAGCAGCGTACTCATGAGCCGAAAGCCCGAAGACGAAACGGCCAATTTTTGTGTGTTGCGGCCTCCGTATTTCCAGTGCATCCATCCATAAACACTAATAATTACGTAGTAAACCTGTAACGCCATGTCGGCATAAAATTTACTGACCAGGAATACATAAATATAAAGTCCGCTGGTGAGTAGGCCGAAAAGCCACAGTAAAATGTGTTGTTTGATTGAAAGGATCAGGTAAATCATTCCCAAAACTGCGGCGGTAACCTCAATCCAGTTTTGGGCAAGCCAGGTTGTAGTGCTTTGCAAATTCATGAGTGTAATCGAGTGTAACGCGTAGTAGAAGAGTTATAAAAAACAGGGCAACGTTGTGTGCAGTTGCCCTGTTTAGTATGTTTAATTATGTAAAATTGTGTTGTATGTTTTGTCATCGGTAATAATTTCGACGGCTTTTAAGTAGATTGGATCTAACGGGTTAATGAGTTCAAAAAACTCGTGGTATCCGTATAGGTTTCTGGCAACCAGTGCTTTAATTTGTTGTTTTATGGCATCTTCTGAGCGCTCCAGATCATCGTTTTCGGGCTCAACCTTTTTATCTTTTGCATAAGCCAATAGCTTCTCATAAAATTTTTGCGATGGGGTATAGTTTGCTTTAAACGATTTAAAATCGGGATACTCCTCCAGAAGTTGTGTTCTGTTACTATTTACTTCGCTCAAAATAAATTGATTGAAAATACCTTTTCTGATCAAATCGCGGTAGAAGTCAGAGTAGTGGGTGGTGTCGATGGGAACAAACACATCGGGCATTACACCTCCGCCGCCATACACTGTGCGTTTATTCGTCAGCGTTTTGTAGGTAAGTGAGTCGGGGAAGTCGATGCTATCCTGATGCATAAATTCGCCGTGCTCGTATCGCTCCAGCAAATCGCGGCGGTATTTTTTTACGCCCTTATCATAAGGTTTCTGAATAACTCTTCCTGAGGGTGTGTGGTAGCGGGCTATGGTTAATCGCATGGCCGATCCGTCGGGAAGCATAAAGGGTTTTTGCACCAATCCTTTGCCAAATGAACGGCGTCCCACAATGACTCCCCGATCCCAATCTTGTATAGCGCCACTGACAATTTCGCTGGCCGATGCCGAACCTTCATCAATCATAATAACAACTTTCCCTTCTTTAAAAAAACCGCTTGAGCTTGACCTGTAGTCTTCTTTATCGGCGTTGAGTCCTTCGGTGTAGACAATCATTTTGTCATCGCTCAGAAATTCATCGGCAAGGTCAATAGCTGTTTTTAGGTAGCCTCCGCCATTGGCAGTTAGGTCGAGTATCAGGTTTTTCGTTTTTTTCGTACTTACTTTTTTGAAATACTCTTTGTATTCATTCATTGTAGTAGCCGAAAAGCGGTTGATTTTTACATAAATAGTCGATTCGTCTACAGAGTAGGCTGCATCGAGTGAGTTTATTGGTATTTTTCCACGGGTTATGGTAAAATCGATTGGCTTTTTTAAGCCCTGCCGTTTTACTTTTACTTCTACTTTTGTACCTTTCTTTCCTCTAAGCAGGTCGAAAACATCGGAATTTTTTATTCCCATACCGGCAATTTCTTCGCTGTCTACTTCTATAATTTGGTCGCCGGCCATAAGCCCGACTTTCTCCGATGGTCCGCCGGTTATGGTTGCCACAACCATTAGCGTATCGCGAAGAATATTAAATTGTATGCCAATGCCGTCGAAGCTGCCTTCTAGCGGCTCATTCATTTTTTTTAGGTCTTCTTTCGATATGTAAACCGAGTGTGGATCAAGTTCTTCCAGCATTTTAACGATGGCTGTTTCCAAAAGGTGCGGCCTGTCTACCGAGTCTACATAGTTTTGTTCGATGATGCTAAATGTTTTGGCAAATTTATAAATTTCGTCGTCGAAAATTTGTGCCTGAGTGCTATTGAAAAGACTGGCGAATATTATAACCAGCCCTATAGTGAGGGTTTGGAATTGTGAACATTGTCGATTTCTCATATTTTTACGTTTTTGATATGACTTAAATTAGGATCGGAGAACCACAATAACCGTGCATTAATGAACTGTGGATTAAACGTGTTTTTCAATATCTCCATCTTTACCGGGGTGCAACTCTATTCCGGAGGCAAAAATAGTATTATCTGCCTAAAAAAACTTGTATTGATTCATGTTTTTTGATGCCTGTAAATCCATGCAATCATTTCCTGAAGCGATTCGAACGTTTTAGATTGGTTTTTGATTGTGGCTTTCCAGTTAACGTCTTTTTGTTTTTCTACTATCTTGATACTCCCAATAGCATCTTGATTATTGATGCCGATGTGCATGCGGTTCAGTGCTTTTTGCGTCCATTTGTAAAATATTCCATTGCCCTCCAAGCTGATATCGAAATGGTGCTTTCGATTTATTTTAAACTCATTTTCTTCTGCGTCGAAGTATACTTCGCTATGGCGGAATAGTTCGTTAATCTTATTGCGCAAAACAAGTTCTTCGGGCATGCCTTGTATAATGCATTTTCTGTCGATAAACCATAACAGATCTGCTGTGCCAAGTACTATTTGTAAGTCGTGCGACGAGAAAATAATGATTTTTTGTTTTTCGTGTGCTAAACGTCCTAAAAGATGCAGTACTTCGAATTTGTTTTTTACATCGAGATAAGCCGTAGGTTCATCGAGTAAAATAATGTCGGTATCTTGTGCCAGACTGCGTGCAATAAGGACGCGTTGTTTTTCGCCGTCGGAAATTTCGCTGATAAAGGCATCACGTAAGTGAAAAATTCCGGTATCGTGCATGGCTTTTCGAATAATATGTCGGTCGTAATCCTTCATGGTGCCCACCATATTTGTGTATGGATACCGGCCGTAACTCACCACCTGATGTACACGCATCATGGCATGCATGTCGTAGTGCGTGCCTACAAAACTAAGTGTTTGCGCCAGTTCTGGTCTGTTGAAGTTTCCCAGAGGCTTGTTGCCAATAGTAATTTCGCCGCTAAGTGCCGGTTGCAGCCCAACAAGGGTGCGCAGTAGTGTGCTTTTCCCGCTTCCGTTGGATCCTACAAGTGCAATGAGCGTTCCTTTTGCTGCACGGAGGTTGATGTTGGGAATTACCACTCTATTGTGTCCGCGTAAGCGATAACCAACCGACAGGTTTTTTAGGTCGATATGTGATTCGGTGTTTACCATTTAAAAAAGTTGACTAAGTTGGCGGTTGCGCAAAATAATCCAAATTACAATAGGAATGCCCAGTAACGCAGTGATGCTGTTAATGGGCAAAATACGGTCTGAACCAGGCAAATGCGCAACGATATCGCTGAAAAGCATTACGGCTGCGCCCATAAACAATGTGCCGGGAATGAGTATGAAATGGTTTGTGGTTTTGAATAAAAGACGTACCAAATGCGGTACCGCAATTCCTATAAATCCAATGGGCCCGCAAAATGCTGTAATGCCCCCTGCAAGTAGGCTTGTAGCTATGAATATGAAAAGCCTAAACAGAAAAATATTTACGCCTGTGGTTTTTGCATAAAGCTCGCCCAAAAGCATGATATTAAGGTTTTTACCATTTAAAAGGGCAATGATTATTCCTGCTGTTATAGTGCCCCACAAAATGGAAAGCTGCGATCCGGTTACATTGCCCAAATTGCCCATTGTCCAAATTACGTAGGATTTAAGTGCACCTTCGGGAGAGAAAAATTGTAAGATACTTACAATGGCCGATACGGAGCTGCTGAACAGAATTCCTAATATGAGTATGGTCATTATATCGTTTACACGCGTAGAAACAATTAGCAGCATCATCAGAAGTAGGCCGCTACCAATTAGTGCTGCCGTAATAATGGTCCAGTTCGATACGGTTGAAAACTCTGAGAACCAACCGAAACTTTGAAATCCAATAATTACTAATGCCACTCCAAGACTGGCACCACTGCTAATTCCTAAAACATAAGGCCCTGCTAGCGGGTTTCTGAATACGGTTTGCATTATTAGCCCACTTACAGAAAGAGCCATGCCGGCTGCTACTGCGGTTAATGCCCGTGGTAATCTGAAATTGAACAAAATAGTCTTCAGAAAGGGCTCGTCGCCATGGCCACTTAGTAAGTTGTAAAAATCTCTTAATGGAATAATAATAGAACCCAGAACAAGATCTGCTACAAACAGCACCAATGCCAGCGCAATAATTATTGTAATTTTTGCTGTGTTCGACATTAATTTATTGGTTTGTAGTAGGTTAGCTCGGATTTTTGGGCGTTGCCATGGAAAATGTGGGCTAAGTCGCTGAGTATTTTGTGCGGATTTACGGCTCCCGATTCCATATAATCGGAACCGCCTCCACGAACCGATCTTTTATTGTTATTAAAAATGTTACCGTTTTGGAAGGCTTTAAAAAGTTTCATGCGGTTATCGTGCTCCTCAATCTGCTTCAAGCTATGAACGTTTCCTGCATTTATCCAGATGTCGGCTTTGCCGGCCCGCTGGTAAACTATTTCTGTATCGTACTGGTAATTAACCGAACTAGTATCGTTGCTGAAAATATAGTTTCCTCCGGCATCGGCAATCAGTTGCGCTGTAAACGACTTTCCACCAGGCGTGTGCCAAACATCGTTCCATGGCATGCCTGTAAGCACAGTAGGCCGATTTGTTGTTGCTGCTTCGCGCTTTACTTTTTCGTAGGCTTTTGCAGTTTGGTTAAAATACTGTTTAGCAATCTCTTGTTGTTGAAAAATTGCACCAAAAACCTTAATCCATTCGGCTTTTCCCAGCGGGTGTTGCTCCATGTATTCGCCAATCATAACCGGAATAATGTTGGCTCGTACAAGTTTTTTTCGCAATGGTTCTATTTCATTCGAAATACCATACAAAAAAACCAATTCTACTTTGAGTTGCAATAGTTTTTCGACGTTCAGATTAATATCAAAACCTACCTCCGCAATTGGGGAAATGGAGTCTGCCTTATGAAATTGGCGACTGTAAATATACTGTTTGTCCGAAACTGCTTTTATGGTTTGCAATTGGCCAATTGTTTCGATAAATGCAATGTGTGTGGTCGATATGGCTGCAACACGTGTGGGTGTTTTTTTAATGTGAACAGTATTTGGAGGTAGTTTTGCCGATGGGGTGTGAGCTACAGCGTAATTGTATTTTATATTTTCAGCATCAACCCATGGGTTTTTGATCGTGATTAGGCTGTAGCCTTCATTTTCTGTGATGGAGAAATGGGAGGCGTAGCAATTATTATTAGCGTAATCTGCCGTCTGATTTTTCTCTTGTGTCGGTGCCTGACACCCAAAAAGTATGATTGCAGCAATTACGGTTATTATGGAGCGCTTCATTTGTGTTGATCGTTTAACTTGGTTCGCAAAACTACAAAAAATTGTACTACAAATGGGTTTATTCCTGTCAACTCTTATGCAATGAAGAGATTGTTGCGCTTATTAAATTAAGGACAACAGACGGCTAACGATACCAATTTTTATTATATTTATCCTCATAAATAAGTGTAGGAGAGGAGCCATAAAACAATAAATTTCTTTACTTGTATAATAAAAATTGAGTGTCATGCGAGTTATTTTGAACGTTTTAACAACTGTGGTTTGTGTTTTTTTATTTTCGCTACAAGCGAATGCTGCCAAACCCGAAGGAGCCGAGGGGAGTGCCGGTTTGTCCGGTAAAAGCAATGATGAAAAGCCGTTCCCGTTTTTGGAGCGCCAACAGCTTGGAGGAGCCGTAATTGCTTACTCTCCGAAAGATGTGGTTATGATTATGAAGCGCACCGATCAGTTGGATGCCGACCATCCGCTCTACTGCGGAGATGGGATGTGCGATCAGATGGTTGTACTGAAAACCGCTATTTCGCCCGCTCTAAAAATGGAATATTTGGTGGTTTATTCGCCGGGGCCAAGCGCCGATCCAACCTTTATTTTCTACGATGCTGCTGATGTGGGATATGATAAGGCGCTTTTTACCATTGGATGTACAACACTGTACATTCCTGAAAACGGTAATATTTACACAACGGGGCACACCAATAATATGTTCGATATGCGCCGCAAATTCCGGGTAAACCTTGGGGAATTTACAGAAGAGGTGCAGCCTTTTTATTATGTAGGCTTAACCACCAAAACTCGTCGTGCAATGAAATTGTACGATAAGCCCGAAGGAGGAAAAGTAATTGCGAAAATTCCTGCAAATTATGCTATAGAAGTGTTGGTGGCCGAATTTTCCGACGGTTTATTTATTCGCAACTATCTAATTAAAACGCAATTCGGACTAACCGGTTGGGTGCGCCTGGGCGAGAACCAGTTTTACGGTAACGCCGACATCGAAGGCTTATTTTATGCCGGCGATTAATGTGTTTGCCTGAAAATGTACTTTTTAACGGACCTTTGCAGTAAATCTTTTGCCAAGTGCAATATGTCGTTTATTGTACCACCTGGCAGTTTTCCGGATATCTTTTTTTGCAAGAAAGAAGTTTAGTGAAAAAAGCCCACAACTTTATGAAGTGATCCAAACGAAGTTTTGATTTTTAGAAATATTTGAATATCAGAACCCGAAATGTTGTGGACTTATGCTCCAGTCACATATCAACTAACCTTTTTCTTACTTTTTCGCCAAGAAAAACCCCACATCTCCTCAACCATTTTACCCCGAAATATGTTAGCTGTTAGAAACCATAAACAAATTATTATGACAAATCTATCAACTACTTATCTGGGGCTAAAACTTAAAAATCCGATTGTTGCTGCCAGTTCAGAAATGACCGGTACCCTCGATGACCTCAAGAAAATTGAAGCTGCCGGAGCAGGTGCTGTAGTGCTTAAATCGCTGTTTGAAGAGGAAATTCAAATGGAAATGGAGCAAATGAAGCAGCAAATGACCGGAAGGCCATACGTCTATCCCGAAACTATGGATTATATGGACAATCCCATGGAGGAGGATCAGGTGCGAAAATATTTACGACTGATAAAAGATGCAAAGGCTGAATTGAAAATTCCCGTTATTGCGAGTATTAACTGTGTTTCGTCGCAAAAGTGGACCTACCTTGCTGCCGAAATTGAAAAAGCGGGAGCCGATGCCATTGAACTAAATATGTTTATTCTTCCAACCGATTTTACACGTTCATCGGTCGATAACGAAAAAATTTACCACGATGTAGTCAACCAGGTGAGCTCTGAAGTAAATATTCCGGTATCGGCTAAAGTGAGTTACTATTTCTCCGATTTGGGGCCGGCACTAAGACGATTATCTGAAACGCGTATTAAAGGCTTGGTGCTATTCAACCGCTTTTATGCCCCCGATATCGATATTGATACCATGCGCATGACCAGCGGACATGTACTGAGCAGTTCATCAGATATTCATATTTCGTTACGTTGGGTGGCAATTATGGCCAACAGGGTTGATTGCGATATTGCAGCTACAACTGGTGTGCATTCGGGCAGCGATGCCATTAAGCAACTGTTAGCCGGAGCCAATGTGGTACAAATTGCCTCGGTTCTGTACCGAAATGGACCCGAATACATTACTCAAATGGTTAGCGATATTACAAATTGGATGGAAAAAATGGAATTCGATACCATTGACGATTTTCGCGGAAAAATGGCACAGGAGAAAAGTACAAATCCTGCTGCATGGGAGCGAGCGCAGTTTATGCGTCACTTCCGACATTTTGTACGGACAAACTAAAAAAAAAAGGAGGCTGCCAAACGACAGCCTCCTTTTTATTTGTTCTCCTTCTGAAGGTTACTCTTTAGCTATAGCCTCCAGATTAATGCTTCGATCTTCTACTGCTCCACTGTAAAATTTATAATGTACAAGGAACACTTGACCAACTTCGATATCTTCGAAGTTAGCTTTTAAAATGGTAGAAATTTTCTCTATAACAGTGCTTTCGTTGTCGAAATTTCCGTATTGGCCGTTGCCTACCATTTCGTAGTCCGCACTTGTTAGCGTGTATTCACGATCATTTGTTTGGGTTGTTGTCACAAAGTCTATTGGGGGTGCAACCGACCATGTTTCACCATTTGCTGTTAATGACGCTGTTTTTGGATATGCACTTTCAATTACTTTCCACTGATATTGCTCTTTTTCTAATTGCAAAATGTGTGGGAACTCATCTCCGTAAACAACATAGACAATGTATGCTCTGTCGCCGGGTTGCGCATATTGGTACTCGCTAAGCGTTTCAATAAATACAGGAACGTATCGTTTGGGATCATCAGTGTTACTAAAGTTTGGATAGCTTTGTTCCATACTATAGTATTCTTCACTGGAAAGCTTGTACGTAATTGTCCATTCGTCCGGTTCCAGACAAGCAAACGTATAGGTTACCGTGTCGGTTGTGCCGGAGCTACGCCATGCATAGGTCAACTCTGCTAAATCGGCACGTTTTGCATTGGGGTGTTTACTGCTCAAAAGATTATACAAATTTCCGTGGCTACTAAAGTTATAGTAGTCGTTTCCATATTCAGAAGAATCAACTTCGTAATGTGGGTACTCTTTTGTTACAGTATCGAGCGGATAAAGATAATTATAGGTAACTCTGGTTTCTGCGCCAACATCTGCCAAAAATACCTCATTAATAATTTCGGGAAGGTAGTCGATTGCAGGAGCCTCTTCGAAAAAATACTTGTTATTGGCAATGCTGTCGTTACTCGAGTATTCGTAATCTACATCTGCCAAAGTATAGTTTGCTACTGCAGGTACTTTATTGAGATTGTCAATTGTGGTAGAGTCATCATTTGGCAAATCGTCGTATATGTCATCCATTGGGTCGCACGCACTCACACCGAATGCAAAAAATCCAATTGCTAATAGTTTTAATATATTTTTCATAGTATTTGTTTTTTCGTATTAAAAGTTAATTTTTACTCCCATAGACCATGAACGTCCCCATCCGTAGTAAACACGGGCTTTGTCCCAGTCGTGATTTGAGCCGTCCTGTGCCTCGGCCACGTATTCGGTATCTAAAATATTGTTGAATTTACCGTACAATATTGCTTTTAGGTTTCCAAAGTCGAAGTCGTAACTAATATTGGCATCCAGTAGTTGATAATTCGGAAGTTTCCATGAATCAGGATTTTTTCCGTCTACCTGGCTTTTTTCATCGCGATCGGTTGGGTCGAAACTTGCGAAAATATTGTCATAATGGTACAGATCCATGCCAACCTTTAAATTTGGAATTAATTCGTATGAAGCCCCAATAAAAAGAGTTGTCTGGGCAGCATCGCCAACACGTACGTCCTTAATAAGTACATTTACCGTGTCAATATTGTTTTGATTATCATCTGTTAAGTATACATTCTCAACATTATTTCCCCAGCGCCAGTTTCCTAGTGATGCCATCACATCTATTTTAAGATTGGGAATGGGTTTTATGGTAGCTTCTACTTCCAGTCCTTGGTGAATAGCTTCCACACCCAAGATATTGGCATTGAGGAAGGTTGCCCCGTCGTCGTCTGGATTTGGGACCGACTGTGTAAATGTTTTGTCTTTCCACTGTGTGTGGTAAAGGTTGGCCTGAGCCTTAATGTATTTTGTCTGATATCCGTAACCCAATTCGAAACTTAAGACTTTCTCGTTTACGGCATCTTCGTTTATGTTGTTTACAAAATTAAGGAAAACAGCATCGAAATCGGGTTGCCGTTCGAAGTATCCTGTGTTCAGGAATACGTTCATGGTTTCCGTAATGTTGTAGTTGGCACCGCCTTTAAATACGTATCCAAAGAAGCTTTGCCAGTCGGTTTCTCTGCCTTCCATTGCACGGTTAAAATCTACTTCGTCGCCAATGGCTTCCTCGTATTGGTTTCTAATATCTTCATTGTTGTTAATTTGGTCGATTAAATCGTCTGAAAAGTAGTTGAAATAATCGATTCGTTTGTAGCTCTTAATGGAAGCCGAACCGGATAAGAATGCAGATAAATTACCGCTAATATATTCACCTGTTACATAGGATCCTCCCCAGGAAACGAGTCCATCGTTGTGATAGCCTATTTTATCGCCTGGTTTTACCACCTTCACCGAGTTATTAAAATCCGAGTCGTCGATAAAAAATTCTCCCCCCAATAGGTCTGTAACTTCGCGGTAGTGCTCTCCTTTGTAATAGCGACCATCGATACCGGCCGATAGTTTAATTTCTTCAGTAATATCGTTTTGGTAGTTCGAGAGAATTCCGTACCACGCGTGGTTGTTCATAGAGGCGCGCATAATGGTTTCTGCTCCGGCATTTGCTAATGTAATATTTTCGTCTACAATACGATCGTAATTAATTTGGCCGTCGCGTAAGTAGTCCCCGCTAAACTTCGATGTGTTTCCATACCCTCCGGTTCCTCCACCTTCTCCAATTGATGCGTAGGCGGCTGTCATTAGATTCGACTTTTCGTTGATGGTCCAGAAATAGTTCAATATCGCCTGTGGTTTGTGGTAAAAGTTTTTGTTCAGGTAATAAATCTCTCCACCTTTATAACCCCAGTCGCTGTTGTATTTAATGCCACTTTTATTGTTTTGGTAGGTTTCAATGTTCTGCATTGTACGACGTTGACCGTGTTCTTGTGGTGCGCCGAATATTGAAAGCGAAATGGAATTATTAGCATTCAACCGTTTTGAAATAGAAATGTAGTAAGAGTAAGATTCAAATTGTGTTCCGTCTACATAACCGTCTCCGGTTGTTTTTGATAGCGCTATGCTCGATGCCCAACCTTTGTCGCTCAATCCGGTTGAAAATGTTGCTCCGTATTTTGTATATGCATCGTTTCCGGCAGCAAATGAAAGGTTACCACCTTTTGTGGCGTCGGTTGTTTTGGTTAAAATGTTAATGGTACCTCCCAGGGAAGGCAGTGCCAACTTTGAAGCTCCCAAACCACGCTGTATCTGTATGCTTCGGGTAACATCAGCAAGTCCGGCCCAGTTTGACCAATACACCCATCCGTTTTCCATATCGTTTACTGGTACTCCATTAATAAGTGTTGCTGTGTTGCGTGCGTCAAATCCTCGAATATTGATTCGAGAATCGCCAAAACCACCTCCCGATTTGGTAGCGTACACACTTGGTGTCGATTTCATGATCTCAGGAAACTCCTGATTTCCCAATTTTTCGGTTATTTGCCGCGGCGTAATGGTCGATACGGCCACCGGTGTCTCGCGGCCAACAGCAACGTCGGCTACAATTCGTACTTCGTTCAGACCCACGGCGTCGTTTTTTAGATTAATGGTGCCCATGTCTTTTACACCTTGAACGCTAACCTTTTTTGTGATACTATTGTACCCAATGTAACTGAACCGTAAAGTGTAATCGCCCGCCTCTACTGGCATGTCAAACTCACCATTGAGTAACGTAAAGGTTCCTTCACTGGTTTCCTCTACAAAAATTGTGGCTCCAATAAGTGGCTCGCCGGTGTTTTCATCTCTGACAAAGCCCGTAATGGCTACCTGTGCACTTAATCCTGCACTCAATAGCAGCATTAGTAGTAGTGTTAATTGTTTTCTCATGTTGCATCTTTTTAGTTAAAAAAATATGATTCAAAAATAATTAGTGTATTCTTTTTTGAGGATTATAAAATTATTATCATTGCTATTTATGTGTAACTGTATGTTTTTTAGGGGTTTGTCATTAATAGGCTCTTGAGGAAGTTAATTGTTATGTAAGTAAATTTAACAATTTTTTCACACTTGTAAGTATTTCTACCTGTTTTTTTTATGGAAGTTCATTTTTGTACTATAGAGGTTTCTCTTTATGTTATGGCTGCTTGCAATGGTCGTTGATATACTGTGTAAAGAAATCAGTACTTTCGTAGATGTGTCCTGAATTCTGTAATGATTTTATTTTTTAAGGTGAAAATCCCTGTGGATTTTGGGGTGTGTGTTTCAATAACTGATTTTATTTTTCCTATATCTAATTGGGTTAAAGTATTTTATTATTTTTGTCAATGCAGCGAAAAACGACCTTTTCTTTGGACGTGTAATTTGAAATTTG
>JAQICA010000041.1 GCA_027858775.1 Salinivirgaceae bacterium | reverse complement strand
GATTGAAAATCATAATTATGGATTGTATGAGAGTAAATCCCGATATAGAAAATATTACAATTGTTTTATATTTTCATAATCGGGGTTCAATGAATATAAATGACATAAAAGAGGCTTGTCCAGCTTTTATATGTCATTTAATTTATTGAACAGAGCGGGGAGAAGCGTAATTTGATCTTGACTTTCCGCCAGTTGTCGGACTAAAGTTTTGCATCTTTTTTTTGCCAAGAAAAAAAGATTAGTTAAAAAGAGTCCACAACTTTCTCAACTAATCCTTGAAACCACGGCTTGGTTTTGTACGTTTATGACAAATATCATTGATTTCGTATCGATGAATTTCATATATTTGTTTCAGAGCATTTTAGCAATGATAAAACATATCTTACATACATTGTACAACAATAATGGCAAAGGCCTTTATGAGTATTGGCTATTCTGATTTACCCCTCTCCTTCTATTTGGGGTAATTAATCATTGGCAATAATATTACCCTAAACCGGCACACCGGTAAATTAACCAGATTTATTATTTTTTAAGTTCTTTATATGGGTGGCTGTATTTTCGACATCCGTCATTTTTCCGTACACGATGGCCCCGGAATACGAAGCAGTATCTTTTTTAAAGGTTGCCCGCTACGCTGCGCGTGGTGTCACAACCCTGAAAGCCAACAAATGGCTCCGGAGTTTTTCGTAACACAAAAAAAACTTGATGGAACGGTCTACCAACGAAAGGAATTAGTTGGTAAAAACTATACCATTGCAGAAGTTATGGAGCATGATATTCCTCAACAACCTTTTTACGAGGAGTCAAATGGTGGAATCACACTTACGGGCGGCGATCCTTTAATTCAACCCGTTTTTGCTATTGGTTTACTTAAAAAAGCCAAAGAATATGAATTGCATACGGCAGTGGATACATGTGGATTTGCTACGACAGAAATTATTAAAGCCGATAAAGAGGGGAAAATAGTTGGAAAGTTAATAAGCATGAACAAGTACAGCTCAGGTTTACGATAAATAACTCATTACTGATATTTTACTCACAATAATTTTTTTCAATGCACAGCAGTTTAAATAAAAATTCAACGGTTATTCTATAACCTTTTAGATTGATTAAAAAATATATGCATGTCCGATTTTATGCAGGCCGCACATGTATTTTACTGAAAATCAATTCAATTTATCATGCATAAAAGCTAATAATCAAAAAAAATACTTCTATGTTTACAAAAGAGACCTATATCAAAAGACGCGAACACCTTCGCGAAACCATGCAAAGTGGGTTACTGCTTTTTCAGGGAAACGACGAAAGCCCAATGAATTACGCAGACAATACCTATCATTTTCATCAGGATAGTACTTTTTTATACTATTTTGGGATTAATAAGCCCGGGTTGCACGCAGTAATGGATATTGATGCCGGTGTTGACTATATTTTTGGCGATGACCTTACTATTGACCATATTGTATGGATGGGGCATCAACCAACCATTAACGAGCTGGCTGCCGGTACAGGAATAACCAAAACCGGAAATTTACAGCAACTTTCCGTAATGTTGATCAACAATAAAACTCGTGTGCAGTATCTTCCTCCATACCGTGCCGATCATAAAATAAATTTGCTGCAATGGTTAGGGATTTCTCCGGGCGAAGCTGCTCAAAATGCCAGCATTCAAATGATTCGCGCAATAGGAGAACAACGAATAATAAAAAGTAAAGAGGAAATAATAGAGATAGAGAAAGCAGTAAATACAACCGTGGAAATGCACCAGGCGGCAATGCGCTTTGCTCGTCCCGGTATGACTGAAGCTCAGGTAATGGCTAAAGTATACGAAAAGGCGCATGCAGCCGGAGGCAATATATCTTTTCCCATAATTGCTACCATCAACGGGCAAACGCTACATAACCATTATCATGGCAATACCATTAAAGAGGGAGATCTGTTTTTACTCGATGCCGGAGCTGAAACTGCAAC
This sequence comes from Salinivirgaceae bacterium, assembly GCA_027858775.1. Lineage (GTDB taxonomy): Bacteria > Bacteroidota > Bacteroidia > Bacteroidales > Salinivirgaceae > Salinivirga. The sequence goes on along the minus strand of JAQICA010000041.1, from coordinate 12,355 downwards.
CGGATATGCCGGCGATATGTCGAGTACATTTCCTGTGAGTAGAACGTTCTCATCTGCTCAAAAAGAGATTTACCAACTAACCCTCGATGCACATAATGCAGCTATTGATGCCTGTTTGCCCGGTACAAATTATCGCGATGTGCATTTAAAAGCTGCTCGTGTTATTACAGATGGTATGAAAGCAATGGGTTTTATGAAAGGAAACACCGACGATGCAGTGGAAGCCGGCGCCCATGCACTATTTTTCCCATGCGGAACAGGGCATTTAATGGGGCTTGATGTACACGACATGGAGAATTTTGGTGAGCAATGGGTTGGATATGCCGGCAATCCTAAAAGCACACAATTCGGACTCAAATCCTTACGATTGGCGCGCCCATTACAAAAAGGCTATGTTATTACTATTGAACCCGGAATTTATTTTATTCCTCAATTAATCGATCTTTGGAAGAAAGATGGCAAGCTGACAGATTTTATCAACTATAATAAAGTAGAGGAATACAGAGATTTTGGTGGCATAAGAAATGAAGAAGATGTGTTGATTACAGAAACCGGGAATCGTATTTTAGGAAAGCCATTGGCAAAAAGCATCGAAGATGTGGAAAAGGAACGTATATTAGCATTTGAAGTGTAGAACTATACGATTATGCGGTTATTTTGCACATTTGCAAACCGATTTTTTTCATTTGTCCCGTTCTTAAATGAGGGCGAAGAATTGTAGCGAAAGGGGGGCAGCAAAGCTCAAATCGTTTTGCTCCCTCCCATTGGCAAACTGTAAATTACTATCTTTTCAATTAGAATAATTCAAAACAGTTCACATAAAACTAAAATCCCAAACCATGAAAAAGTATTTCATTCTTTTATTAACCATAGTATTATTTCTCCCATATAACTTATCGCAAGCCTGTACTATAATTGTGGCAGGAAAAAAAGCAACTACCGATGGCTCTGTGCTTGTTTCGCATTCCGATGGAGGCTTAGACTGTCGCTTGCGCGTAATTCCTCGTTTTACATACAAAGAGGGTGAAAAAGCTCCGGTATATTGGGGAATTCAAAATATTGATCAACCCTTAGACGAGTATGGAGAAATAATAGGATACATTCCCCAGGTGAGAGAGACGTACTCATACATTCATTCGGCTTTGCCGCATATTAACGAACACCAGCTATGCATTGGCGAAAGCACAATGAGCCAGCGCGAGAGCATGAAGTTTAAGCGTGGCGAAGGCGATCAAATAATGACTGTTGAGCAAGCCGAAATATTTGCTTTGCAGCGATGTTCAACCGCCGTAGAGGCCGTGAAACTAATTGGTCGGCTAGTGGAAGAATATGGTTTTTTACCCTCGTGTATTGATGAGTCGGAGTGTTTGGCTATAGCCGATCCCAACGAAGTATGGCTCTTTGAAGTATTCAGTGTTGGAAAATGGCAAAAAGATGGCGGAAAACCCGGAGCTATTTGGGCGGCAAAACGTGTTCCCGACGACCATGTAGCAATGGTGCCTAATTGGAGTACAATAAAGCACATTGATACTACTCAGCAAAACTGCATGGCATCGCCCAATTATATGCAGCATGCCATCGATGAGGGTTGGTATAATCCGGAAAGCAATGTGCCATTTCACTGGCAAAAAACATACTCACCCATTGCACGAGAATGGGCAACTTCCCGGTTTTGGCTGTTTTACTCAACATGGGCGCCAAATTACACTCAATATCCCGATCGAAGTCTTAAATCGGTTTACGATGGACAAAATCCCTACATTCAGTATGTTGAGGATCTCGATTTATATCCATTTTCTGTAAAGCCCGAAAAGAAAATGTCGTATGCCGACATAATGGATTTTCAGCGCTCAGTTTTCGAAGGTACCATTTACGATATGACTTCCGATCCGGATTGGTACATTATAGGGAAAGATGGCAAAGCCGAGCTTAGTCCATTGGCAACACCATTTCCCACTATGCCTATGCGAAAATTACTCGATATAAACTGGCGAAGAAACGTTGCACGTGGAGGATTCGGTATGGTGGCACAACTACGCAGTTGGCTGCCCGATGCTATTGGAGGAATTTATTGGGTGTACCTCGATAATGAATACGTTGCGCCATATGTTCCCATTTACGCCGGGGTAACAGAAATTAATCCATTATACAAAACGTATAATCCCGATCAATACAGCGAGAAATCGGCACGTTGGGCTTACGATTTTGTCGACAACCTGATGTACTTAAAATGGCAAAATGCCTGGAAAGATGTTAAGCCCGTACGCGATTCGTTAGAAAGCACTACTGCCAAAGCAATGGTTGAGCTGGAAGCAGAAGCAGCTAAGCTTTATAAACGCAACCCCGATAAGGCAAAAGCGTTGCTAACCGAATTTGTCTGGAATACCATGGAGGCTTATGTGGAGGAATACAAAAAATTACGCAACTTACTATTGGTCAAATACACCAACAATAAGCAAGGCATTAATTTTTAAAATGTATTCAATTCCCTTGTCACAGCCGGGACAGGGGAATTGAATACACACGCTATTTCCAGCAATTGCTCCGGGTCGTACATTGCCGCAAAGCTATGTGAAGACTTAGTTCTAAACGGATATAGCGTCTGGCTTTTGCCCGGCAAAGATGAACTTTATAAATGATTTTTTAATCAGGATTTAACTGGAGATTTCACAAACACAGCTACATACTGGAGTTCAAGCGAACACGATGACTCAGACGAAGAATATGAATGGGATTACGATTATTATGATTGGACTCACTGTTTAACATTCTATCACGAAAGCAGTATACTTAGCTAAAAGGGAAACCCTAATAAAGTTCGCACGATTCTACATTTTCAGGTTAGTGTTTATTTACGAAAACAAATGAAATGATATCGCTAAGCCAAATCGTAATCGAAGAAAAATCACGAACAACAAAGTCCTTAACAAGGTTAATTCTTCTGGTTAAGTTGATGCTTTAGCACAGATACGACCAACCATCATCAAACTATAGAGCTCCCGCAAGAAAACGCCAACAACCGGGTTATATTCATTTTGAAAACAGTAATCGCTGAGTTCCATTACTGCACGCAATCAAAAACGATACGTTTTCTTCGTTATACTAGTTACGAAAGGGAATATAGAAGGAAAATACGGAACCTACTCCTTTCGTAGAGGTTAGACTGATTTTGCCACCCAAAGCCTCAACAAAGGCTCTGGCAATGGATAATCCCAATCCGGTTCCTTCTTGCGCTTTAAATGGAGTGCTATCGGCTTGCATGAAGCGTTCAAAAATTGCAGACTGGTGCTCGGTATCGATGCCCACACCGGTGTCGCGAATTTCGAACAATAACTGGTCGCCAATTTGATTTATAATAAAAGTAATCTCTCCCTGTTTAGTAAATTTCACTGCATTGTCGAGCAGCCTGCGTAAGGTATAATCGAGCTTATACTGATCGGTATGCAAGCTTTTTGATAATAGCTCGTCCGGACATTCTACAATAAATCGTAGTTCTTTCAATTGCGCAGCACTTCGGTACACAGGCACCACATTTTCGAGTATCATCTCTAATTTTGCATTTCTAAAATTAGTTTGAATTTGCCCCGCTTCAATTTGTGAAATATTCACCAAATCGTCGATAATATTAAGCATACGCTTACTGCTCTGCTGAATAAGATTAATAAACCGACTTTGTGAGGCTTGTTCAAGATCGCCGCTACGCAGGAGTTCCGAAAACCCCATAATTCCATTCATCGGGGTACGAATTTCATGTGCAATATTGGCAAGAAAAGCCGACTTTAAACGATCGCTCTCTTCGGCTCGTTCTTTTGCTTCTTCCAAAGCCACATTGTTGTTGCAAAGTTTCTCTTCAATATCTTTTTGTTCGGTAATATCTGTAACAATTCCCTCCATGGCCACGGGCACCTTATTGGAATCGAAGACAATTACGCTACGCTGGTTAATCCATTTTGTTTCGCCGTCTTTACTTATAACCTGAAGCTCGTAGGTTCCGATAACCCTACCCGACTCCACTTCCTGCCATCGTCTTAAAACATAGCGCCACCACTTTTTGGGAATACTATTTTTAATAATGGCCGGATTATGATAAAAATCCTCCGGGCGATATCCCAAAACGGTATACACTGCCGGGCTCATATACTCAAATTGCCCATCGGGAATACCAACCCGGTAGATTATATCTTTAGCATTTTCGGCCAACCGGCTGAACCGTTCTTCGTTCTCAATAACTTTACTAATATCGGTAAATGCAATCACTTTTAAGGGTTCCTTGTCACCATCAACTTCTGAAATAGATTCTACAATTTTGCATGTCGTGCCATTTTTCGCTTGTAAAATTTCATGACTTGTATTCTTGTATGCCGTTTGTGCTTCATGAGTTTTATAGACCTCATGGAGCAACTTACCTACCGCTTCATTGGTATCCCAGCCTGTTAACAGCTCGGCTCTGCGATTCATGGCGCGCACCTTTCCATTTTTGTCAACTTCAATAATGCCATCGCCAACAGCGTTAAACAGAGCTGTTAAATAGCTGTGACTACGATTGAGAATGCGCGATATTTTTTTGTAGCGAAATGTAGCAAAAGCAAGTAACACAATCAAGACAAGAAGGGTAGCAACAGTAAAAATAATCTGGTAAAAAAGTTCTCTATCTTGTTTATACAAGCTATACGGTTCATTTATCACCAGACGATTGTCGGGCAGTAAATCCGGATTGAGTCCGTGTCGCAACATCACTTTATAATCAAACATATATTGGTTCGGACTTTCCCAAACGACAGGAATATTTTTGGGTTTTTCGCCATTTATCACACGATTTACAATATCAGCTGCTGCCCTCCCCTGTGCATATCCGTTTGCCAAATATCCACCCACTATTCCATAGCCCAAATTATAGTCCCACAGTCCGTAAACCGGAACACTACTTGCATTACTTATGTGCAAAGTACTTTCGCGATAGGAATAAAAAACACCGTCTTTATCGCGAAAAAAGAGAACCAACAACACCGCTGTAGTTGACGGCAGCTTACTTAGTTTTAATCCCATTTCCTGCATTGACATGGCACCGGAAAACGAAATCCGAAAAGGAAACTTGCGGGCAGCAACAATAGCTTCTAACTCCTTTTGAGTGCGTATACCAGTTGTGGTTTCGTCTACTACAACAAATACATTGTCGACATCGGGTTGTAAGCGGGCAATAACGTCAAGAGTACGACCAAAATCAACCTTTTCCTTCACTCCTGTTATCTGTTCAACACCTACAAGGTCTTCTTTTTGTAAATTATTGATTCCGCAGAATACAATCGGAGTATGAGGAAAAATGGAATCGCGATATTGTTTGAGAAAATCGAATGCATTATTATCGACAGCAACCACAACAAGGTAGTTGTTTTTTGCATGTTTATGGATAAGCAGGCGCGTCAGCAGTTTCATATATACACTATCGAACTGCCGTTTTGTATCCATATATTGCACATGAATTTGAGCATTGCCAGCTAAAGACTCTGAAAAACCACGGTTAACATCATTGGTCCATTTAAATTGCTCGTGATAAGAGTGCAATATTAAAATATCTGGTTTATCGACACCTTGCACCCCTGCTTTGGGGAAAGCCAAAAAAGGTATAGTAGTTAGAATTAAAAACAGCATAAAACGCTGAATACTCTGACTAGCTGACAAATGTGTTCGTTGCAATTCTAAAAGCATATCCAGCAATCCTCTTGTTTAAAATTTAAAATCCTGTTACAAGATGAACCTTGTCTTCTTACTCTGAGCTCAAGATAGTTGCATTTTTTGTCATTGTAACTATCATTGATGTAGCATTAATTAATTTGTTACAGTTTGGTTCATTCTGTAGTACAATGTCGTAATTATAAACTAATTTCACAAAAAAGTTTTTGCAAAGTTGTCTACTACATGCCACACAACAGGACTTTTGGGTATTTTACTATAAAATAAGACGAATGTTAAGTCCAGCCTGCTCTAACGAGACAGGCACCGGACTTTCCATATTTATTGCGTAGGAAATTTCCTCAACGCTGCCAGAGAAACATTTGTATTCAAATTAAAAACGAAAATCCCTAAACATCACCCAATATTTCGTTCAGCACAATACACTAGGAAGGCTTTTTGGTATCGGGTTTAGGTTCATCAGACGGTTTATCATCAACCATTTGTGCCGAAATAGAATCAAGTTTATCCTGAAGCACTTTTAAAGATGTGCTACTATCGTTCATGTCTTTGGTTTGCATTTTAAAAAGCACCTCCTTGAGTTTTAAAATTTCGATATCTTTTTCAAGCAGCGATTTATTTTTTTGTTCATCTTTTTCCCGATTCAACTCCTTAAGCAAGTATACATGGTGACTATACCTAATAACAACTAACATAACAAGCCCCAAGATAAAAAAGATGACAAACGGCATCCCGGTAATGACGGCGAATCCCAGATTGATTTTTAATGCCACACTAAAGATTGCCCAATTTAGCGACAAATAATAAATCCATAAAACCACCCAGGCAATCAGTATGGTATCAATCAATAATTTGTGTTGTCTGTTTTTCATACATTTTCTTCTTTAAATTGTTCGGATTATTATTTCTCATGTTCGCCCGCAAATAATACAAGCTGCAGAGAAAAATGCTCGGCAGCTTGCACATATCAATTTACGAGGTCTTTTCGTCCTCTTCGGTAATGTCGATAATTTCCTGATCGAGGCTTTCCAGCTTACTTACTAATCCTTGAATCTCATTTTTATCTAAAAAGCCCCGGGGAATACGGTTATCATTGTTTTTAACCTCCAGGTATAGCTTCATTCCCAATTGTGTTGAAATCTCTTTTTTCTTATTATTGAGCTTATTAATTTCGTATTTATCTTTATACTTTTCTGCCAGTGCCTGTGCTCCATTTACCGCATCGCGGGTAAATTCGGTACTTATTTTATAGGCATCGGTAGCAGAGTCCGATACTTTACCGAATATTTTTTCGGAATACGAAGAGATCTGTCCACCAATGCGCCGTGCTTCTTCACCTACTATACGTGCACCTTCGGTAACATTTTCGCGTGTATCTTCCCAAAAGCTATTATCATCGTTAGTTTCACGATTTTGCTTTTCATTTGTTTTATCATTCTTTTCTGTTGTCATAGTTGTAAAGTTTAATGTTCGTAATAATAAATTTTTCAATTAGTGTAATGCCGTCCTTGTTTTTAATATTACTTTTTCCTTCGATTAACGGCGGCACGCCCCACAAAATAGAGTACTACAACAGCAATAAGCGCCAGCAGCAGGATATACATTCCTGTTTTCGCTATTGCCTTAACATTTTCGGAGCGCCTTTTTTCAAGTTTTGCTTGTTTTTCGGCAAGTTTTGCTCTTTCGCCAGCAATTTCTTTTTTCAATTGCTCAATAATGCTACGCTTTGCTAAAATCTCTTTCTCTACACTCTTTAGCAAACCGGCGCCTTCAACATCATCCTCCATGGCTGCAGAGGCCTCCACTTTTTTCTCATTGGCAACAAGCTGCTGCTCTTTTCCTGAAAGTGCTGCTGACTGTTTCTCCAATTCTGATTTTTCAGCAAATATTTCTGAGAGTTCTTTGCTACTTACAACTTCAATTTGCTCTTCAATCTTTGTCAGCTGACGATCAATTTCTGCTCTTTTCTGATCCAACTCTTCTCTTGTGTTTTTCATTGCCTGCATTTCCTTGGTAATATTCTTTTGTTCGTTCTGCAAGCGTTTCGTTTCCTCGGCAGTAAATGCGGCAATAATATCGTTATCGCTGTACTCTTTTTCAATCATTTCATTCAACTGATCATGCAGATTATCTACATCCTGCATCCAGCTTTGCAAATTCGATATCTGCTTTTCAGCGGCAAAAATGAGGCTCTTTTCATCATCTATGTCAGACTCAACTTCTTTAATTTTCAGATTCAAACTTTTAAGCTCAGTGTCGTCGGCATTTTCTCCAAGTAATTTATTTTTAGTGCGCAAATACACAGCTTTTTCATCCTTAAGGAGTTCTATTTTTTGTTCAGCTATTTTTAACTTTTGACGAATAATATCAATTTCTTTCTCCTTTACATTTCGCTGACTTTCAATATTATTTAATCGGCTATCGATTTTCGAAATTCCGGTCACCAACTGTTTCTTTGCTTCCGATTTTTGTTGTTTTAACTGTCGCTCTTTAATGGATATTGTATCTTTTCGCTCGTCGAGACTGCCCAACTCCTGTTTTACTAAAGCTAAACTGTCTTCGATGGCCTTCAATTGCTTTTGCAATGCCCCTTTCTTTTCTTTCAAGGTCTTTTTTTGTTCTTCTTTAACGGTTGTAGCAAAAGCCTTTTCTTTTTTCTCCAGTTTCTCCACGTCACCCTCAACTTCACGCTTTCGTTGTTCCAGCGTCCCTTGTTCAGTAATGAGCGAGTCTTTTGCCGCTTGTAATTTATCGAAAACTCCCTCAACTGCGTCTTGCTCTTTTTCAAGTGCTTGGGTTTGTTTCTCAATCAGTTTTTGTGCCTCTTCTTTTCCGCTTTCAGTAGAACAGGCAAATCCGAAAAAAAGGATGGGTAAAAAAATCAACTGTGCAAACTTTTTCATATCTATGTGTTTTTAAAATTTAACTTCGCTTACAAAACCAGACTTTCCAACAAACAAAACATCATGTATTTACAACGGCATCAACAACCACAGAAAACATAAAGCCTTAATTATCAGCAACCATGTATAAGTACAACAGTTCCCAACGAATAAAAGTTTAAAAAAAAGTTAATTTTTCACATCAAAAGCATCGCGCAAGCCGTACCCGAGAATAGTAAAGGCCCACACTAGTAGCATTATTGCCAACCCCGGCACAATAGCCAGATAAGCCTGATCGACAACAATATAGCCGTAATGATCTCTGATCATGTTTCCCCAGGAAGGTGTGGGCGGCTGAACACCAATCCCAAGAAAGCTCAAGCCCGCTTCAAGCAGAATGGCAGTTGCAAAATTGGCGGCAGAAATAACGATCAGAGGCCCAGTAGTGTTGGGCAGAATATGTCGGAACATAATTCGGCTATTAGAAAAACCCAGCACTCGGGCGGCCTGCACAAATTCCTTCTCCTTGAGACTCTTCACCTGACCACGAACCACGCGCGCCACTTCGACCCACATGGTAAGGCCCACGGCTACAAAAATCTGCCAAAACCCTTTGCCCAACACCATACTAATGGCAATTACAAGAAGTAGCGTTGGAATAGACCACACTACATTGATAAGCCACATAATAAATTTATCGATTATTCCTCCAAAGAAACCTCCAACGAGTCCGAGAATAATCCCGACAAGAAGAGAAATAAGTACAGCAATAAGGCCCACTGAAATAGAAACCCGACTACCAATAATAATCCGGCTCAACAAATCGCGACCAAACCGATCGGTTCCCAGTAAAAACAGCTCCGATTCAACATGTATAGCCTCATCCAATTCCTCAGCAGACAATACGGGCATTGTTTCGCGACTTCCATCCAGATTTGTATAATGATATTGGTGCGACGAACGTTTTATTTTATAACGTTTATCGACTCTTCGCACCACATCAACTATGTGATAATGACTAACAAACACAGCGTTTTCTGTGCTTCCATATTCATAGATTGTAATACTATCACCAATCACTTCGTACCGTTCTACAGGAATGCGGGTGTACTCCGATGAAAAACCAAAAAACAACTCTTTTAGCAGTGAATTATCGCCCTTTTTCGTATTCATTTTCACGCACAGGAATTGCACTTTGCTACCTGGCGGAAGGTTACTTATGGTAATTTGCTGATCGTTTGCATTGGGTGAGTTATCGGGCGCAATAACGTAGGCAAATAATGCCATCAAGAAAACAGCAAGGATAATTATTAGCCCCAATACGGCAATTTTCACCTTTAAAAACTTCGATATGGTTGAAGAGTTCATCATTTCGGGCGTCAAAAATACGAAAAGAATTAGCTTTATGTGTCGATAATGGCACGGAAAATTACAGACACCTCATTTCCAAATAACACGTAACTTGCAGGCAATTTACTGTTCTTTTTCGAACATGTTTTCAGAACAACAATAAAATGGTTATTTTCGAGGCTTAATAAAATATTATTGATATGAGAACTTTCTTGTTATTAATTACTTTGACCATTGTAGGAAACTTGGCCTGCGGACAAAATAAAAAACCGTTAACTATTGACGATCTGCAAAGCTGGAACCATTTGCGACATCAGCAAATATCGTCTAACGGGCAATTTGTTGCCTACGAAGTGAACCCATACAAAGGTGATGGCGAGCTGCGTCTTTGGAATGCCGAAACAAATAAAACAACCTCGTTCAAACGCGGACACAAGGCGGTTTTCGCTTTTACGAATGCTTATCTGGCATTTTTGGTAAAACCCCAACACGACAGTTTACGCGCAGCTAAGCTGGCCAAAGTAAAAAAAGAAAACTTACCCAAAGATTCTCTCTTTATCTACACAATAGGAAACAAAAAAACAGAGCATTTCGAAAAAGTCAAAAGCGTTAAAGTACCTCGCAAAGGCGGAAATTACATTGCGTGGATCTACGAATCGTCGAAAGAATCGGAATCCCCTACCGATTCAACGGCCACCGATTCTGCGCAAGCTGAAAAGAAAGGCAAAGAAAAAAAATACGACAAGAATGCTCCGGAAAGCCACCAATTGGTTGTTTACAATCCCCTAACCGGCGTTCAACATACTTTTAACAATGCTACTGAATTTGAGTTTTCTGAAAACGGCGCCAACCTGATGTGCATCGTACTACAAAACGATACATTACTCAAATCATCAATTATAAAATTCGACACACAACAAAACATAATCGACACCGTTTTTTCTCAGCACGGATTGACAGAAAAAATTACCATTAATAAGGACGGTTCGCAATGGGCATTTGTGCATTCTGCCGACAGCATAAAAGAGAAAGTGTACAGCCTATACGCATGGAACAAAAACGAAAACCAAATTATTGCCGACACGCTATCAGAAGAATTGCCAACTAAATGGACTGTAAGTAAAAACGGCAAACTCTATTTTACCGATAATGGTGAGCGCCTGTATTTTGGCGCTGCCCGGGCTCCCCGACCCGCAGTTGAAGATACACTTCTACCATCGGAAAAGGTGCATTTAGACCTATGGAGCTGGACTGATGGTAAGTTACAACCAGAGCAACTGGCCGAGAAAAAGAAAAAAGAACAAAAGAGCTACCTCTCGTATTGGGATGTAAAAAAAGATCGCATTGTCATGATCGAGGATACCGTTATTAAATCGGCAAGCGTTTCATTAGAAGGAGAAGGCCAATATGCCATTGGCTTCAACCACACACCATACGAAAAACGCGGTTCATGGGAAATGCCATACTATAAAGATGTATACAAAATTGACTTAAAAAATGGAGAGAAAACGTTAATTACAAAAGAGACTCAGCAGCCTACACACCTTTCCAACTCGGGGAATTATATTTCGTATTACAGCTATGCCGACAGTAACTGGTATGTGTACGACATCAAAAAAGAGAAACTTCGGAATTTGACGAAAAACATCGATGTAGATTTTTACCAACGAGAACATGACTACCCCAACGATGCTGATCCGTATTACTACGCCGGTTGGACAGAAAACGATGACTATTTTCTTATATACGATGAGTTTGATGTTTGGCAAGTAGACCCAACAGGAAAAGAAGCGCCACGCAATATAACACAAGGTTACGGAAGAAAAAACAGCATTCGGTTTCGTTACATAAGACTTGACCGCGAGGCTAAATTCATCAACTCCGATGAAGACCTTTACTTACACGCTTTCAACAATACTACAAAAGCGTGGGGATATTACCGAACAAAAATAAATAGTTCGAAAGCTCCTGAAAAACTGATAGTTGCCGACTATCGAATTTACTATCCGGCAAAAGCCGAACTGGCCGATAAAATTATTTGGAAAAAAGGCTCTTTCGAGGATTATCCGGAAGTATGGTACAGCAATTTAGATATTGAAAACCCGGTAAAAGTATCGGAAACCAATCCACAGCAAAAAGAATACAACTGGGGAAAGGTAGAACTGGTTAAGTGGATTACAGCAGAAGGAACCGAAGAGGAAGGCTTGCTCTACAAACCGGAAAATTTCGATCCCAATAAAAAATACCCGATGATGGTCTATTTTTACCGCTTGTACTCCGATGATATCCACCGGCACTACACGCCTAAACCAAGTCGGTCGGTAATTAACTTCAGTTATTACGTAAGCAACGAATACTTACTATTCATACCCAATATCCGTTACAAAAGTGGTTACCCTGGCGAAAGCGCCGTGAATTACGTCGTTAGCGGA
>JAQICA010000026.1 GCA_027858775.1 Salinivirgaceae bacterium | reverse complement strand
ATTTTACCTCACCTATTCGGTGAAAACCGACAATTTCTAAATCGGGGTTAAACCTAAGTAAAGCGCTTTTTCACTACGTTCAAACCGCTCAACTTAGGTTATACATAAAAGTGGACAATCAATTAGATTAATAATCTATACTGTTGAACCTTATAACGATCAGTATTTCAATAGGTAAGAAAAATAACTATTTTGAGAAAACTGCAATAACTTTATTTTTTTTGTTTTTCTAAAACAAAACTCAAATACTGAAAAATTCCAGTTGCGAAATTGTTGTATCTCGATGTTCCCAATGTTCCAGCAAAGGTTTTGAAGGATTTCCTCATGAATTTTGGTATTTTTGTGTCGATAAGATTTTCTCTTCTTTCAGAGTCTTTTTCCAGTGCAGACACTACATTTTGTGAAATGTTTGTTTCTTGTGTTATGTTAAATCCTGATTGGTTAATTATGCTTCGAAAATTGTCCATTTCGGCAGGATATATCATATCAGCGAGCAGCAATTTTCCGTCAGGTTTTAATACACGAAAAACTTCATTAAAAAATGCAACCTGATCGTTGTAGCATCTGGCAGATTCAACATTAACCACAAAGTCGAACAAACTGTCATCGAACGGTAATTTTTCGGCATTTCCACATGTAAATGTCAATCCGTCTACATCTTTGTAGTGTTTATTACAGAAATCGATACTACTTTGAGTGATATCCATTCCTATATAGCTTTTGGGTTCATAATACCGGGTTATGTATGAAGCTCCGCCACCTCTTCCGGCACCAACTTCCAGAACATCTTTTCCTTTTAGATCAACCTTATTTACAACGTGATCGTATAATTGTATGCAATATCTATCAGTTTCATCCTGCTCTTTTAATTGTATGCGAACATCTCCGTTTAAGTATTCAAAACCGTAGTTCATAAAATTGGCAATGTTCCCGCTATCATACTTATTCATTTTTTTGTGCCACCATTGCCAAAGCGGTTTCCTAAATAGTTTCGGGAGTTCTGCATATTTTTCAATAATTTTCGACATCTACATAGTAATTTTAAGGTTAGTATTCACTTATTTGTTCGATTTCAAGGCTATCAGCAATCAAATATAATGATTACTGTGGGTCAATGAAATTGTGGGGGAGATAAAATTTTTTTTCTCTATACGAGTGCCTCTTTTTAATAATCTACAGGTAGTTTATAATCAGTTGTTTGCATGGACTTGTAATATGCTAAATATAATTACAGGACTAATTTCAGTTACTTAATAATTTGTGCATTATAGCTGTAAGCATTAGTCATAGGTTGGTATTGCAGCTTGTAGTTGTAATTATATTACTCCTGAACTTAACGAATCTGTTGAAAAAGTTGTGGGCTTTTATTCACTGAATATTCCGACTTTATAGACAGTATTTATTTATAGTGTCATGAGAAGGAATCCCGTTTTTTAGAGTACAATATTTTTTTTAGCCACAACAATTGGTTGTGACCAAACATTTCAATCTCATCCCGGTTAGTGGCTCCACAAATAACAGCCGGGTACAAGTAAGAACCCATATCAGCAATCTGAAAGTGTAATAATTATTGCACTTTTAGAATCAATGCTCAAGACTTTTTTTATTATTCCGGCCAAATAATATATCCTTCGTCTTCAAGCAACGGACCCCATTGAATTTCAGATAGTTCTCCATCTTCCATCCAGAAATTAATACTTAGTTTTTCTGAGAAAATTAATTCCTGCCCCAGATTATCATCAGTTGACCAATCTTCTGTTTTTAAGTCATCAATGGCTAATGCTTCCAGTTCTTCGATAAGTTCTTTCTTTTTTAGACCAATAAGTTTTTTGTTTTTGAATTTATAAGATTTGTTAGAAACAGCTATTGAAAATAATTTGAAATCGTCAATTTCTTCAAAGCTAATTGATAACTCCTGGTCATCGTAATGCCACGATTCAGTTGCGCCGTCATCTTCATTATTGTCAGTGTGCGTGTCTATTTCGTTGGGTTTTCCAAGTATGTTTTCTACTTCTTCTTTACTCATTCCAAACCTTAGTGAATCAAGGCCAATTCCAGCTTTTATTTCTTGTGTCATAGTTGAATGTTTTATTTTTCAATTTTATTTCTACAAATCTATAACTTTTCATTCCAAACTTTGATATAATGCGTGCCAAATTGAATTTTGTACGGGCTTTTTCAATTCTGACTGGCATAAGAATGAGACTTTTAGTTTTACTGGTTGATATTTAACCCAAAGTTGACTCGTTCTAAAAAAAAGGTTACACTTTTTACTTGTTAATCCTGATTCCGATTTACACTATTTGTGTGATGTATATCGGGACAAGTCAGGTGCCCTTATCACTCCATTTCCTGGGGCTGGTTTTTGCGAACCGTTGATAAAACGGAACGGTGATTTCTGTGTAGATATAACAAAAATTATGCGAGACCGGTTGTGGCGGCTTTGGTTCAGAGAGCTATGGTTGCTAAAAGTTTAAAAGGCATTCAGATCTTTATTCTGCGTATAACTCTCATCGAAAGAATAGTTAATCCGTACAGTAATATACCGGCTCCAAAGAAAATTGCAGTCATCAGTGTTATATCGATGAGATTTTGTAATCGGCTAGGGTCTAATTCATTCAAATCCAGAATAAATCCAAATACAGATAGTGAAAACGCAATTAGTGCAATAATTTGAATATTTCTTTTGTGCTTCAGCTTGTTATTTTTTCATTTTAAATTTTCTATTTTAGTCCGCCGGCCAGTACGCACGTGCGTGTATCGGTTTTCTGGTTTCCGTTTTCGTCGTACCATTCCGAGTGAATAATGTATACGCCTACCTGCTGTTTGTGGGCATTGTCGTCGGTTCCGTCCCAGGTTACAAATCCTTCAACCGAAACTGTTTCGTTATTGACCAAATGATTGATTAGCTGGCCTTGCTGATCGAGAATGCGAATGTTCAGCACATTGTTCCCCGTTTTAAAAAGGTAGTTGATGGTGAGGAAATCCTGGAATCCGTCGCCGTCGGGCGAAAAGGTTTTGTTTTGCAGCGAAATATTGTTTTCGGCAATACCTTTGGCGTTGTAGTGCGAGTTTTCGCGTGTAGGTGTTGCAAAGCCTGCATCGGCAGCAGCCGAATACCAATTCGAGGGATTGTCGGCTGGCGAGAAGGGCGAAATTCGCTCCAGCGATACGCCGTCCGGATCGTCGAGCAGGCTGTGGTGCATATCCGATGTGTAACGCATGGCATCAATGGTGTTGCCCGTATTGTCCAGTAGCATAATGCTGCCTTCCTCGTTTGCCATCGATGGCAATGTGGTGGATATGGTTCTCGCTTTGGCTACTGAACTGTAATTTTCATTAATACACTCATACTCTTGTGTTAAAATATAATACGCATTTGGTGGTAACACATAAGCCGTTTCGGTAGCTTTTGACACGTCGTCCGGCTCATCATTGTAGTCCATATTTGCAAGGAAAAGTTGGTTAAGCTGCAAATAGTTGTCGCTCATGTTAAATATTTCAACAAAATCGTTACAATTTGTAGGTGCATCAAAGAGCACTTCGTTTATAATAATGTCGCCAACTTCAGGCTCGCTCGGTTTTTCAAATGTAAATGTAGCCGTTTCCATTTCGTTTTGGTTACAATCGGTGTAGCCATTTAAAGTAACCGTGTATTCTGTACCTTCGGTTAGTTTTTCTTTCGGTTTTAGATTTAAAATGTTTCCGTAGGGATGCTCGACGGTAGCATTCATTATTGTCATGTTGGTTGCCGTAATATTTGTCAAAGAGGTGTCTGGCCATATGGGGCTGTCAAATTCAATTTGAAGGGTTGAATCGTTGGGTACAATGTAGTAGTTGGCCACCGGATTGGTGATGTCGCTGTTGGTCGCAGCCACACTGTTTTCTTGTCCCGGCGTTCCGTGTTGGTCGTTTTCGGCGGTAATCCAGTTGCTGGTACCATTACACAAATTTTCGGTATCGATACGTTCCAGGGCGTAACCACCCATTGCGTAGCGTTCGTTGGTGTGCCACGATGAACTATAGTCTACCCAATCAATAATTTGTTCGTCGGAGCCAAGCAATTGAATAAGTGTTCCATTGTCGCTTATCGATGATTCTTGCATCAGGTACACCGCGTTAGTGTATTCCGTATCTGTAGTACTCATCGATTCGGGCAGCACAAGAAGGTATCCTCCTGAAGGAATTGATGCTGTGGGTAGTGTCCAGCTTCGGCTTCCTGCTTTTAGTGTGTAGTTTTGAATATTTACCGGAAGGGTATCGCGGTTGTACAATTCAATGTATTCGTAGGTAAAACCGGAGCTTTCGGCGGGTTGAGCCATTATTTCGTTTACTATAATTTGCTGGAATTCAGGCAGTAATCTGTAAGTGGTTACTGTGGTGTTGGTTAGTGCGTTGCCGCAAAAATCGGTAATATTTGAGAAAGAAAATGTAATGGCTGTACGTGTGGGAATATCGGCCGATGAGCTAAGTAACCATAAATTTTGGTTGCTTTCACTTTGGCTGTACATGAGTGTTCCGGGCATGGGGTCGACCTGAATGTGTGCTGAGTTAATTTCGGTAGCCGGTACTTCTTCGGTGAATAGTATGGCAATGGTTTGTGCATCGACAATGCCAATTTCGGCAATTGCCGGTGGCGTATTGTCACTATTTTCGTCATCTACAGCATTTATTGCTCCGGGCGTTCCGCCAATGAAGTTTGTTGAGGCACGCCAGTTTGATGCCTGGGCGCACCAGCTTTCGGGGTCGATTTGCTCAATGCTCCATCCGCCATCAGCTTTATCGGGGTCGCGGTACCAGTTTTCGTTGTAAGTAATGCTATGCAGACGTGTTCCTAAGCTATCTTTCAGTACAATGCGTTTTCCCGCATTGGTTAGCATGGTGGTTGTGATAATCCCTGCAACATTACCAAATTCAGCATATTCTTCTTCGGCAGCGCTACTCGTTATGATTAAGTATTCGTTTGCAGCCAAAAGTATATCAGGGAAAACCTGCTCATCTTCACCAATTGTAAGTGTCCAATTTTCAAGGGTTACATCAAAACCTGAGCGATTATACAACTCTATAAAATCGTAATCGGGCAATCCAACCTGCGGATATGTGTCGAAAAACACTTCGTTAATCACCACATCGCCTTCAACCACAGAGAAATATGTGAACGAGGCAGTTGTATCGTTCATTGGGTTGCCTTCCAAATCGGCAATGCCCGTAATCGATAGTGTTTTTTCCTCCCTTATGGGAAATTCATTGGTGTAGCGTAATTCTATTTGTGTGCCAAAATTTCGAAATGCAATGTTTGCCAGTTCGTTATTGGAGTCTATAATAAAATTTGTTTCGTTTACGATTGTGGTGTCAATGGGTTCAGAAAACTGCAACGAAATGCTATTTTCCGAAAGCACCTTAATGCGGTTCAATGCGGGCGGTTCGGTATCGTAAATAATTTCGCCAACGTAAATTTCGTCTATGTAGGCAACGCGTGTTTCAGACGGAGTGTTGATGTTGGTCGAAAACCCGAAGAAGTGTGCCGATGAAATGTCGTTATCGGACGATGTGCCTCGCAAGGTGTAGGGTTCGGTTGCAAATCCTTCGTCGATAAATAGTTTCCAGCCGTCATTTTCGGAACGTGTAATTTTTACGGTGTATGGAATTGGACTCGAACCGTCGGTTCCTGTGGGGTAGTTGGTTTCAATTATGGATGTCGATGTTGTTCCTTGCTGTTTGTAAAGTACGAAACTATCGTTGTTGCTTCCGTCGAAGCGGAGGTAATAGCCGTTAAAATTCATCGATCCGGTTTTGAGCATTTGCGGGTTGTCGGTATCGGCCATAAGAATAATGCTAAAGTCGTTTGTGCTCGATACGCTCCATCCTGCACCATCGACTATACTGAAACTCCATTGACCGTAGGCTCTGAAGGTTTCAAGTGCAATGGCACTGCTTTCGGTATTTATTTTCGATTGCAACACCGCTCCATCGTTGTCGTACGAAGTTGGAAAGGCTCCATCGCCTTCGGTTATTGGGTCGGAGATTTCAAAATTGTCTGTTTCTCCTGTCCATGTTGGGTTTTCGTTCAGGTTTAAATCGGTAAACGATTCGGTAATATTTTGTCCCAAAATGGCGGGGGTGGTAAATTGAAATGTAGTGTCTATGGCGTTTCCATTGAGGTCTTCCACGCCGGTAACAGCTATCATTAAATCGGCACCTCCTTCAAACGATTCGTCAAAAGAAATCCGCACACGGTCGGCCAATCCATTGATAAATGTGGCCGATTGTGGGGTGCCCATGGTTTGTACGTTGTAGTTTAAGGCTGCTTGCGCAGATATGGGTTCTGTTAGCTCATCGAAAAACAGGTCGATACTTTTGGTGCTCGAAAAGCTCAGTTCGGTAATGTAGGGAGGGTAGGTGTCTATAAAAATATTTCGTGTAATAATATTGTCAATGTAAAGTGTACGCACATCGCCCGGGTTCGAAATATTGGTTCCGATGCCAAAAAATGTCGATGATGTTATATCGTTGTCGGTAGCGGAACCCCGTGGTGTTGCCGCATCGAGATACAATCCTTCGTCCATGTACAGTGTCCAAAGCCCTTCGGTAGTACGCGTTAGCTTTACGCTAAATGGAATAGATGTGGTTCCGTCGGTTCCGACAGGGAATTCGCTGTTGAGAATAGCGGTAGATGTTGTTCCCGTTTGTTTGTAAAGAATGAAATTGTCGTCGGTTCCACCATCGAAACGGAGAAAATATCCGTTAAAATCCATATTGCCATCTGTAAGGAGGTCAGTATTGTCGGTATCGCTCATCAAAATAATGTAAAAATCGTTGGTGCTCGATACTGACCAACCTTTTCCATCGGCAATGGAGAAGAGCCATTCGCCGTAAGCGCGTTCCGATGCGGTAACCAACACAGCATCGCCGGCACCAGGTGTGGAGCGTAACATGTGCCCATCGGGTAGCCAGCTATTGTCTATGCTGCCATCGCCTGTTGTTGGAGGGTTCAGTACCTCAAAGCTTTCGGTGTTTCCTGTCCATTGCGGGTTGGTGGTAAAGTCCATATCGCTAAACGATTCGTTTAGTTGACTATAAGACCATTGGCAAGAAAAAAGCAATACAGTTATGAGTAGTAAGGTTGATGTTCGCATCTTTTTATAATTTTGTACCGGTGTATACCGATTAAATGATTCGTTGTGTTGGTTTCCGGGTTAAAAGTACTGTTTTTTTCAGGAAACGAAAATTCAAAATATGAATATCCGTTTTTGCACCTAAAATGTAGCCAATAAGAAGAAAATCAATTGTTTTGCCCCGAACCTAAACGAGGTAATTGATTTTGACTTCGTCGGGTTCCGCTTTGCTGCGGTTCTTGCCACCTTTTAGGAGTAGAGGTAAATGAAGAAAATTAAATTTAATTTGATGACACAAGCGGATAGCCATTATTCAAAATTACAAAACAGATAAAATAAAAGTTTAAAAATTATAACATATGAAAATTGCAGTTGTTGGAGCTACCGGACTTGTAGGGTGTAAAATGTTGACCTTATTGGATGAGTTTAAAATACCTGTAGATGAGCTTATTCCCGTGGCGTCGGCTAAGTCGGCTGGGCGAAAAATTCAATTTCGTGGCGTCGGCTATACCATAGTAGAAATTGCTACTGCCCTTGCACTAAAGCCCGATTTGGCGCTATTTAGTGCCGGAGGTGAATTGTCGAAAGAATGGGCACCAAAATTTGTGGCTGCTGGCTGCCGGGTAATCGATAATAGCAGTGCGTGGCGTATGAATAGCGATGTAAAACTTATTGTACCCGAGGTAAATATCGGCGAACTAACTGCTTCAGATATGATTATAGCCAATCCCAATTGCAGTACCATTCAAATGATAGTTGCACTGGCTCCGCTGCATCGGAAATACACAGTAAAACGCTTGGTAATATCCACATACCAATCAATTACCGGTACAGGAAAAGAAGCTGTAGAGCAGATGGAAGCCGAACGTGCGGGCAAATCGGCCAGGATGGTGTACCCGCATCCAATCGATAAAAACTGTTTGCCACATTGCGATGTGTTTCTGGAAAACGGCTACACCAAAGAGGAGATGAAGTTGGTGAACGAAACCCGGAAAATCTTCAACGATTCTTCCATTGGTATAACTGCCACTGCTGTGCGTATTCCCGTTACCGGCGGCCATTCAGAGTCGGTAAATGTAACTTTCGAACACGATTTTGATTTACAGGAAGTGCGCCAACTTATTGAAACTTCGCCCGGGCTGGTGCTTACCGACGATCCGGCTACAAACAGCTACCCCATGCCACTGCACAGCGAAGAGCGTAACGAAGTGTTTGTTGGGCGATTACGAAGAGATGAATCGTGGCCTAATACGCTAAACATGTGGATTGTAGCAGACAATTTGAGAAAGGGAGCTGCAACCAATGCAGTGCAAATTGCCGATTATATTATTCGTAAGTTCTTTTGATTTACTCTACTTCCAATCAATTCTGAAGCTAGCATGAATCTATAATACTACAGGAGTTTGCATTATTTCTTCTTGCAGATTTTGAGTGAATGGCAATGATTCTTTTTATCGTTGTTTTGCATAATTGGTAATCCAAAAGGGAACGAGATTTTTTTTGGTTCGGATAGTAAGTTCCGTAATATTAATGATGTTTTGTATATTTGTTTTATGAAGTTAGATGCCAATAAAATAGAAATAATCAAAAGGTACTTTGAAACGAGGCCGGTTCTGAAAGCCTATTTATTTGGCTCGTATGTTCGAGAAGAAGCTGATTGTCATAGTGATATTGATATTTTAGTTGACCTTGATTATTCGCAACGTATAGGCTTACAATTCATTCAAATGAAAATAGATCTTGAAAAAATTTTAAATGCTAACGTTGACTTAGTTTCATCAAATGGCTTATCGCAATATATTAAGCCAATTATTGATAATGAAAAACAATTGATCTATGCGAGGTAAATCGGGGGATAAGATTAGGCTACAGCATATTTATGATGCAATACTGGAAATTGAATCATACATATTAAATAAGGACTTTGCTGAATTTATGGAGAATTCCATGATGAGATTTGCTTGTATTAAGCAGATGGAAATTATTGGAGAAGCCAGTAACCATATTTCAGCAGAAACTAAATTTGAATTCTCAACGATTGAATGGTCGCAGATTGTTGGCATGAGGAATGTTTTTGTACATGAATATTTTGGAGTTGATTCAAATCTTGTTTGGGAAATAATTAAGAATGACATCCCTGATTTGAAAGTAAAAATCCAAGAAATTATTGATAAAATAAAATAGCGCCATGCATTGCACGGCGCTATTTTAGCCATAAAAAAACTGTAAAACACTAATTTTTTTCTACCTCGAAAAAGCTAATAAGATCGAGCAGCTGATCGGCTTGTGAAGCCAGCTCTTCAGCACTGCTGGAGAGCTCCTCGCTCGATGAGGCATTTTGTTGGGCAACGTTATTCAGTTGCTGAATAGCATTGTTGACCTGCCCGATACCTTCGCTTTGTTCCTGACTTGCCGCTGTTATTTCTTTCACAAGGTCGGCGGTTTTCTTTATTTCCGGCATCATTTGCATAAGCGCTTTTTCCGAGGCTTCGGTAAGTTGTAAGCTTTCCGACGATAGTCCAATAATTTCATCGGCCGCTTCCTTACTCTTTTCTGCCAGTTTCCGCACCTCGCCGGCCACTACGGCAAATCCTTTTCCGTGCTCTCCGGCACGTGCTGCTTCTACTGCAGCATTTAATGCTAAAATATTTGTTTGAGCTGCAATATCGTTAATCACAGTTATCTTTTCTGCAATTCGTTGCATTGCATTTAAGCTGCGACGACTCGACTTTGCCAACTCTTCCATGCTCTCAGTAGACTGTGTTGATATTTTTTCCGACTCCATTGCATTGTCGGCGCTCTGCTGAATGTTCGATGAAACCTGCTCAATGGTTGAGGAAATTTCTTCGATACTCGATGCCTGCTCGTTGGCTCCTTGTGCAATCGTTTGTGAACCGCTGCTAATCTGCATGCTTGCCGAAGATATTTGATTGGCTCCTCCATCGATAGCCAGAACAATTTCTTTCAGTTGTTTCACCATCTCTTTCATGCTGGCTGATAGCTTGCCTACTTCATCGCTATTCGACACATTGAACTCATCGGCCAATTTTCCCTGTGCAATTTTATCGGCTGCTCCGCTAAGCATTATAATTGGTTGTGCCAGGCGACGCCCAAGAACGAGTGCCGCAAAAAATGAAATAACCAATAACAGCGCCAGGGTAGAGATGAGCCAAAACAACAATTTTTGGTATGCCTGGCTGTTTTTATCCACATAACCTTGAAGAGTCTTTTCAATGTCGTCTACATAATTTCCCGTACCCACAATCCAGTCGAATGGAGCAAAGTAGAGGCTGTAACTTCTTTTTGGCAGCGATTTGTCGGAGCCGGCTTTGGGGAACCAATAATCGGTGTACCCGCCACCTGATTTTCCGGCAGCAATAATTTCCTGGATTAAAAATGTGCCATTTACATCTTTAAGGTTCATTCTGTTTGTACCTTCCGAATCGCCACCTAGAAGTACTACGTTTGTTCCGTCCGATTTGTCAGCCCAAAAATAGCCTTCGCTACCATAGCGTAAGTTACGCAGGATATTTGCCCCCAGAATTTTGGCGCTATCTTTCGTTATCTGTCCTTCGATAGCCAAATTGTGTATTTGTTGCAACATCGATACAGCTGTTTCAACTTCTGACCTGATCATGTTGTCGTAATCGGTGTAAAGCAATTCCGATAATTGTTCCAGGTCTTTTTCGTTTTTGTTAGAGGTGAGCACCCCGATAATAATACCTGAAACAACTGCCACAAATGTTGCACTGACGAGTGCTAGTAGAATAATTTTATTGGTTATTTTATTCATATGTGTTTGTGTTTTACGTTATTGCTTATCAGTGGATTAATGTGTTTTTCACCTGGATTCAAGCGATCAAATGACTAAAACGTGTAGGCAGCCGTAAAAAGCACCCTGTGGTTTACAGCGTCGGTGGTTTCATCGTAAACATTGTATTCATCTTGTGTTCCTTCTTCACCGTATGCTGCAAGGTCATACAAATATTCAAGTCCGAATTTTAATTTCTGAACCGAGTACGAAATTCGGGGCGAAATTCGCATCACCTCTTTTATGTTTTTGCTTCGCGCGTAGATATTAGTTGGATCTACCTCTTTTTCTGTTCCTAAGTTGCCCGAAATACCTGCAAATACACCAACCTGCCAAGGTTTGTTTATCTCATAAAAGGCTTCGAACCATGCCGAGTAAACTTTCATTGGGGTGTAATTAAAATTGTTTGTTCCGATATCTTCGAGTAATCGTCCGTAGCCACCGAGCATTACAAACTGGCTCATGTTTTGGCCGTACGATACTTTGGTTTGCAGAGTTAGCGGACCGGTTTTAAAGCGGGCAAACCAGTTGGCATTGTACGTTCCCAATTGGTTTTCGTTGATGGATCCGTCCGGATTGCTTTCGCGGGGCTCAAGCCACATGTATCCGGCGGTAATTCCCGTAGCAAACGCGGTTTTTTGCCCATACAACAGTTGGAACTGTACGTCTGGTTTGGCAGAATTTCTTTGGGCTCCCTCAGCCAAACCTTCTGGGCCTTTTGAGAAATGATACCCATGTTCGAGCGCTGCCAGTGTTAAGCGCAAGTCGGGTATAATGTTGTAATCTAACCGAATTTGAGGTGCTCGGTTTAATGGGTTGTAAACAGCTGCTGCGCCAAAAGATAGTACCCTGGGAAATACATCGGGGCCAAACATAGGATGCCAAAACTGTCCCATGGTAAGAGCTGCCTTGTCCCACTGCAATTTCATGTAAGCATGGCGCAGGCGAAACATATTTTTATAACTTTCCCCAGTTCCAAAAAAATCGCCTTCAACTACGCCAAGTACATTAGCACCTAAGGCGTTCATGCCGGTGAGTTTAACACCCAAACGTGAGTTGAGCGATAGCATATCGAGTTGGGTGTTTTCAGTTCCTTCGCCTTTTTTTACCGGGTAAAAGTAGAGGTCGGAGTAACGGCTGGTTGTCGATTCGTGGGTGTCGAATATACCTTCGTACTTGATGTACCCGTAGAACTGTAGTTTGGTTTCCGATGGCTTCTCATCTGTTTTGGTTTGCGAAAATCCGGCTAACCCAACAAACATTAGCGACAAAAATGTGTAGATAATTTTCATGTGTGGTTCGTTTTAAGTCTGAATAAAATGTTCAACAAAAATAATCAGTTGTCAATTCTATTTGTCTTTTTATTGATTTAATTTTATTTGTGAGTATTGTTGCTTAATGTGGCGAGGTGGTCAGACGGTTGGGAGTGCACCAAAACACAAGGCTTACTTGTTCTTTAATACATAATTTTTTTTTGTTAATCTGTTAACTCCGTTCATATTAAGCACTTTTTCCTAATCGAAACTTATTTGCAAATAACGACCTTTTACAAGGTCGATAAATAAGCAATTATACCCAAATAAATATTTTCAAAAGGTGAGAGGCAAGTAAAAACACGGCAACCGTGGTAACTCAAGCATAAACTAACAGGCCAGGTATTAATCTATTCATTTTTCTCTTGCTAAAAACGGAAATCTCTTTAATTTACCCGTTATTTCACGCTTGATACGGCACTATATTATTGTTGCTTTTTTGTGCGCAGCTATTTGTTACATAGTGACTGCAAGAAAACCACCTGTTTTTTGGTGTGCCCAGTAATAAAACTTCAAGAACAAGGCTTGTTCATTTTGAAAATCAAGGCGCCCCGATGGATA
>JAQICA010000277.1 GCA_027858775.1 Salinivirgaceae bacterium | reverse complement strand
TGCCCAGTAATAAAACTTCAAGAACAAGGCTTGTTCATTTTGAAAATCAAGGCGTTTACTTTCGTAAATAACTGTTTTCAAAATGAACATAACGCAGTTATTGGAGTTTTCTTACGGGCACTTTAGCTACTTCAAAACAAGTACCGCATATAAAGCAGCAAATATTCGAGTGTAATAAAACCACAAAATACCGTTCACCGACTATCCCTGACCAAAGAAAATACTCCTGCAAAACATGTGAACAAGCTGCTTTTTTTGTACATTCGTATTGTAAATAACATCTAAGAAAATCATTATCTCCGATATGTATTTTCGTACTCTCCCAGTTAATATTGGGTTAAACTTAACATTTCGCCACATCGAAACATGGAAATAAATTACAAATACATTATAATTGAAGGGAACATTGGAGCAGGAAAAACATCGCTCGCTCAGGCCTATTGCAAACACTACAACGCCACTGCCGTTTACGAACAATTTGTAGACAATCCGTTTTTGCCCCGGTTTTATGAAAACCCTGACAAATATGCGTTACAACTGGAACTTTCATTCCTGGTCGACCGTTTCCGGCAAACAGAAACAGAGCTTAACGCAACGCTTTTTCACAACCTCATAGTTGCAGACTACTACCTTAAGAAATCGCTCATTTTTGCAGCAGAAACCCTTTCGGAAGATGACTTTAAGCTATACTCACGTATTTTTAACAGCATGACCGGCAATTTGCCCAAGCCCGACCTGTACATTTACCTACATCAAACACCTGAACAACTACTCAAAAACATAGCAAAACGTGGTCGTACTTACGAAAGCAATATTTCGGCAAATTATCTGATAAAAATACAACAAAGTTATTTCCGTTTTTTCAAACAAGTAAATAGTTTCCCGATAGTTGTCGTAGATTGTAACCAAGTAAATTTCTTATCGAACAAAGAACAATTAGAACACCTTCTGCGCATCCCCGAAAGGAGCTACAAAAAAGGCATGAACATTCTAAACCAACCGGAATAAACAACATTACAGAAAGTACAAACCCATATTTTAATTACTTTTGCATAAACGTATAAACATATTCAAATAACTAAACAATTAAAACACCAACTACTATGAGAGGACTACTGATTACAAGCACTTTATTAATATTTTCGATTTTTGCTTTCGGGCAAGATAAGAGCGATTGGAAAGGCGGCGTTCCCGAAGGATGCACAACCATTACTATAGGTAAAAAGGCTAGCTCCGATGGCTCGGTAATGACTTCGCACACCGACGACAGCCACAGAACACGCAGCTGGATGGATATTGTACCCGCAAAAAAACACGAAAAAGGTGCCGGGTTTACTGTTTATAAACGCGAAGCAAGTGATTCACTGGCAATGCCAACGTACAAACACACGCCAATCGGCTCCATTCCGCAAGTAGAGTCAACATACCAGTTTATCAACACCGCCTATCCCTGCATGAACGAACACCAATTAGCTATTGGGGAATCGACATTTGGCGGGCGCGACGAATTGCAAAGCGATGCGAGCCTCATTGATTGTCAGCGACTGGTGCAACTCATGCTCGAACGCACAACCACAGCACGCGATGCCATAACCATGGCAGGCGAACTACTGGCAGAATACGGCTGGAACGATGCCGGTGAAGCCCTTACCATTGCCGACACAAAAGAGGTGTGGCACTTTGAAGTGGTGGGTCCCGGCAAAGGAAACAAGGGCGCCATTTGGGTTGCCCAGCGCGTACCCGACGATCATATTTCCGTAAATGCCAATGCCAGCACCATTAAAGAAATAGATATTGACAACAAAGACTTTTTTATGGCATCGGAAAACATATACAGTTACGCCAAAAAGCAAGGCTGGTGGAAAGAAGGTGAAACATTTCGTTTTTGCGATGTATATGCCCCCAAAAGCCGCAAGTCGGTTGCTTCACGCAGACGAGAATGGCGCGTATTCGACCTTTTGGCTCCATCGTTAAACCTCTCGCCTACTTCGGAAAACTATCCGTTTTCGGTAAAGCCCGACAAAAAAGTTTCTGTTGAGGATATGATTCGCGTTTTCAAAGATTACTATCAGGGTACACCCTACGATATGCGTCGAAACATAACCGCTACAGATAAAGACGGCAAAACCATTATTTCGCCATTAGCCAACCCGTTTATGCCGTACGACCAATTAGATATCAGCAATGTAAGCGGCGGATGGTATCACACTTCCAGCGATGGCCACATCCGCTTTTTAGGGGAGCGCACTATCGCCCGGTGGTACACCATGTACGGAACCGTCACCCAAAGCCGCGACTGGTTGCCAGACGATGTTGGCGGTGTAGTATGGCTTGCACAGGACAATATTGCATCATCGGTATACATTCCGGTTTATTGTGGCGCCACCGACCTGCCCGAATCATACAAAACGCCGGGTCGTATAAACGGGTACACACGCAAATCTGCATGGTGGGCATTCAACCGCCTTGGAACACTGGCTGCCCAACGCTGGGGAGATATGCACAAAGACCTCGATGCTGTGTGGGAACCAATGCAGAAAGAGTTTATTGAAGAACTGAAAACAACCGACGAAAAAGCAAAAGCCATTAAAAATCAGCAAAAGCGAAGAGACTTCCTGACAAACTACGTGCTTGAAAAAGGCGAAAAAGTTGTAGATAAAGCATGGGAACTGGGTGACTATTTATGGACAAAATACGACGAGAAGTTCTAAATTTTGCCAGCAAGAAAACTCCAGTAGCTGCGTTTTTACTTTGAAAACGATTATGCACCAATGTAAACGCATCGATTTTTAAAGCGGGCAAGTACACGGATCCGGGAGACAGGCTTGCTCTTGAAGTTTTATTACCAGGCACATACACAATTAAAGCGCATGCATAGACACACTAAATAGTGTGCGTAAGAATAACACACAGAACCAACCCAAACCAACGGTGGAAAATGCACTCCACCGCTGGTTTTACACAAAGCGCAACCAAGACAAACCTTATAAACAAAGTACTCACATGAAAAAAACCACAAAAAAAGAAGCATTGGACTATCACTCCTCCGGCAGACCCGGAAAAATAGAAGTGATTCCCACAAAACCCAATAGTACGCAGTACGACTTATCGTTGGCTTACTCACCGGGCGTGGCAGAACCCTGTCGCGAAATTGAGAAAAACCCCGACGACATTTACAAATACACAGCCGCCGGAAACCTGGTAGCCGTTATCTCGAACGGGACAGCTGTTCTCGGGCTGGGCGATATAGGCGCAAAAGCATCGAAACCCGTAATGGAAGGTAAAGGACTACTGTTCAAAACCTTTGCCGATGTGGATGTGTTCGATATTGAAATTGACGAAAAAGATCCGGACAAACTTATTGAGCACGTAATAGCCATTGCGCCCACCTTTGGCGGTATCAACCTCGAAGATATTAAAGCACCTGAATGCTTCTATATAGAAAAACGGCTGAAAGAAGAACTGGATATTCCCGTAATGCACGACGACCAGCACGGCACAGCCATTATTTCGGGAGCAGGTTTGCTAAACGCTTTGGAGATAGGCGGGAAAAAAATTGAAGAAATAAAAGTTGTAGGCAATGGTGCCGGCGCATCAGGCACGGCATGCTTACGCATTTATAAAGCACTGGGAGTAAAGCCCGAAAATATAATTATGTGCGATAGTAAAGGGGTTATTCGTAAAGACCGTGAAAAACTCAGTCCTGAAAAAGCCGAATTTGCGACAGAGCGCGATATTCACACCCTTGCAGAAGCAGTAAAAGACGCCGATATGTTTCTGGGTCTATCGGTAGGCAATGTGCTTACGCAGGCAATGGTAAAAAGCATGGCTCCAAACCCCATTATTTTCGCGATGGCAAACCCTGATCCCGAAATTACCTGGGAAGATGCTCATGAAGCTCGAGGAGATATTATGATGGCTACGGGTCGTTCTGATTATCCAAACCAAGTAAATAATGTACTCGGTTTTCCATACATTTTCAGGGGAGCACTGGATGTGCGCGCAACGGACATTAATGAAACCATGAAACTGGCAGCAGTTTACGCACTGGCCAACCTGGCTAAAAAATCGGTTCCCGAAGAGGTAAATATTGCCTACGGATTGAGAGGTGTAACGTTTAGCAAAGAATATATCATACCCAAACCAAACGACCCCCGATTAATAACAGAGGTGGCTCCTGCGGTAGCAAAAGCCGCAATGGAATCGGGTGTGGCACAAAAACCCATAGTCGATTGGGAGGCATACAAAGTAGAGCTACGTACACGTACCGGACTGGAAAACAAATTGGTTAAGCAAGTTTACGAACAAGCAAAACAAAACCCCAAACGTGTAGTAATTTCGCAGGCAGACAGTTACCAAGTAATTCGCGCCGCTATTACGGCGAAAGAACAAAAAGTAGCAGAGCCAATTTTAGTGGGAAATGCCACACGCATTAAACAAATTGCAAAAGAGTACCACCTCGACCTTTCTTCAATAGAAATTATCGATAATGTGTGCACAGCACAAGATGAACGACGCGAACATTTTGCGGATGAACTCTTCTCGCTTCGCCAGCGCAAAGGCGTTAGTAAAAGTGCTGCACACCATTTAGTTACCAACAGCGATTACTTTGGTGTAATGATGCTGGAAACCGGACAAGCCGATGCATTTATTACGGGACAACAAACAAAATACGGAGAATCGCTAAAGCCTGTAATTGAAGTAATTGGAGCACGCAAGGGGCTCAATCGGGTGGCCGCCATGTACATTATACTTACGAAACAAGGACCACTCTTTTTGGCCGATGTAGCGGTAAACAGAAACCCAACTGCAGAAATCCTTTCGGAAATAACCGTATTGGCTGCTGAAGAAATTAAAAAACTTGGTTTCCAACCACGAATAGCACTACTCTCCTATTCGAATTACGGCTCGGTGCGCGGTGGAAATCCGGCCAAAGTGAGAGATGCGGTAAAAATCATTCATAGAGATTACCCGGAACTCACAGTCGATGGTGAAATGCAAGCCAACTTTGCTCTTAATCCAGAATTGCTGAAAACCCGCTATCCATTTAGCAAACTCATTGGAGAGCAGGTAAACACATTGATTTTCCCGAACCTCAGTTCCGGAAACATTGCCTATAAACTAATTAGCGGTGTATCAGATGCAGAGCTCATTGGTCCAATTCTTTTAGGAACACGTAAGCCTGCTCATGTATTACAACTAGAAAGCAGCGTTGATGAAATATTGCGTTTGATTAGCGTAGCTGTGGTAGATGCACAATACCACGAAGCTGGAAACAAACACAATTTGATGTAAAGACTACATCAAATAATTGATCGGAAATAAAAAGCCGGACACCGTGAAGCAACGGATCCGGCTTTTATTATTTTATGGCCGAAAGAAAATAAACGATTTGAAAGAAATAAATTGACGTCGTGAGCTTCGTATTTTGCTCCCTACCTAAAAAAACTCATCAAACAGCTACGATCTGCAATAATTTACGACTGCTAAAGAATGAGAAATCCCCCTCATTCATCAGGACTCAAAAAATTCGTTACGAAAATTAATCAAATAAAGCTTTTCCGATGCGCGTGTAAAAGCAGTATATAACCACCGCAAATAATCGACACCCAGCATATCTTCGGTAAAGTAGCCCGGATCGACAAATACACTATC
The DNA here is from genome assembly GCA_027858775.1 of Salinivirgaceae bacterium. GTDB lineage: Bacteria > Bacteroidota > Bacteroidia > Bacteroidales > Salinivirgaceae > Salinivirga. Next base: position 8,181 of record JAQICA010000277.1, on the reverse strand, counting down.
CCATTGTCCACCTTGCGACTTATGACAAGTAAATGCATAGGCATATTTCACTTGTAAAGCGTTGTAATAAGGGTCTTCGCGAATGGCTTCAAACCGTTTCTTTTTATTGGGAATATGCGAATAGGCCTCTTCCACTGCGTAAAACAGTTCCTGATTTTGCTTCGAACTCAAATTAGGCGATTCACTCATAAGAGCATCCAAAATAATTTTCGCATCAAATTCCTCATCATCGTAATCCTCGGGCTTAAGAGTAACCTGGGCAAAGCGATAACCAAATTTTTCTTCGTATTTGCGAATAGCCAGCACCTCCACAAAATCGCCATTAGCAATAAAATCGGTTTTTTTCAGCTCTTTCGCCCAGAAATAATTATTCTTCACCACCATAAGCCGATCGCTGGGCGAAAGCTCACTTTCAAGCCACAGAACCTGATTACGAATGCCCATATTGTAAGTATTGGCCTGCTTGTTAGAGCGTGTAACCACAGCTACATTGTTGCGTCCCTTTTTGCTGTAGAGATCTTGCAAAAGCTCAACAAATTCATTTCCTGGTATTCGTTCAATATCGGGCAATTGGTCCAGAACAATTTGGGGAACAGCATAGTTTTTTTCGGCCAACTGCGTCCGCAATCGAGTGGCATTAAGTAAAATACCGGAATACCGGGTTTGCCGAACAACTTGCCGCAATGTATAAACCATGGTGTGTTTTCCAAAACTATCCATTACCTGCTCGCGCAAAGCGGGGCTCAACGTGAGTCCAACAGGAGGTAACTGTGCCACATCGCCAACCAAAACCAGACGACAATCTTCGCCGGAGTATACATATTGCAGCAAATCGGCTAATAAGTTTCCCGTTCCAAAGAGGCTTTCACCATTGGCTCTATCGCCAATCATACTGGCCTCATCAACAATAAAAATAGTATGTTTATGCAAATTCCGATCGACTACAAAACCGGAATCGTACTCTTTCCCCGACTTTTGCCGATAAATTTTCTTATGAATGGTTGAAGCCTGTTTTTTAGCATAATGCGAAAAGACTTTTGCCGCTCGTCCGGTGGGTGCAAGCAATACGCTACGATGCTTATTATTACTCATCGCCCTCACCAAAGCACCTATCAATGAGGTTTTTCCAGTACCCGCATATCCGCGCAAAATCATAACTTGTTCGCGCAAAGCGTTTGGATTATGCTCTGTAACAAAATTCGACAACATTGCAGTTGCCTCAACCTGATCGCTGGTAGGTTCAAACCCCAGCTCTGTAATTACCTGACCTGCAAATTGTTTACTAATCATTAAAATAATGTTTGACTTAAATCGTTTATTTTACAAATAAATAGGCAGCAAAAATGGTGAATTTAAAATAATTTATAAATTTGCACACATATAAATATAGAAAATTAAACAAATTAATAGTCCAATGAGAAAAGTATTGCAAATTGTATTAGCTGTTGCGGCCATAGCGCTCGCTTACTTACTTTACGAAAGTATCATGGAGCCCATACGTTTTGAGAAAGAAAGAACGAAACGATATGATGCGGTAATTAAAAACTTAAAAGACATCCGAAAAGCTCAGGTTGCCTTTAAAGATATTTACAACCGCTATACCGGCAGCTTCGATACACTAATGAACTTTGTTGCAAACGACTCAATGCCGCTTGTAAAGGCCGAAGGTACAATTCCGGAAGAGTATATAGACTCGTTAAAAAGCCGTGTAAAAGCCGAACAACTGGCGCTTAAGCAAGGTCTCATCAGTCGCGATACCATTCGTCTGAGCGTAAAAGATTCGCTTTTTGGCAATAATTATAATTTAGCCAAAATGCCAATTATTCCGTACACCAAGAATGACTCGTTTAAAATGGCCGTTGGTGAAGTTACTGCATCAGGATTACCTATTAAGGTATTTGAAGTTAAAGCTGCAAGTAAAATTATTTTGCGCGGAATGAGTGAGCGACTCATCAATGCCTATAACGATGGTAAAGATTATGCGGGATTGAAAGTAGGATCGCTGTCAGAAGCTAACAACAATGCAGGAAACTGGGAATAGTAAAAATGAACTATATAGTTTCGACGATCGATAAAATCGACGAACGGTTTGATTTTGATCAAATTCACAATTACATAAAATCCATTCAGATTAGTCTGAATGGATTTTCTTATATTGTCACCGATCCGGCAGAACCTGCTCATTTAGCGCTACGGAGCTACGATTTTGGAACCGAAATATCGGTAAAACGGATCGATGGCCTTATTGCCGACCTGTTCCAAAATGAAGACGTATTGTCGCAACCGTCACAAAAAACAATTGTAACCTACATGGAACGCGCCTACGCAATGGCTCCACAAATGCTATTTCTGCCTGACAGTGCTCATAAGCTTATCGATGTGAATTTTAAAAAAGATGAGTTTGCACACGTTACGCATGCATCGATTCCGGCATCAGACATTGTGTTTGCATCGCGCATGCCAGAGAATATTTACAAAACGCTGAGTCTCTACTCCGAAAACCTGCAAGTAGTTCCATACCAGTGCGCATTGGCAGTAAATGCAATACAAACCTTACAACACCACGGTTTTTCTGAAGGCTTTTTCATGAATGTAAACTATCAATTTTTTGATTTAATGTACATTAAGGATCAAAAAATTGTTTTTTACAACAATTTCGGATATGCACAATATGCCGATGTGCTGTACTTTACATTGGCTACATTGGAAAAACTTTCCATAGATCCCAATAAAATTCATTTGTTTATTCAAGGGCACGAGTTAGTAAAAGAAGTAATTTTACAGGAGCTGAACATGCACGTGCGAAATGTATACCTCGATCGCAGAATACTGGGAACGGCCTATTCGCACCAATTTGAGCAACTTCCTCTTTATCAATATAAACTTTTAACCGGATTATATTCATGCGTATAATTAGTGGAACACACAAAGGACGGGTAATCAGACCTCCCGGCAATTTCAGAGCTCGCCCCACAACAGATATTGCCCGCGAGGGGTTATTCAATATTTTATCGAACGACTACGATTTTGAAGAGCTTGTGATTGCCGACATGTTTGGCGGTACAGGAGCAATTTCGTTCGAATTTGCTTCGCGGGGCGTTAAAGAAGTGTACTGCGTTGAAAAAAATCCCGTACACTACAATTTTATAAAAGATACTGCCAAGCTGTTTGGATTTACGAATATCAAAGTATTTCGGAACGATGCATTTAAAGCCATCAATAAATTGGCCAAAAACACGTTCGACATTGTGTTTGCCGATCCACCATTCGATATGGATGCAAAAGAATCATTTATAAAAAACACACTTGAAGCAGGTATACTAAAAGAGGGCGTACTGATTTTTGAACACAGCGATAGCGAGTCCTTCCAACGCGTACCGGGTTTTATTGAAGTTCGGAAATATGGAAAGGTTAGTTTCTCTTTTTTCGCCCCAAACCCACAGCCTGGCATCAAGCAAAAATGATTTCAACCAACTTTAACAAATAGGGAATGAGCTTGCTAAAGCGCAAAAGGAAACGAATATTTACCATAGCTGCATCGCACTATATACATGATGTGTATTCGGCATTTTTTGCTCCGGTACTTCCCCTGCTTATCGAAAAATTTGGACTATCGTATACAAGTGTTGGTTTATTACAGGTTATTCAGCGCTCGCCCTCATTTTTCATGCCTTTCATTGGTATACTGGCCGAGCGCGTGGCGCTTCGCTACTTCGTAATTTGGAGTCCGGCCATTACGGCTATTACAATGAGCTTACTCGGTATAGTTCCCGGTTTTTGGACCCTGGTAGCCATTTTAGTTATTATGGGAACAGCGTCGGCGCTTTACCACGTGCCAGCACCTGTAATGCTGAAACAAATCACCACACATCGGTTAGGGTTTGCCACCAGCATGTATATGCTTGCCGGAGAGTTGGCACGCACATCGGGTCCCATGGTAATACTGGGAGCCATTTCGTTGCTAACATTCGAGGGCACATGGGTTTTAATGTTTATTGGTATTGCAGCCTCACTGTTTTTGCATACGCAATTGAAAACCATCATGGTTTCAGATAAAATAAAAAAATCGCCGGACATTAAAGATATCAGCATCACATTTAAAGCACACATGAGACTTTTAACCATCATATTTTTTATTATGATGTTTCGAGCTATGATTAAAACCTCGTTGTCGACATTCTTGCCCATTTACCTTACCGAAAACGGCCGTACACTTTTTCTTGCGGGCTTGGGATTAACTATTGTGCAAGGTGCCGGAGCTGTGGGTACATTTTTATCAGGGACACTTTCTGACTATATCGGAAGGAAAAAAATTATTGTCATAACCACTATTCTGTCGCCACTCTTCATGTACGGATTCATTTCCACAACCGGATGGCTGCAAACGGGATTTCTAATTTTAGTCGGATTTATGATTTTTGCTTCGGGTCCGGTATTTATGGCTTTGGTGCTGAATGCAAGCAAAACAAACCATGCCTTTATGAATAGTTTGTATATGACCGTAAGTTTTGCTGGCGGTTCACTTGCGGCATTACTCATTGGTGGCTTTTCTGACTGGCAGGGAATTAACGATACGTTCTTTTATGCAACCATAATGGCAGCGCTGGCTATTCCATTTACGTTTATGCTGCCTAATGAAAAATCTAAAATAAAATAATTATGCGAGTATGTGTTTTTTGCGGATCTCATTCGGGTAATCATGAAGCTTTTGGCCAACAGGCTGTAGCACTTGGGAAATTATTAGCACAACACCAAATGGGACTGGTGTACGGCGGTGCCAATGTAGGATTAATGAAAATGCTAGCCGAAGCATTTATGGAGGAGGGTGGACATGCCATAGGCGTAATTCCACACTTTTTGGCCGAAAAACATCTGGTACAGCCCAACCTGAATGAAACTATTTATGTGGACACAATGCAGGAACGAAAAATACTTATGGCAGATCATGCCGATGCATTTGTAGCGCTACCAGGAGGATACGGCACACTTGAAGAACTCTTTGAAGTTATTACTGCATCGCAGTTGGGCTTGCATCGCAAACCATTAATATTGGCCAATATTAACGGATTTTACGACAATTTACTTGCCCATCGCGATACCATGATTATGAATGGCTTTGTAGATGAGGTACACCGAAATACACTTGTAGGCGCATCGGGTGCTGAAGAAATAATTGACGCCATAAAATCATATAGTGCGCCCGTAGCTACAAAATATATTGAACAGGTTCATGAAAAATTCAATGGAAAACAAACCAACTAAATCGGAAAGAGCCCGATTGGCCGGCACGTACTTCGATGAAGGGTACTCATGCGCACAATCCATAATACTGGGTTTGGCAGACTTCACTAAGCTTGACCAAAATACTGCCACAAATATTGCCGGCGCATTTGGCGGCGGTATGGGCGAAGCAAAATCGGTTTGTGGAGTAGCAACAGGAGCGCTTATGACCCTTGGGTTATACGAAGGCAGGCAGTACGAAAACCTGATGCACAAGAATGCTAATATTCGCCTTTTGGCCGATGAGTTTTTGAAGCGTTTTGAAGCAGCACAGCATACAATTGATTGTCCTATGATTATTCAACATGCAAAAAAGCAGGGCGTTCGGCCACACTCAGCGTGCAAGTGCGCCGTTGAAACCGGCGTAGCTATTGTAGAGGATTTGCTTGAAGACTAGCATCAAGGAAGGCTTGCTTTGACAGACCAGGCGTGGATCTTTTCATTTTATGAATGTTAAAAATGAAAAAAATAAATACCTGGCCTGTCAGTTTATACCTGACATAACATTAGCCTTTACGCACGGTATTCGAGCTATTTGCCTGGGCTGTAGGCATAATTAAAACATCGTTGATATTAACATGCGCAGGACGTGAAGCCACCCACACAATGGTTTCGGCTATATCGGCTGCCGTTAGCGGATTTAATCCTTCATAAACACCATCGGCTTTTTGATTATCGCCTTTGAAGCGTACCAGCGAAAACTCTGTTTCAACCATACCGGGACTCACCGAACTCACACGAATTCCATATGGCAGCATATCCACTCGCATTCCTTTCGTAATGGCTTCTACAGCATGTTTCGACGCACAATAAACATTGCCTTTTTCATACACCTCTTTTCCGGCAATGGAACTAACATTAATAATATGGCCCTGGCCATTTTCAATCATCATGGGCATGATAAGGCGTGAAATGTAAAGCAACCCTTTCACGTTGGTATCAATCATTTGATCCCAATCATCGATGCTTCCTTCCTGAATATGGCTCAATCCGGCAGCCAAACCAGCGTTATTTACCAATAGATCGATCTTGCGCCACTTTTCTGGTAATGACTGAAAAGCAAAAGTAACCTCTTCACGGTTTCGAATATCGAAATGAAGAGTGTACACTTCGGCTCCCGATTGTTCATGAATGGTGGCCGCTTGCTGTTCGAGCCGTTCTTTCCGCCGACCGGTAATAATTACGTTGTAGCCTGTGGCAGCAAGTTGCCCGGCGGTTTCTTGTCCAATTCCGGCGGTAGCGCCTGTAACTAATGCAATTTTTTTCATTGATCTATTCATTTAATTTTTCTCAATAGCTTTAGGTTTGATGCGAAATTAACAAAAATTTGCACAACAAGGGGTTTGCATATTTTCGAATTGGTTGGTGCAACAATTCATTGATTTTTCGTTTCAAACGCCGAAATATTCATTTTATCTGCATATTTACCGGGTTGCTCCCCGATTATCAAACTTCACGTGACACACCCGACAAAATAAACTACCCAAAACTAACAGAAATAAAACGAGTTAGCGCTAAAACCCAATGGCCAATCCAGATTAAAACATTCAAAGTCGGTTAAAAACGTCCAAAAAGAAAACCCTTATTGAGCAGAAGGTGACCTGGTGTTATGTCAGGCATAGCCCTAAAACTCATAATATTTCTATTGAAACAATTTTCAGAAAAACAAAGCTTGAAACCAGAAAACCAGTGACAAATATTCCATTTTAATCATTAAATTTGCGCACTTAAATAAATACAAATGAACAAATCCACTTTTCTATTAGCGCTATTAGCTATCGCTTCGCAAATTTTTTTCACAAATTGCAAAAAGGATGAAAACATTGCTCCAAGCAATGCACCGGAAGATATCACCTACCCGATTGATGAAAATTCAGCATTTAATATGACAAATTTCATCCATTCTTATGAGCAAATTTTCAGCTTTTTATACCCGTACAAAACATCCGTTTCGCATGATATTGAAGCAGGCAAAGCCATTTATTCGTACCAAAACATCGATAATTTTGATAATTTCGGTAAAAAAATATTCACATTTACACATGAGTACACCAACGAAGGCATAATCACCTCCTCCACAAGACTGGCGAACAATCCATATTTACAATCCGGCAACATGACAATCGATTATGACTACGATATCAATGGTTATATTACAATGATGATCCAAAAAACATCGCGTATCAGCACGTTTGGGCCTCACGCAGAAACAGAAACAGACATAGACACTGTAAAATTCGAATATGACGAAAACTACAGGATAAACAGAAAAACAACAATAAACATCACCACAGGCGCTTATAAAAAGGAAAACAACATTGCACCTAAAGCCCCCCTTTCCGAAATTAATTCATTATATATTTATTTCCGTTGGTTATTTAAGGAAACAAATGAAGAAACTACAGCTACATACGAGTACAATACGGACAACCAAATAATTAGAGAGGAAAGAGATTTTTGGAAAACGGAATTTTTATATTCAGGATCTGATCTTATAAGCACAGAAGTATACGGTGGAGGAAGCCTCTATGGTCTTGTTGAATTCAAATACAATAATAACAAACGTTATTCTTCAATAAACTTCGAATCAAGAGATTTAGAATATAAAAATTATTACATTTATAACGGTCACAGTTCTCTAAAGAGTAAAATGTACATTCAAGATTATTTTGACAGAGAGTATACCTTTACAAACCATTTAAAAACCAGTGATATTACTTTTTTCTTTTACGGAACAAACACTGCAATTACGATGGAGTTCGATGAAGAAATGATGACTGTAGTAAAATCCTATAAGGAAAAAGATGCAAATCAAGAATACATTGTAACAGCTTACAATACAATTGATAGTCGAAATGCCGACGAAGCATATTATAAAGGGAGCGAAAGTGCTTACGATAG
>JAQICA010000170.1 GCA_027858775.1 Salinivirgaceae bacterium | reverse complement strand
TTTCGTTTTTATTGTGTTGAGGAGCGCTCTAAATCATACTGTATTATGCATAAAACATCTGCAAAGCGTAAAGTTACAAATTTTATTTACTTTAAATATCTGTTTTTGTACTAAATTATAAATGGAATGCGAGACTTGATCATCTTATTATGATCTTTGTTGAGTCGTTATGAGCCGTCACTTGGCGTTTGAACGGGTATAATGGTTAAGTTTGCGTAATTAAAAAAATCCCGTGCTCGTTCATAATTGGGGGCAAAAGCCAGCATATAGCCACCACCGCCTGATCCGCATAGCTTCATAAAGCAAACTTCTTGTTCTATTCCTTTTTTCCAGTGCGTGACTATTTTTTCGGGAATCATTCGCTGCATAGAGTTTAATTGCCACTCGGAAAGTTTTGGAAGAAGATTCCAAAACTGCTGATAGTCAGTGTTTAGTAAGCTGTCAATAACAGAGTTGTTAAGCTTTTGCAAAAAATGATGGTCGATCAATTTGTTTTTTGTTTGATGCATAAAATGGCGCACTAAAGGTTCCGTTTTGCTGGTTTGTTGGGTATCAATTAAAAAAAGTCCTTCTTTATTGGTAGGCGAAAAGTTGGGTTTTTGCACCACTTGCAGGTTGTCGCCTTCAACAAGTAAGGCTTTGTTTACAAACGATACCAGCGGGTCGATACCGGACGATTGGCCGTGAAAGAAATTTTCCATTGCCGCGAGCCTTTTTCGCAAATCGCCCGTCTTATCGGCAGATTTGAGTACGTATTTGTTGTATATGGCCGCAATAAGCGCTCCCGAACTTCCGGCTCCATAGCCTTGTGGTATAGTCGACTCAAAATAGAGCCCCCTTTCTGTATCATCAATTAATTGTTGAGTATCAATAGAAAAGTTAAATGCGTTATTTATAGCCTTTTTATGTAAATGCTGAGCATAGAGTTGGAGTTGTGCGTTAGAATTTTTAGCATATTCAGTAACTGTGTATTTATTATCGTCCAAAATGCTTAACTCACCGCTAAAGTGCTTAAAGGGAACGGTTAGTGCCTTTGAGTTGTATATTATGCTATATTCGCCAAACAGCATTAACTTGGCATAATATCGGGTTTTTATTGTCGATTCGTCAATTTGTTGCATAGCATTAAAACAGTTCTTTTGCACCTTTCCCGGTTTCATCATCAATTACGTCAATGGGTCTGCGGCGTTCTGTAATCCAGTTGCTTATAAAAGCACGCACTTCTTCGTAATGTTCAGGTGCATACAGTATGTGAATGTTCGGTCCGGCATCGATTGTAAATGCCGCTTTAAGTCCTTTGCCTTTGCGAAAAGCCATAAAATCGGTTAAAAATTGAATAGAGTCGGGGAGAAGCTGAAGAACCGGACTTACCGACGATAGCATTAGTCCGTGTAATGCCAACGCTTCATTTTCTGTTATGTGTTGCCATTTTTCAAAATCGCCAGATTTTAGCGCTTCAAGCATATTTTGTGTGTTCTCATTTGCTTGAGCTATACGCCCTTGCTTATAGGCATGGTTGTTCATCAATTCGTGTCCGGCAGAGCTCGATACGGTTTTCGGTGTTTTGCTAAAAATGAGAATACTATCGTGTATTTTCAGAAAATCGTTGTGTGGTGTAAATGGGATTGCAAATTCGTTTGTGCTGTTGGCTGTAGCTCCGGCGCCCCAAATGGCGTACGGCGCATAAACCGAACGGCATGCACTCCCCGAGCCCAGTCTGGCGTAATAGGAGGCTTTTTGTAAAAATGCATCGTAAGAAAGGTCTTGCCCGTGTAGCCTCTTTCCCAAACTCATCAGTGCCAACGCAAGCGCACTTAACCCACTGGCAGAGGAAGCAATGCCTGTTGAGTGTGGGAATGTGTTAATACTGTTAATTGTTAAGAGTTTTTCATTTATTTTGGGATATTCGGCAGCAATAATTTTGATTAGCTGACCAACACGCTTCTCAAATTTTTCTCCCACTTTTTGTTGCGACAGAAAAAACTCAAAATCGGCGGCAGATGGCGACGATTTGGGCGACCAATGGATTTCGGTTTGTGTAAATGCATATTTGAGCGTCATGCTTACCGATGGGTTAATGGGCTTTTGCTCACCGTGTTTCCCCCAGTATTTTATAAGTGCAATATTTGACGGGCTTCGCCATTCGAGTGTACCCTTGTCTGTGTCCGTATGGGTAAAGTTAAATAAGGGGTTCATTCTTTACAATTTCTGTCCAGTTAAACATTGTAGGTCTTTCTTTCTCCGCAAAATATTCAATAATTTCGGCACCACTCATTTCGCTTACTGCAAGCATGAAATCGCCGCCCCAGGCACCTAGCGATTTGAGCTGACCGTTAAAATCGGGAAATTGTTTTTGTATTGGGGGTTTATCAAGTATGCGACTTAAAATTGTTTCATGCTCTTTCATCAGCTCCAAAATTTCTTCAATTGAGCCTGCATTTATCCAGCTTTCGCTGATGCGGCTAATGCGATCAATATCGTTGGGGTCTATTTTGCGTTGCCGAAAACCACGAATGGCTTCTGCTGTATTCATTTTATTTTCCTGAAAAATGAACCACATATTTCGTTCAAACGATGGCTGATATTCAATAATTTTCGTGTCCGGGTTATTATTATTGTTGGTGTAAAGGAGTGGTTTATCTGCTTGAGCACAGGCAATATCGTACCCCGAACCACCACCTACCTTAGCATTTATAGCAAATGGATCCACATTAGCCCATTTGCATAAATTGACAATGAGTGAAGAGCTGCTTCCCCATCCGTAATTCATGGGTAAATCGATCGTTGAAGTAACTTCTGCACCGTGGTTTAATAAAAACTTAGAGTTAATTTCTCTGATAGCCAAAAATACACTCTGTATCCATTCACTTTTCTCACTATCTGCTGATTCCAGAATTGAGAACTCATCAGTATCGAAAATAGTATGAAAGATAATTTTTCCATTAAATAGCGTTCGCCAATAAATAAGCGGGTGAGCAACGGGTTCAATTGTTAATTCCTGACCAAATTTGAGGGGTACAGCAAAGGTGGTTGCTCCGTGCAAGGCCATATATTCGCCGGTTAGCATCAATTTACCGTTTGATCTGAATTGCTGTGTCATAGTTCTTTTTTTTATTAAAGATAATAAAACCGCTTGAATGAACGGTGATTAATTATGGCTTTTTGCCCTAAATCCGGGAGTATGCCAAAATATTATCGTTAAAACTATTGCGCCATTTCGTTATGGTTCTGTAGGAATGCACGCACCGCCTGCACTGAAACCGTACGGTTGGCAAACCACTTTTTGGCCAGCCGGCGTTGTTCTTGTGTGGCATTTTCGGACATTAAAATATTGTTTAGGTGCAATTTCATGTGCCCATGTTGTATTCCGGTTGATACCAATGCGGCTACGGCCGCAAAATTATTAGCTAATCCGGCAGCTGCAGCAATTTTCATGAGCTCGGGAGCCGTTGGATTGTTGAGCATTTTGAGTGCCAGAGAAGCAGTTGGATGAATTTTTGTTAATCCACCTACAGTGCCAAGTGCCATGGGTAATTTTAGTTGCATTCGGAAAATTCCGTCCGAAATTTCGGCCTTCGAAAGCGATGAGTATTGTCCTCCTTCCGATGCAAAGGCATGTACAGCGGCCTCTGTGGCTCTGTAGTCGTTTCCTGTGGCTAGAACAACTGCATCGGTGCCATTCATTATGCCTTTGTTGTGTGTTACGGCTCTGCTTACATCGTTTTGGGCAATTTGCATGGCTTTTACAAATTTTTCGGCAAACTGTTTTGGTGGCAAGGTGCTATTCCATGTAAGTTCTTCTACCGGGCACGACAACTCTAATGTTACACTATTTTCCGGTGTGTAGTTCGATAAAATAGCCATAATAATTTCGGGCTCGTTCATGTTGTGCTGCTCGGCAAAAAGGGGCAATGCATTTGCAATTTCCTCCAAAACAGTGTTAATAAAATTGGCGCCCATACTATCGGCTGTATTGAAATACACCGTTAGTTTGTATGCATCCAAATTATTATCGGTCAGCTTTTTAATGTCGAATCCGGTGATGCCGCCTCCACGTTTTTCCATACTTTCGGTTAAATGTGAAGTTGCATTTTTCAGGTACGAGAATAATTTGTTTTTATTGGTTTCGAGCCACTTATCTGTATTGTTCCAGGAAAAGTATACTTGCCCGTTTTTTACAAATCGCTCATCAATGGTTTTAAAGCCGCCACGGTCGAACCAAAATGAGGCTGCTTTGGCAGCTGCTGCTATTACGCTGCTTTCTTCAATAACGGCCGGAACATGATAAATACGGTCGTCGATTCGTACGTTGGGAATCACGCCAAAAGGCAGGTGGTGATTTGTTAGTGTATTCTCGCTAAACTGCTCAAACGTTTCCTGTAAAGCTTTATCGTTCAACGTAAACTCATTAAAATAATCAGCTTCGTGCTGATTATTGAAACATGCCTGGGCAATGATTTTTCGTTTTTCATCGGTTTCCAACTGCGAAAACCCGCGTATTTTGGTTTGTTCTATCATGTTAAAATGCCTATGTGCGAAAGTGGTTCTATTTCAGCCCGATATGTCTACCGATAACAAGTTTTAGTATTTCTGAAGTTCCCTCGCCAATTTGTAAAATTCGCTGATCGCGGTAAAATCGTTCAATATCGGAATCTTGCACTAAGCCATAGGCTCCGTGGATTTGTACCGCTTCGTCGGCTACTTCTTTGGCCACTTCGCTGCAATAAAGTTTTGCCATGGCAGCTTCTTTGCCAAACGGTTTGCCGTTATCTTTTCGCCAAACGGCGTTGTAGAGTGTATTTCGTGCCAATTCAATTTTTGTAGCCATGTCGGCCAGTTTAAAAGCGATAACCTGAAAATTGGCAATTGGCTGACCAAATTGCTCTCGTTTGTGGGCATAGTCCATGGCCATTTCGTATGCTCCCTGTGCAAGTCCCAAACCCATAGCACCAATTGTAAGTCGACCCGAGTCGAGGGTTTGAAGCATCATTTTACTGCCTTTGCCGCGTTCTCCCAATAGGTTTTTTTCGGGAACGGTTACGTTTGTAAATTTAAGTTTCCCGGTGTCGGCAGAGCGCCACATCATTTTATTTGCGATGCGTTCCCGCTCAAAGCCCGGTTCGTTGGTATTGATAAGAATAATGGACAATTCATTTTTTCCATTTTCCTCTTTTGTGATCGCTTGAACAGTGGCTCCGGCAGCCAATGGCCCTCCGGCATTGCTGATAAATATTTTTGAACCATTAATTACCCATTGGTTGCTTTCCAGATTGGCTCGTGTTTCTGTGCCGCGACTATCGCTGCCTGCATTGGTTTCGGTAAGGGCAAAAGCCCACAGCTTATCGCCTTTGGTTAGCGGAGGCAAAAACTGCTGCTTTTGTTCTTCGGTGCCAAAATAATAAATAGGGCCAATACCCAACGAGTTGTGCGATGCTACGGTGGAGGCTTGCGATCCGTCTACGCGGGCAATTTCTTCAACCGTAATTACCAGCGATAAATAGTCTAATCCTTGTCCGCCATACTTTTCAGGGAGGTACTGCCCGAAAAATCCTGCTTCACCCATTTTTTTAGTGAGTTCCGGTGAAAAACGTTCTTCTTTATCGAGTTTGTGAGCTATTGGTCGTATTTCTGTTTCGGCAAACATGCGAACATGTTGCCGTAGTGCTTCGTGCTTTTCTGTTGTAAAAGGAGTTATCATCATAGTAAATGCATTTTATTCAAATTTTATCAATAATTGGTTATCCGAAATTTGTTCTCCTTCGTTTATGAATATTGTTTTTACTTTTCCATAACCGGTGGCCTGAAGATGATTTTCCATTTTCATCGATTCAATAATAAGTAAGGTATCTCCAGCCTTAACGTGTGCTCCGCTGAAGGTCGCAATTTTTAATATCTTACCAAACATGGGCGAAACCAATTCGCTTTGTTTGCCCTCAGTGTGGGAAGTAGTTTGCTTGTTCGACCGGGGTAACAATTGGTTGATACGATATGTTTGCCCATTATCGAATAACCATACGGAATTTTTGTTTTTGTGAAAATGAAAACGATAGGGTTTCCTTGAAAATGAGAATGATATCTGGTGTGCCGATAAGTCGTTTATTTTCACTTCGTACGATTGGTTTCCCATGGTTATGTTCGCACTTTGTTCGTGCTTTCTGATTCTTACTTTTTGATTAATATTGTTGCATTGCAGCATTATTTCAGGTTTAACCTGCCTGTAATAGCCTGTGTTCCATGCCTGTTCCGTGTGTGTATTGGAAGATGCCGATATCAGCAGCATAGTGGCAATGAAGTGGCTCTCATTTGGTTTGGGCGTTTCATATCTGTTTTTGGTTTCAATAGTGGTGGTCGTAAAGTTGTTGTCGATAAAAAAGTTGCTTTGGACAATTTGCGTAAGGTGTGCAATATTGTTTTGTACTCCGGCTAAGTAGGTGTTTTTAAGTGTTTTAGTTATTTTTTGAATGGCTTCGATTCGGTTCGTCCCTTTAACAATTAGTTTTGCCAACATGGGATCGTAGTTCGGGTGTGCAAATCCGGTTTTCTCAATACTGCTTTCTACTCTTAATCCATCAAAACGGGGGAACTGCAAGTAGTGTATTGGTCCCGCGTCGGGCAAAAAGTTTTGAGCAGGTTTTTCTGCGTACAGGCGTATTTCAATGGCGTGCCCATCGAATGCAACCTCATTTTGCTGCAATGTGAGCGGTGCGCCGCCAGCTATGGCCAATTGGAGTTGCACAATATCCACATTCGTTATGGCTTCTGTTACCGGATGTTCAACTTGTATTCGGGTATTCATTTCCAGAAAATGAAATTGGCCGTTTTGGTCGAGCAGGAATTCTACCGTGCCGGCACTTTTATAGTTCATTTTTTTGCCGAGCAAAATGGCATATTCAGTTACTTTTTTTCGTTGTTCATCGGTTAGTATGGTCGCGGGGGCTTCTTCAATTATTTTTTGATGACGACGCTGCAAAGTACAATCGCGCTCGCCCAAATGAATTACATGACCAGTGCCATCGCCAAAAATCTGGACTTCAATGTGTCGTGCATTCTCCAGATATTGTTCAACATATATTTCGCTATTTCTGAAATACGATTGCGCCTCGCGAGCAGTTTGACTAAGTGCGGTTAGGTAGTCGGTACTGTTTTTTACCTTTTGCATTCCTTTTCCACCGCCGCCCGAAGCAGCTTTTAAAATAACCGGGTAGGTTAATGTTTCGGCCAAACCGGCCAGTTCTTTGGTCGTTCCCCGGAATATTTTTTGCACCGGAACGCCGGCAACGTTGGCTGTTTTTGCTGCATTTAGTTTGTTGCCCATGGCTGCAATGGAGTGGGGGGAAGGACCCACGAAAACTATATTTGCATCAATAACTTTTTGGGCAAATTCGGCATTTTCCGAAAGGAAACCATATCCCGGGTGGATGGCATCGGCCTGAACCTGATGGCATACGGCGATAATTTTTTCGGCATTCAGGAAGGTTTCTTGCAGGTTGTCGGAGTCAAAAACCACGTATTCACCGGCTTCTTGCACATGCGGTGCGTACAGTTCGGCCCGGGTGCATAAAGCCACAGTTTCTATGCCCATGCGATGTGCTGTGCGTATGATGCGCCGTGCTATTTCGCCCCGGTTTGCAATAAGTAGTTTTTGTATCATTGTTTGTTCTTTTTTTGCAGGAATTTGCTCATTCGTTCACGCGCTTCTTCCGATGTTCGGGCTTTAGCAATTACCCGTGCAGTAAGGTTTTCTTCACTTTCGGTATTGTTTCGCCCAATTAAATCGGCCAATAGTTTTTTTGTTACCCTCATGGCTGTTAGACTGTTATGCTGTAGCATGATGAGCGTTTCCTGAATTTTTGAATCAATATTTTGCATTTCGATTATTTCATCGGCAAATCCGGAATCCGCAAGTTCTTGAGCATCAATTAATTTTGCAGTTAACATCCATTGGCGCGACTGTAATGCCCCAACACGATTCATAATAAATGGCGCTATGGTGGCCGGAACCAGTCCCAATTGCACCTCGCTGAATTTTACCGAAACATCAGGTGTAACCCACACAAAATCGGCCGCAGCCGCAAGTCCCAAAGCACCGCCAATGGCCTTGCCATGCACAAAGGCAACGGTAAGCGCCGGAAGTTGCTCAAATTTTTTAAAACACCGGTGCAGCTTTTTGCTTTCGCTAATGTTTTCCTGTTCATTTTTGTGTATTGCCTCGGCCATCCAGTTCAGGTCGGCGCCGGCACTAAATACTCGTCCTTCGCCACGCAGAACAATTAGTTTGTTTGTGGCGTTGGTTTGCAACCCATCAAAAACATGAATTAATTCATCGAGCATACGGTCGTTAAATGCATTTCTAACCTCAGGGCGGTTGAGCCAAATTTCGGTGTAACCGTCGCGGTCTTCAATTTTTAGCGTCGTGTTATTCATTTCTTCTCTTTTTACATGCGAAAAACTCCATGTTTGGGTTCGTTCCACAGTCTGTTTCTCGATACAGCAATTCCCATGGCCAAATATCGACGTGTGTCTGCCGGATCTATAATTCCATCGTCCCACAAACGCGAAGTGCTATAAAATGCACTACTCTCATGTTCATATTGATCCCTGATTTTATCGAATGTGGCTTTAGAATTTTTTTCGTCGGTGCTTTGTCCGTTTTTGTTTGCCGTTGCTGTTTGAATGGAGGTAAGAACTTCGGCAGCCTGTTTGCCGCCCATCACACCAATTTTGGCATTCGGATACATCCACAAAAAGTGTGGATTGAAGGCTCTGCCGGCCATTGCATAGTTGCCCGCTCCGTACGATCCGCCCGTTATTATGGTAAATTTAGGCACATTGGCATTGGCAACGGCGTGTATCATTTTAGCGCCATCGCGCGCTATACCGGCATGCTCGTGCTTTTTTCCCACTATAAATCCGGTAATATTCTGTAAAAAAACAATTGGAATTTTCCGAAATTCGCACAACTGAATAAAATGAGCGGTTTTTCGGGCTGTTTCTGCGTAAATGACCCCATTATTGGCAATTATCCCTGCGGGATATCCCATAATCCGCGCAAAACCTGTACGAATAGTGGGAGCGTAGTCGGACTTAAACTCGTGCCACTCGCTATTGTCTACAATGTGTGCAATTAATTCGCGCACTTCGGGGTTGTATTTTTCATTTACCGGAAGTGTTCCATAAATATTCTTTATTTGCCGGGCCGGCTCTTCAGACGAGTGAATATCGAGCGACATTTTCTCGGGTTCTGGAAGCGTTTCAATAATGGAACGACAAAGCTCTAAGGCGTGTTCATCGTTTTCTGCCAAATGATCGGCAACACCCGAAATGTGTGTGTGTACGTGGCCTCCACCCAGTTCTTCTGCTGACACTTCTTCACCGGTAGCTGCTTTTACAAGTGGCGGGCCGCCAATAAAAATAGTTCCCTGGTTGCGCACAATAATGGTTTCGTCGCTCATGGCGGGCACGTACGCTCCGCCGGCTGTGCACGATCCCATAACTACGGCAATTTGTGGAATTCCTTGTGCCGACAATTGTGCCTGATTGTAAAAAATTCGACCAAAATCTTCCTTGTCGGGAAATACGCGTGCTTGTTCGGGTAAAAATATGCCACCGCTGTCGACCAAATATATGCATGGCAAATGGTTTTGCATGGCAATTTCCTGCGCCCGAAGGTGTTTTTTAATGGTTTCATGCACATAAGTACCGCCTTTCACGGTTGCATCGTTTGCTACAATAATCACTTCCCGGTCATGTATCACGCCAATTCCGGTAACAATTCCGGCCGATGGAAACTGATTGTCGTATTGTCCGTAGGCAGCCAATGCCGATAACTCCAAAAAGGGTGTTCCGGCATCCAGCAGCAGCTCTATTCGTTCCCTGGCAGTTAATTTGCCGCGTTGCCGATGTTTAGCCACTGCCTTTTCGCGTCCGCCCCCGGGCAATTCAGCTAACCGGAGGTTGAGGTCGGCCACCATTTTCTTCATTATTTCAACGCGTTGCCCGAATTGCTTATCGCGCGTATTGCTATCGGTTTCTATTTTTTGCACTGTTGTGGATGTTAAATTTTAATCTTTCGAACAGCTATTTCTGTGTTTTGTTTAATTTGCTTGCATATATCTTTAAACAAAAATTTGAGAATGAAGGAGTTAAGAAAACTTGCCGGAGAGGATGTCATGATAAAAGTAGCTAACCCGTAAGACAGCGTAATTTTTTTGTCTGCGGATTTTTGTACCTACCGTCGGCGTCGCTTCGAGCCACAACGACGTGTTTTAATTTCAGCCGTAAAGACTCCAATCAAAAAGCGACACCGACGGTTTCCGATGAAAAATTCCCGTGCCTGCAATCGTCCTTTTCTAAATTTTGTTATATTTGAATCATCATTACCAAACACCCGACCTTTTTTTAACGGTTACGATTAAGCAAACATAAAACATTCGCTTATCGGCGGGAAGGTGGAGAGGGAATGGTAGATCTTTTAATGATGTGGCTATAGGGAGTGAGAGGAAACTCTGTATTAGTTTGACTCAAAACTAATCATCTATTTTTAGAAAACATGAAAGAAGGAAACAATTCTTTCTCCATGATTGGATTATATGAGAGTAAAGTTGTTATTGGAATAATAAAGGCTTTCAAC
>JAQICA010000167.1 GCA_027858775.1 Salinivirgaceae bacterium | reverse complement strand
TTTCATAGACTTGACGATTAAATTATGTTGTGTTATTGAAGCGCAAAAATGTTAAATTTTTGTGACAAATACTACAAAAATAGCTCTCTTCACATTTCGTTAATACAATTGGTCTTGTTTACAGGTTTTTTTGCTTATTCATTTACAACTTGTTTTCTGTTTAAAGCTATGGCAAATTCTCTGAAATCAAATTAAAAAAAAAGTTATTTGATTATGTTGGTAATTTACAACAAAAGTAGCAAGTTGGCTAAAAATCAATTTGACTGCTTCGTTTCGAATGGGGTCACATCGATTTTCTTCACAGCTTTTTGGGATCGGGATGAATGAAGAACGACGATTTACTAAGCGAGTAAACCAATGCATGATCAATAAAAAAATATATGAATATCCGTTTTTGCGTCTAATCTTTAATCAATTGGCGGAAAATCAATAGTTTTGTCCCAGCTCCAATAGGAAGCACATGATTTTGACTTTGTCGGGCTTCGCGATGGCTCAAATGAAGAAAACAATGTGATAAATTGGTGCAAAACCAGTAATTATATAAATATAATAGTCAAATGGATCAATTCGATAATCATTATTCCCCAAAAGAACTTCGTACTACCGTTTCTTATATCAGACAGATTATTGGTGATTACAAGCCAGGTATTGGAATTATTCTGGGAACCGGACTTAGCGCTGTGGCCGAACAAATTGATGTGCATCATACCATAAATTACGATGAAATTCCTCATTTTCCTGTTTCTACCGTTGAGTCGCATAGCGGAAAGTTAATCTTCGGCCAATTGCAGGGCAAATCTGTAGTTGCCATGCAAGGTCGGTTTCACTACTACGAAGGCTACTCCATGCAGCAGGTTGCATGGCCTGTCCGGGTACTCAAAGCAATTGGTATTTCTTGCTTGCTCATTTCCAATGCTGCCGGCGCACTGAATCCGGAGTTTCAAAAGGGCAGCCTCATGCTGATTAATGATCACATCAACTTTTTATTTAATAATCCTCTGATAGGAAAAAATCAGGAGGAGTGGGGGCCGCGGTTCCCCGATATGAATGAGCCATATTCGGTTGAATTGCAATCGGTGTTTACGAAGGCAGCACAGAAATTGAATATCTCTTTACAAAAAGGAGTCTACGCCGCTATGCAGGGACCCATGCTCGAAACACGCGTAGAATATGCCATGTTGCGAAAATTGGGTGCCGATGCTGTTGGAATGAGCACGCAACCCGAAGTTGCTGTAGCAAAGCACATTGGCTTGCAGTGCGCTGCTGTTAGCGTACTAACCGATGAGTGTAATCCGGAAACTCTACAGCCGGTAACTCTTCAAGAAATAATTGAAACAGCCGGGAAAGCGGAGAAAATTTTGGTTCGCCTTATTAACGAAGTAATCAAAAATCTTGATATGAAAAATCCGTAATCCATTGATCAATTGTATGCGCTAAGGGTGTGTTTCTTTCCGGAATAGTTTCCAGCCATTCCTCAAATTGCGAAGAATTTCCTTTGTAAAAAAAATAAGTGGCTTCAGCCAAATGTTGTGCGTCTGCCATCGGTCTGCAATTTTTTCTTATATGCTGTTCCAGTAGTTGGCAGCAAGTGGAATATGGCGGCATTGTTTTGTACATTCTGTAAGCCTGAACAGTGGCTTTCAATAGGAGTGGGGTAGAAACTACGTTGTTTAACTTTTGCAGCCCATTTTCTGTAATAATTGGCGCCAAAATGAAACGAGCCATGTAATTGCGCAGCTCCTCTGTACACGCGTTCCCTTCAATTCTTTTAATTTGTGATGATGTCAATTCCAACGGTTCACTTACCAAAATTGCTATAATTCGAGCCTCTCGTGTGTTTTTTTCAATTAATTCAAAACATAAATCGTTAGATGATGCGTATTCCGAAGCTATTTCTTTTAAGCGAGGTAGCATGATGCCGAATCCCGGTAAGGAAGTACCTTGATATTTGCGTATGGTACTGGCGCTGTCGCCGTTGGCGTTTGTGAATATGATACGCAGAATTTTTGCAGCTTCTTTTTTGTAATCGTTCATAGATGAGAATGAATCAATAAATGAGTTTACTAAGATGTGAATACCGGTTATTAATGGATATAAGTAAACTTATGAAAAATTCGAATTTTCTTACAGATACTAAATACTCGATTCGGAGATTACATTTTTATAATGCTCAAAACGGCTTGTCACCTCTTTTACATAATCAAAAGGTTCTTGTCCGCGGCAATATCCGTGTCTTACAACCGGATCGAGGTAGTATTTTGGATCCGATTTCCATAGAAGCATACTGTCTACTTGCGTATCCCATACATTGGGGTTTCGTCCGTATTTCTCCGCCAGTCGACGAGCATCAATAACGTGCCCTCGTCCGGCATTGTACGATGCCAACACAAATTTCATTCGCTCATTTTTGTCGGGCAGTTCTTCTTTGAACCGATCATCTAAATATTTTAAAAACTGGCAGCCTGCCCGAATGTGCATTTCAGGGCTCGAAGCACGGTTTACGCCAAAATTGTTTGCCGTGCCCGGCATCAGCTGCATTACTCCGAATGCGCCGGCCCAACTTACGGCACGTGGATTGAAACGCGATTCCTGATACATCATCGATGCAATTAAGCGCCAATCATAATCTGGTATTTGGCTGAATTTTTTAATGGATTCGTCGTATGGCGATATCTTTCCGCCACCAATGGATAAATATTGACTTTTGTAGCGGTTAGATGCCTTCTTACTTCGAAAGTACTTATTGTGGAGCATGGTGTACATGTAACCATTTTTAAACGTGTATATCCACGAGTTGAGCGTCGATAGAAATTCATCTGCATCATTGGCTACAGCCCAGGCTAACCGTTGTGGAAAGCTAATTGGTGTGCTTATATCGATGTTCGGATGGTAGGTTTGGTTTAATTTTGCCACATTTTCGTCGGCTACAGTAAAGCTTATCTCCCCTTTGGCGACCAGGCTAATAAGCTGTTCTACATCGTAGTTTTCTACTTCTACAATAGTTATATCCGCTCCTATTTCATCGCTCAGATTTTTTAGCCTATTGGCAAATGAAGATTTTTTTTGAACGTGAATTTTCTTATTAGCCAAATCTAACTGATTGGTAATAAGGTAAGTCTCGCGTTCTTTCTTTGTCATTTTTTCATAACCCACTGGTTGTTTCTGAATAAGCACCTGTCGTGTTTGTCCATAGGCTGCCGAGAAAGTAACTTTCGACGCGCGGTCTTTTGTTACGGCTAAATTCATTGCTAAAACGTCGCATTGGTGCGAATTGAGCAATTTAAAGGCTGCATCAATATCGTTATTGACAACAATTTTAAGTTCTACTCCCAGGTAATTTGCGAAAAGTGTGAGCATGTCGTACTGAAACCCCATTGGTTTACCACGATAACTGAAGTAACTAATGGAATTGTAATTCGTTAGTGCAATGAGCGTATCGCGCTCAATAATTCGTTCCAATACATTGTTTTCTACTTTTTGCCCAGCATCTTTTTTACTATTGTTGAAAACAAAAATAAAAGAAACAACAATGAACAGCGCAATTACTGTTCCTCTTCTCAGAACCCTGATATGGTAAGGTGGTAACTTCTTCACTCAGTAAGGATTTAAATTAGATGAAATAACACTTGCTTTTGTATATTCTTTCAGCTTCGTTGCACTTTCTTAACAGACGAAGCCTAGCATCTAATATTAATTTCAACAGATCAATGTATGTTTTTTTCCTGATACTACAAAACGTAAGATTTTTAAATTGGTTACAATTATCTGATGAATCTGTATAAATAATGCCTGCACAGAGCACTGGTTCTGTTCCAATAAAGTTTTTTTACTCACCTATAACGCCAATAAAATTTCTCCAATATAGCCTAACGTTAGAAGTAATCCGGTTAGTGATGTTAGAGCTATTGCCGTTCCCATGGTTTTTGTGTATCGGTCTGGTTCTTTGAATTTTTTGGTGTTGTTCAATATAACCACTGCCATGTAAATCAGAATTAGTATACTGAGTGAAAAGAAACTGATTAATCCTGCCAAAGCACTTACAATAACCAGTAAAAAGGCAATGGCAGTGCCTATGTTGAGTACTTTTACGGCGTTTGGCCGTCCGAATCGTACCGGAAACGTATACTTTTTCGATTTTACATCATCATCATAATCAAACGTATTGCTAACTAAACCTACATTCATTGTAAAAATCCCAATGGGTATCGAGACTAAAATTGGTTCCCAGCTAAATTGATTACTGAGTACGTAATAAACGCCAAAAACGATCATGGGGCCGAATGCAATGAATAGTGCTGTTTCGCCCAAACCTCTGTAGTTGAGCCGGAAGGGAGGAGAAGTATAGAAAAAAACAATAAATGTCCCCACTGCGGTTAACCATAGCACCGGCCAGCCCACTAAAGTAAACAGGTATACGCCTATTCCAATTGCTGGAATTAAACATATAAAGGTGGCATATAAGACTTGCCGCGGAGTTATTTCCTTGCGAATGAGTGGGCTATCGTGGAATTGTTGCTCTTTGTTCCCCAGATTTCCGTTTTTATAATCAAAATAATCATCAATAAAATCGGCTGCCGAATGGGCTAAAACAATTCCAATAGTAGTTAGCAACCAAATAGTCCAGTCAAAACTGCCATCTTTCCAGGCAATGGCTCCGCCCAGTATTGCCGGAATGAAACTAACAGTCAGGAAGGGAGCCCTGGCTGCTTTCATCCACATGTTTGTCCAGTGTAAAATATTTTTCATAATTATTATATTTAGAATTATTCTTTTATGCACATTCGTAAAAGCTAAAATTATAGGCACATAGGTGTGTTGGGTGCTTGATTTATGTTTCTTATTGATCCCTCTTACATTGAAACCGGGAAATGGAATTGGAGAATCCAGCCTGCCATAATTCCAAAACCAACTATCACCATTGTTAGAATGCTTTGGATGGTAGCGGAAAGGTATACGGGCACAGTAGTAGTGTCGTTTTTTATTTTCTTGTAAAGCAATATGGCCGGTATAATTCCTGCGAAAGCGAGAATTGAATGAACAGGAAGAATTCTTGCAAAAATAAGAATTACCAAAGAACCAAACGCCCCAATCAGCATTCCTTTAACCAGCCATAATTTCAGACTGATGATATTCTTACCATCGGCGCTCATTTTTATTTTGGCTCCTTTAAGGTAAGCTACAACGGTGATTAGCAGTCCCAATGGAATGGATATAAGTATGGGCAGCAAAGCCAGTTGTTGGGTCAATGCCAAATATGCACCTGCCATGCTTAGTGGGCCAAAAGCCAGAAAAACAATTAACTCTTTGAATCCCTTTCGCATAAAATAGGTAAAAAAGAATGCAATAAAGCCACCGATTATTGCAAAAACGGTGATTTTCCATCCAATAACAGCTGAAAAATATCCGATGATGAAAACATTTGCATGTAAAATCAGCAAGCCTATTACAAATGGTGTTTTCTTTCGTTTGAACCTTTCGGCAAAAAATGGTCGCCATCCCGCAAATATTTTTGTATGCGAATCGTCTGTATCTGTATGGTTATTGGTGAAATAGTAGTACAAGTAGTCTCCTCCTGCCTGGGCTAAAAACAACCCTGTAATTATGAGTAGCCAGTCTATTGTGAATATTTTTTCTGGATAAACCAGTACTCCGGTAACTAATGCTGGTACGAGTGAGGCTGCAAAGAGAAGAAATTTAATATGTAAAATGTATCGTGACCGTTTCGTTGATTGTTGTTCCATAATGTAATCTGTGTTGATTCTGGTTTGCTTGCAATTAAAAATTTCAGTTTGTAGTGTTTCTAAAAAAATACTAAGAACTATAAGCCCGTTTGTGTTAATAATCAAATAGTTTCGAACTTTAGAGTAGTTGGTTTCAAAATGATTGGAATGCTATCATTGGATTTTTAATTCGTACATTAATTTCGTAAAGACGCACTTAATAAGTATAGCAAGCAAACACCTATGGGTCGAAAATGTTAGTAGATAGATTTATTTCAAGAAAATACACTTTTTAAAATTCTTATTATCAGCGTAGTGCTCACAAATGAAATTATAATTAAATATTTAATGCGTAAATATTTGGCAAATATAAAACAATGGTTTACTTTTGCATCCGCATCAGTTCAAAAGACGATTGCCACGATCTTTTAAAGTAGTGAATATAACGTAAGCGTTATCATGTTATTTTAATTCGGCAATTCATTGGAGAGATGGGTGAGTGGCTGAAACCACCGGTTTGCTAAACCGGCATACCATGTAAAGTGGTATCGGGGGTTCGAATCCCCCTCTCTCCGCTGTTAAATTGACATGCAATAAGTCTCGGGGTGTAGCACAGTCCGGTTAGTGTACCTGCTTTGGGAGCAGGGGGTCGCAGGTTCGAATCCTGCCACCCCGACGAGATTAAATGGAATGCGAGAATAGCTCAGTTGGTAGAGCACGACCTTGCCAAGGTCGGGGTCGCGAGTTCGAATCTCGTTTCTCGCTCAGATTTTTTGACACATTGCAAGAATCGGAATATTCGTTTTGTTTCTTGCATTTTTTCTTTAAAAGATATTTTTGGGAGCCCTGGTGGCGGAACTGGTAGACGCGCAGGACTTAAAATCCTGTGAACAGAAATGTTCGTGCCGGTTCGATCCCGGCCCGGGGCACAAGCCTCTCCACACGGAGAGGCTTTTTTTTTGTTTATGGAAACGGATCAGTTGAAAAAGTCACGGCCATTAGGACTGATATTATAGGGGCAAAAATATCAGAAATGGAAATCCCTCAATCACCCATTTACCTAATCCCTTAATCCCTTAATTCCTTATTTCCTCA
This sequence comes from Salinivirgaceae bacterium, assembly GCA_027858775.1. Lineage (GTDB taxonomy): Bacteria > Bacteroidota > Bacteroidia > Bacteroidales > Salinivirgaceae > Salinivirga. Next base: position 269 of record JAQICA010000167.1, on the reverse strand, counting down.
ATTCCCTTTTTCCCTAATTTCTCAATCAACTTTATTACAAAACCTAAAACGTTGAAAGCGGGTTGAAGGGTAATTTGATTTTTTCTATTTGAATCCGATGAAACAGGATGGCGTTATATTGGTCAAACCCAAGATCTGGCAGACAGGTTAAAGCGCCATAATTCTGGAAAGGAAAGGTCGACCCGTCGGTTTTCTCCTTTTAAAGTGGCCGGATATATTCTTGTACCCAATCGAAAAGCAGCACTTTCGCTGGAACGGAAATTGAAAAA
>JAQICA010000252.1 GCA_027858775.1 Salinivirgaceae bacterium | reverse complement strand
CCGACTGGATATTCTGGAGAAAAGTTGGTCTGGGACTAAACCTCGCTGTTGGAACAACATATATACATGAACAAAACCTACCATATACATCAGAAAAGAGGTATGAATTAGTAATTGATTTGGGAATTATTTATAAAATCGAACCTATATTTCTCAATAATCCTTCCATTTGGTAACTTTACAATCCTTCTTTTTGATCATTTACGAAAGTGCTCCAAAGCAGACCAAGTGTATTCTTCAAATTGTTCTCATAAAATTTCAAATGTATTTTTAGTATTTGCCACAAAGGCGGCATGTTGCAATATTGTGTCCATCGATGAGATCCCGTCTATAAAGAGATTTAATCCGTATGTTTAACCATCATAATAATCGTATCAATGGGATAAAATATTTTTTTCAGCGAGAATTTTACTTATTTTTGATAGGGTCATTTCCAATGCGGTGGTATAATTATTAATAAACTTTCACCCCCCAGATCATTAGTTGAAATTTTAAGTTGTAAAATCATGAAAAAACATATCTCATTACTATCAATTTTGCTCACATTGTCGTTAATCTTTACTTCTTGTGCTACCGTTTTTCTCGGTTCTACGCAAAAGGTGAAATTAAATTCAAATCCGCCAAATGCCCGGGTTTTTTTAAATGGAAAAAATACAGGACAAATAACTCCGTGTACTATAGATGTGGAACGTAGGGTGAAGGCAAGTGAGTATAATCGTAAACGTGAGCAAGTGTATCGGTTTTCCAAAGAAGGTTACCAGGATTTGCAGATGAAGGACGAGGGATCAATTCATTGGCTTTATGTGCTTGACTGGTTTTATTATCTCGTGCCCGGGGTAATAGATTTAGCTGTTGGCGCTACACATCATTACGACAGAAATGTGCGAGTGATGCTGAATCTGGATAAGGATTCTAAACCCATGCTTGCCATAAAGGAGAATGAAAACATAAGCCAACCACAGAACCGGGCGTCGGTTACAGCGCCTCCAATTACCGGGAGAAATGGGTATGTGTTTGAACGAAAATCTACTGTGGATATTAATGTTCCCAGTTCACCGAAAAAATATACGAATCGGTTTGCATTAATTATAGGAAATGAAGACTACTCTTCCTTTCAGTTAGATTTGAACGCTGAGGTAAATGTTGCTCATGCGCGAAACGATGCCAGTGCATTTAAAATATATGCACAGCAAACATTAGGTATACCTGAAGAGCACATCATTTTTTTATTAGATGGTACTACCGGGCAAATGAGTCAGGCAATTACAAAAATGAATTTGCTAATTAAAAATACAAATGGCCAGGCAGATGTATTTGTATATTATGCCGGTCATGGATTCCCCGACGAAGTTACGCAAATACCTTACCTTATGCCTGTCGATGTGAGTGGCAAAAATCCCCAAAGTGGCATTAAGCTTAAGGATTTTTATCATAAACTTACCGAGTATCCGGCACAAAGGGTTACTGTATTTATCGATGCGTGTTTTAGTGGAGGTGCCCGTAACCAGGGATTGTTAGCCGCTCGTGGTGTGAAAATTAAACCGCGCGAAGACCAGTTGAAGGGATCATTAGTTTCCTTTACTGCTAGCAGTGGTACACAGTCATCATTGCCATTGGATAGGGAGCAACATGGATTATTTACCTACTATCTGTTAAAAAAACTCCAGGAAACTGGTGGCCAAGTGTCCTACGACGAACTCTCAAATTATTTAAAACAAAAAGTTTCATTACAATCGGTTTTACTTAACGACAAGGAACAAACACCTAAAACCAATATTAGTCCGGGTCTGCAAGGTAAGTGGGAAAGCTGGATGCTAAATGATTAGAGTCTTTATTATCATTTTTTCTGGTTGCGGATTTTGTATGTTTCCCGTAATACCTTTGTGTTTTTAAGGCTCATTTTATTTTGGAAATCATAATTCCGAATTTCCTGTTTTGTAGCAGTTTTAATCTGTTAAGTACATTTTTTGTCTATCTTTGAACATCTGCGATACGCATGCGTGTGTATCAAGGATTCTATAAATACTTAAACTGATCCGGAGGAAATGCTGATGGAAAAGAGAATCGGAGCGGCTATTATACTCGTTAAAGACAGAGCCGCAATAAATTACCTGAACAAAATTGTTTCTGAACATGCCGAAATTGTAATTGGTCGGCAGGGAATTCCTTTGCAACAAAAGGAAATTAATGTGATTACCCTTGTGCTTGAAGGTTCTACCGACGAAATTGGTTCCCTTACCGGCAAGCTGGGACGTTTGGAGGGAGTGCAAATAAAATCGGCACTCATAAAAAACGATACCGTTGAATCTGGTAACTCAGGAATTTCGTAATGTTTTTTTTCCAAATTGTAATGACAAATCAAATTTTGGAGATACAGGGAAGGCCTCGGCAATCCTTGTTATATTTCGTGCATCGAATTAATTGATAAATACAGATGAATAATTACGAGAAATTAGGCCAATGGGTTCAGCAAAACTTTAAAACTGAAGTTGTGGTCTGCAAAATATATGGCAAGCGCTGGGCCTTTGAATGGAGCAGCTGCAGCGATATTGAGAACGCTGAACGTATACAACTCACCCCTTCAACCGGAATTATTGTTCCGGCCACTTTGGCCACAGACGCAAAAGAACAGATCGCTAATCAGGCTTTATCCTATTGGCAAAATAGTTAATAACCGCATTGTCGAAAAATGCAATAAAATACAACCACTATGAAATTTACTCCTGAAACATACAAATTGCCCGATCGTCCGATGGAACCATTTATCGATGCGGCAGAAATTGAAGGCTTTTTAACCAATGCCAGACCCGATAAACAAACCGTACAAAACATCATCCAAAAGTCGCTTGATAAAAATAGGTTGAATCTTAGCGAGGTTGCAACGCTTTTGCAAGCAGACGATCCGGAACTGATTGAACAAATAAAAGATGGAGCACGCGAATTAAAACGTAAAGTGTATGGAAATCGCATTGTCCTGTTTGCTCCGCTTTACATCGGGAACCATTGTACCAATAATTGTAAATATTGTGGATTTAGGGTTACCAATACCGAGGCAGAACGAATGACGTTAACCGACAAGGAAATTGTTCAAGAGGTTGAAGCACTGGAAGATAATGGACAAAAAAGACTGATTCTTGTTTATGGTGAGCATCCAAAATATGATGCCGACTATATTGCACATACCGTAAAAACGGTTTATGGAGTAAAAAAGGGCAATGGCGAAATTCGCAGAGTAAATATTAATGCAGCACCGCTCGACCTGGAAGGCTTTAAAAAAGTGCACGAGTCAGGAATAGGTACATATCAGATTTTTCAAGAAACATACCATCCTGAAGCCTATAAGTCGTACCATTTGGGAGGAAAAAAGGCCGATTATAATTACAGGCTTACTTCGCTCGACCGTGCTATGGAAGCAGGAATCGACGATGTGGGATTGGGCGCGTTGTTTGGTTTGTACGACTGGAAATTTGAAGTAATGGCCATGGTGCGCCACACAAACCACCTGGAGGCATGCTACAATGTTGGTCCACACACGCTCTCGTTTCCGAGGATTACCGATAGCACATCAATCGATATGACCGATAAATATATGGTTAACGACGAGGATTTTAAACGGTTAGTTGCCATTTTACGTCTTGCTGTGCCTTACACAGGAATGATTTTAACCGCACGGGAAAGTGCCAATGTTCGCAAAGAAGTTATTGAATTTGGTGTGTCACAAATCGATGGTGGTACAAAGTTGGAGCTGGGCTCATATCATGAAAGTCAAAATGAGAAGCAAAACCTGAACCGCGAGCAGTTTATGATTAATGATAATCGTTCGTTGAATGAAATTATCGACGAATTGCTCGACACCGGTAAATTGCCTTCTTTTTGTACGGCATGCTATCGGTTAGGTCGTACCGGCGAACACTTCATGGAATTCTCGGTGCCGGGCTTCATCAAGCGGTATTGTACTCCCAATGCCATATTAACATTGGCCGAATATTTAGAAGATTATTCAACACCCGAAACCGCTCAAAAAGGATGGAAAATTATTGAAAATACCATTACTACCGAACTTGACGGATTTACAAACGTAGAGGAACTGCGCAATCGAATTGAAAAGATTAAGGCCGGCAAACGGGATATGTATTTTTAGCAGACGGCTTAAACCCAAATTGGGCGGTTGTTGCTCACCATTAAAAAATTGCAAGGTTGCCACTCACTAATTTGGTGAAAACCAACAATTCTTAAATCGGTTACCCACCGGGTAGCTATGACGAAGCAGAGGGATTATACCAAAATAAGGTACTTTTTCGCTGCACATAGTAGGTGAAAATCGCCAATAACACTTTTGGTAAATATAACGAGTTAAAAACGGTAAAAGATTATTGTCTTTTGCCGTTTTTTGTAAACACTAACTCTGGAATTTTGTTAACTTAGTTGAATAAAAAAAATATATCATAATGACACATACAGTTCGCATTATTGCCGTAGACAATATTACACACGATGTAAAGCGTGTATTAATTGAGAAACCGTTGGACTACCATTTTGAGCCGGGCCAAGCAACAGAGGTTGCCATAAACAAACCCGGGATGGAAAATCAAAAGCGCCCATTTACATTTACGTCTCTACCTGCCGATGACCATTTGGAGTTAGTCGTGAAAATGTACCAGGGCGAAGGCGTTACGCAAGCATTCGATGAGCTGAATACTAACGATGAATTGCTCATTGGAGAGCCTTGGGGAAGCATTAGCTACAAGGGGCCCGGATACTTCATTGCCGGTGGAGCAGGAGTTACACCATTCATCTCTATTTTAAGAAAGTTGGAGGCAGATGGCAAACTCGAAGGACAAGTTCTTATGTTGAGCAACAAAACGGAGAAAGACATTATTCTTGAGGTTGAGTTTCGTCAGATGCTTGGTCTGAAATTTATTAATACCCTTACACAGGAACAAAACGATAGATATTTCCAGGGGCGTATTGATAAAAATTTCCTAGAGAAATTTGTTACTGATTATTCCGGATATTTCTATGTGTGCGGCACACAGGGTATGACCAAAGATGTGATAAAGACGCTGAAGGAACTTGGAGTAAAAGATGATCAGCTCGTATACGAAAAGTAATCAATACATGTTATCGTCGCTTTTATGAACGTTGAGGTGCCGTATGAATTTCTTAAAAAGATAGATGGGAGCTCCGCAAAATTTGGTAGAGCTTTCGGGAAAATAAAAACATGTGATTTTTTTTTATAAAATAACCCGCATTTTATTATGACTTGGTATTTTTATTGCACAAAACGTGCTTTTATAATAAATTATAGCACCGAAAAACCTTAAAAATGAACTATTATTACATAACAGGAACCAGTCGTGGTATAGGAAAAGCCACTGCCGAAAAATTACTTGAAAATCAGAATAATACTGTTATTGGAATAGCACGTAGCCAAAGCATACAGCATCCTAGATATCGCCATGTGGTACTCGATTTAAACATGTTGGAAGCGGTTCAAGCCTACCAGTTTGAGCAATACACCGATGCAGAACGAATTGTCCTGATAAATAACAGCGGAGTACTGGGCGATGTAAAGCATATTGGTAAACTCGATTCGCAAAAGATTGTTTCTTCGTTTAACATTAACCTGATTTCTCCATCGATTCTGATTAATAGTTTTGTAGCTGCCTATCAGGAAACCAAGGCAGAGAAAATTATTATTAACATAAGTAGCGGAGCAGCTAGTCATGTTGTAAAATCGTGGAGCACCTATTGTTCTACTAAAGCCGGACTGGAAATGTATGCTAAGGTGTTGAGCGAGGAGCTCATAGAGGCCAATAATACAGATATAAAAGTGTTTAGCATTGCTCCTGGTATTATTGATACCGAAATGCAAACAGAGATTCGTGCTATTCCCGATGAAAATTTTAGTGGTAAATCCAAATTTGTCTCCTTGAAAGAAAATAACAAATTAACCTCTCCGGCAGAAGTAGCCGACAATTTGGAGAAAGTTATTGATAATCCGGAAAATTTTCCCGAGGTTGTAATGGATTTTCGCGATTTAGATTAACCCGGTAGCGAATAACGCTTGATGCTGTATTTCTGTAAGTGCTTTTGTTTCAGTTTCCTTACACACTAAACACAGAAACATATTTCATCAGATCATCACCATAATCATGAGGGGCAAACCATTAATATTCGGTTTGCCTTTATTCTTGATTTATTTTTGCGATGCTCGAAAAAACTAGAGGCTTACCAATAGTGTAGGTATTCCGATTTTGCTAAAGCAAGTGCTTTGTGAAAGGCAGCATGGATGTTTATAATTATCATGATCAACATATTTGGACACTTGATAGCAAACGCCACGTGGGAAGAATTAATTCCTAAATATTAGACCATTCGCCGTAAAGTGCGTTTCCAGTTAAATGAGTTAGGCTTAGATGATATGACTATTGAGGTTGAAGTTCTCGAAGTTGCTGAGAAATGTGCATTCAATTAGTCCATTTAAAAAGCCGATGGAAATTTTGATCCATTGAATGGGTGTATTTCAGCACAGAACAAATGTACCTGTGTTTGAAAAACAAACTATAGAACATGTGTTTTAGTGGTATGGTTTTGATGAAAAAAATATTCAAATCATTACATTTGTGCGAATAATATTTGTGTAATTTTTAAAATTAAGATAATGAAAACCACAGCCTTCACTAAATTTCATGAAGAATTAGGAGCTCGCATGGTCGATTTTGCAGGCTTTAACATGCCTATTGAGTATACCGGAATTAAAGACGAACATACAAATGTTCGCGAAAAACTCGGTGTTTTCGATGTTTCGCATATGGGCGAGTTTTGGGTTAAAGGACCTAAAGCATTTGATTTGGTACAAAAAATCACAACAAACGACGTTGCTGCTCTGATCGATGGCAAAGTTCAGTATAGCTGTATGCCAAACGGAAAAGGTGGAATTGTAGACGATTTATTAGTGTACCGTGTTGATGAACAAACCTACTTCTTGGTTGTAAACGGTGCCAATGTGGAGAAAGATTGGAATTGGGTAGCAAAGCATGCGCAAGACATGGGACTGGAAGTAGGCAAAGAACTCTATAACGCTTCCGACGAAATTTGTTTGTTGGCTGTGCAAGGCCCGCTTGCATTGAAAGCAATGCAGAAAATTGTTGACCGGCCGGTAGAAGATATGGAATTTTATACCATGCAGAAAGTAACAATTGCAGGAATTAAAGATGTCATTTTTTCAACAACCGGATACACCGGTGCAGGCGGATGCGAAATTTATGTGAGCAACGAAGATGGCCCCAAATTGTGGAAGGCTGTTTTTGAAGCAGGCGAGGAGTTTGGTGTTAAACCAGCCGGCCTGGCAGCTCGTGATACCTTACGACTCGAAATGGGTTTCTGCCTCTATGGAAACGATATCGACGATACAACTTCGCCCATTGAAGCAGGATTGGGATGGATTACCAAGTTTGTTGATGGGAATGATTTTATCGATCGTCCGTTTTTAGAAAAGCAAAAAGAAGATAAACCTACCCGAAGACTAAAACCATTTATTCTCGACGAAAAAGGCATTGCCCGTAAAGGCTATATAATTGAAGACGCAGACGGTAACGAAATTGGAGAAGTTACCTCTGGAACCATGTCGCCTTCAATAAACCAATCAATTGGTATGGGATATGTTAAACAAGGATTCTACAAAGACGGAACAGAAATTTTTATTCGTATTCGTAAAAAATTAGTCAAAGCACATATCACAAAATTACCTTTTTATAAAGGATAGTTTCAACGAAACAATTCAATAATACTACATTTTCCAAAAAAAGCACCGATTACTATTCGGTGCTTTTTATAATATAAAGCCTTTTAAAATGTCGCAAATTCATGTAGATATCTGCTTTTCGCCCGATTTATACCCACATTATCACCGTAAAGGAAACCTGGTAGTGGTTATCGATTTATTTCGGGCTACTACGGTTATCAGCACAGCTTTGCACAATGGAGCTAAAGCAATTATTCCTGTGCCTGATATAGAATCGGCATTCGACTATCGCAAGAAAGGGTTATTAATTGCCGGTGAACGCGATGGAGATAAATTAAGCGATTTTGATTTTGGGAACTCGCCGTTGGAGTTTACTGCCGATAAAGTGGCGAATCAAACGCTTGCCATAACCACAACGAATGGAACACGGGCTTTTGCTTCAGTTGAAGGTGAGCATGTTATTGCCGGTTCGCTGTTAAACTTTAGTGCGGTACTTGATTATATTCAGCAACACCACTCCAACGTTGTGTTTTTGTGTTCCGGATGGACTATGAAGGTAAATATCGAAGATACATTGTTGGCCGGATATTTTGCTCAACAGTTACTGAAAATGCCAAATTACTACAGCGAAAGCGATTCCATTGCAATAGCACAAAACTTGCTTGATGCTGCTGCGGATAACTGGCTCGATTTCATTCTTAAATCTTCGCCACGATTAAAATCGAAACAAAGTTTATTACAAACAGATATGGAATACGCATTGCAACAGGATTATTCATCTGTTGTTCCCATATTAGAAGGAAATAAATTGGTGCGTACTTAACGCTAGCCTAAAAAAATAATGAGACATTAAATAATTAGCATGATCGATTTAAGTTCCGAATTTGAATTTCAGACTTCACGGAGTAGCGGGCCGGGCGGACAGCATGTTAATAAAACTGAAACGCGTGTTACGCTTCGGTTTAGCATTCCTGAATCAACTATGCTCAGCGATGAGCAGAAAGCTCTTTTGCTCGAAAAATTGTCCACGCACCTTACCACAGAAGGCGTTCTGCTAATTTCATGTCAGGAAACCCGTTCACAAACGCGTAATAAAGAAATTTCCGTTGAGCGCTTTAACGAACTTATTAAAAAGGCATTTAAAAAGAAGCGAAAACGGATCCCCACAAAACCAACAAAGGCATCAAAGCGCAAGCGTCTCGAAGGTAAAAAGGAGCAAGGTGTTAAAAAACAGTTGCGTCGTAAACCCGATACTGATATGTGATTCATGAGCCAGGAACAGCAGTATTTTTATTGAAAATACCTGTAAAATGGAAAACGTGAATTAAGATGTAAGGTGGCTACAGTGTTTCCCCAATTTTCTAAAGGCATTTGACCTATTACCAATGTTTGGTAAATTTGAATAAAATTGTACTTATGAAAAACACATCTATTTCATTAGGAAATTATTTTGATCAATTTGTTCAAGAACAAGTTGCTGCAGGTCGATATAAAAATGTCAGTGAAGTTATTCGAGCAGGACTTCGACTTTTAGAAAATGAAGAAAGCAAAGTTATTGCATAAAAAAATGCCATTCAAGAAGGCTTAAACAGCCCAAGAGTGGAGAACTTTGACTTTGACGAAAACCTTAAAAAAATTAAAGCTGAAAAAAGCAATAATGGCTAGAATTTTTTCAGGAAAGCTCGACTATTTATTGATTATATGTTCATTATGCGTAGTAATTAACCTTCGGTTGTTGCGTAAAATTACTTGATAGCCAACCAACAGAGAAAAAGAAAGCGAACACCCATAAAGATATTCGCTTCACTTTTTATTTTTTGTTTTCCAAAGTTATTAGAAACAGCATTCGCGCTAAATTTTCACTTTTGCTGGTTCGTTTTGTTCCACTTTGTCTGCAATTTTTTCTTTCACCACCTTCGTTAAATCATCCAGTTCGTAGTTTTTCGGATAAATTGGGGCCATATAGGTTATTTGAACTTTAGCAAATAGTTTGGGGATTTTCTTGCCCGAAGGTAGTGCCTTAAAGGCTCCATCGATTGCAACAGGTACTACCGGTACGTTCAATTCCTTACTGAGAATGGCAAATGTTTTTTTGAAATCGCCAATTTCCCCGGTTTTAGAACGAGTTCCTTCAGGAAAAATAACCACTTTTTTTCCCTCTTTCAGCACCAATGCGAGCTTCTGAATCGATTCCTTCAGTCCGCTGTTCATATCCATTACAATAACGTTGTGCTTTGCAGCCATGAAATTCATAAACTTCGATTTCATATGTTTCTTTTTGGCATAGAAAAACGTTTTGCGAAGTTCACGGTTCTTTAAAAACGATGATATTAACAGCGCATCGAGGTAACTTTGGTGATTTGGTGTAATAATAGCCGGCCCCTCGGGAATAAGTTCTTTTCCCTTACTTTTAAAACGGAACAAAATCATAAATATATACTTGAGGCCTTTTACAATGAGTATTTGGCTAATCCATGATTTGGGCAACTTCAGGTTTACGCGTTCTTTCAGAATGGATGACCAATCGGGCATTTCAATTTTCTGAAATAGTTTATGTTCGCGTACGTGTTCTGCCATTTTGGCCACCGATGGGAATTTGAGTAACTTTTCCTCGTCTAGTTTTACACCGAAAGTGCCTTCAATAAAGTCCATCAGCGAAAGCTTATCGAGTGAGTCCATGGCAATATCGAGTTCAATATGCTGATTTGGCGATATATTCATATCAATTTGCTGCTCAATAAAGCTTTTTATTACCTGATACTCTTCAATGTCGGGTTGGTAAGAATCTGTAACTTTAGCTTCTGCCGGGCTTTCGAATAGTGCCGGAAGCTTAAAACGCTGAATTTTTCCCAGTCGGGTGCGTGGTAACTCCTCGTCAATTACGGCAAAACGCATGATACGCTTGTACGAAGTGACGCTTTTATTGAATTCCGGAAGAATTCCTCTCCTAAAGAAAGCATCAATATCTGTAATATTATTTTCGGCCATAAATGCCATATCAGGAATGATCAGTGCATGCAGGAAGTTTTTATGCAGAAACAATGCAGCTTCACTTATCTGAGGCTTCTCTTCTAACTTACGTTCCAGTAGAATGGGATTAATATTTTTACCACTAGGCAGTACAATAATATCTTTCTTTCTGCCGGTAATGTGCAGAAAGCCTTTTTTGTCAACTTTTCCCAAATCTCCGGTGTACAACCATCCGTCTTTGAGCACGTCATTCGTTTCTTCGGGTCTGTTGTAGTACCCCTTCATTACATTATCGCCTTTAGCAATAATCTCTTCTTCTTTAATACGCAGTTCAAGACTCGGTAAGGCATGACCAGGCGATCCGGCTTTGAATTTTCCGGGGCGTGTAAAGGTAATCATCGGTGCAGCTTCGGTCATTCCGTATCCTTCCAGAATATGAAACCCCAATGCATGAAAGAACTTGCCAATTTTGGGATCTAATGCTGCTCCACCGCTAATCATGAAAGTAAGCTGGCCGCCAAATTTGTCGTGAACTTGTTTAAATATCTTTTTGGCCAATTTGCGATTGCCTGTTGTTTTTACGATATTAAATAGTGTTCGGGCGATAAAACTTTTTTGTATCTTATCGTAAATTCCCTGGTAAAGCAATGTGTATAATTTGGGTACTCCGATCATTAGCCCAATTTGATTATTGGCAAATGTGGCGAGCAAATCAGACGACTGCATCGACGGCGATTCTACTATTGTTCCTCCAACAAAAAGTGGAATCATCATCGATCCGGCTAGTGGAAATATGTGGTGTAAGGGGAGTAGCATCAAAACCTGTTGATCGGCTGAATAGATGTCTACATCGCGCGATACGCCGTAAATGTTTGCTTTCAGGTTTTTGAACGATAACATAACCCCTTTGGGTGAACCTGTGGTTCCCGAAGTGTAAATTATTACTGCTGTTTGTTCTTCATCGGTTGGTGTTTCCCATTTTATGGGATAGAGGTCTTCTGCTGGTTTTTCGCTGGAAAAATTATAGCTGTCAACATCTTTATTACACTCAGCTTGTACTTCTGCCCATTTTTCTGCGGTGGTATCGTCGTAAAACACCAAACCGGGTTCGCAATCTTTTATAATATGAATAACGTCCTCTGCGCTAGCTAAAAAGTCGATTGGGACTATTGTTTTTCCGGCATTCCAGCCGGCATAAAATGCAAATATCCAGTCGGCACTGTTCTTTGCAAAAATCGCAACTTTGTCTGCTTTTGTCCTTTGGGTTACATGTGTAAGCAGACCTGTTTGTGTGAGTAGATCTTGGTAAGTATACCGGTAATTGGCACCGATAATCGCTGGTTTTGTTAAATTTTGTAAGTTTATCATGTGCTTGGTTTAAAGCTTGGTTGTCTCAATACATCAAAATGCGTGCAAAGATCTAAAATAAATAGTTCTAAGCAAAATTTCTTTTGTATTCAGCTCCTTAACGTTTACGTATATACAAGTAATGTGTTCAAAATTAGGTGGTTTTACTTCATTCTTGTTCTTTTTACACACTTATTAATCTTTCTTGCCTATGAAATTACTGCTGTAGCATTATCAAGGTGAACTATTTTTTATGTTATGAATATATGATATCGCTTTATTATAGATTTTTATATCTAAATATGTAAAGATGTAAATATATTTTATACTTTTGTACTCTGAAAAATGTAAAAATAGATACTAAAAATGGAAACCATTACTGTAAATGAGGCATTTTGCCCGCAAAACCATGCTTGTCCGGTTATTCGTGTGTGCCCAACCGGTGCTATAGAGCAACACAATGCATTTAGTGCTCCCGTTATAAACGAAGAAAAATGTACCGGGTGCGGAGTATGCACGAATTACTGTCAAACGTTTTCGAAAAACTAAGCACTATTTTGTCCGTCAATAAGTTCCATTTTCAAGGCTTTCGAAACTCAAAACCGTTGAGTTTACTGGTGTAAATGATGCGGTTTTGAGTAAGAGTAACGAAGAAAATGGAGCTTATTCACTGATTACTCCGACTTTATTGACGAGCTATTTAGCTTACCTGGCGCCAATCGATCTCTTTCGGATGGCGCTTTTTTAATTGTTGTTTAATTTTCTCGTACTTCGCATCGGTTAATTCTGAATCCTCATTCAAAATTGCATTAGCGGCTCTTCGTGCCAGCATAAGTATTGCTTGATCTTGCGTGAGACTGGCAATTTTAAAATCATATGGATCGCCGCTTTGCTGCGTACCGTCAATATTTCCCGGGCCACGCAACTTCATGTCTTCTTCGGCAATAATAAACCCATCGTTGGTTTGTGTCATGATATCTAACCGTTGCCTGGTATTTTTACTTATTTCGTATGGGCTCATTAGTATGCAATACGATTGTGATGCTCCTCGACCTACACGTCCTCGCAACTGGTGCAGCTGCGATAGCCCGAAGCGCTGTGCGCTTTCTATTACCATTACTGAGGCATTGGGAACATTTACGCCAACTTCTATTACGGTGGTGGCAACCATTATTTGCGCTTCATTACGGGCAAAGGCCAGCATTTTTTCTTCCTTTTCATCAGATTTCATTTGCCCGTGCACCATAACAGTTTTGTAGTTAGGGGGCGGAAAGGCTTTAATAATACGCTCATAACCTTCTTCAAGGTTTTGGAAATCAAGTTTTTCTGATTCCTGAATGAGTGGAAATACTACATAAATTTGTCGTCCTGCAGCAATTTGCTGTTGCATAAACTCATATACTTGTTTTCGTTTGTTTTCATATACATGTCTCGTATGTATCGGTTTTCGTCCGGGCGGGAGTTCATCTATTACCGAAGAGTCTAAATCGCCATGTACAGTGAGTGCCAGTGTGCGGGGAATTGGCGTTGCTGTCATTACCATTACATGGGGTGGTTGAATACTTTTTTTCCACAAACGCGCTCTTTGAGCTACACCAAATCGGTGTTGTTCATCAATTATTACCAAACCAAGTTTGTGAAATTCTACGTCTTTTTCAATTAATGCATGCGTACCAATTATCAGGTTGGTTTGACCTGTTTTGAGGCGTTCGTGAATACCTCTCCGAGCTTTTGTCTTTATCGATCCCGTTAATAAGTCTATTTCGAACGGCATGTCGCCCACCATTTCTTTCAGGCTTTTAAAATGCTGTTGAGCAAGAATTTCTGTAGGCGCCATTAACGCACATTGGTAGTTATTGTCCGACGTAATGAAAGCCAGCATGAGTGCAACTAACGTTTTACCGCTTCCTACATCGCCCTGCAGTAGTCGATTCATTTGTCGCCCGCTTTTCATGTTTTCACGCATTTCTTTAATTACCCTTTTTTGCGCATTGGTTAGTTCAAAAGGCAAATAATTATTATAAAAGGTGTGCAGCTTAGACCCTACGGTATTAAAAATAATACCTTTAACTTCTGCTTCTCTGTTTTGTTTTGCTTTTAGTATCGAAAGTTGAATAAAGAAAAGTTCATCAAATTTTAGTCTGAATCGTGCTTTGTTTAATATATTCATGTTCTCGGGAAAGTGCACGTGATATAGTGCATCGTAAAGCGGCATCAGGTTGTACTCTTTGCGGAAATTTTCCAGGAAATGGTCGTCTATTTGATCTTTTAATAGAATAAGTAGTTCACGGGTAAGGTTCTGAATCGTATTTGCTGTAACGCGAAATTTTTTCACCTTTTCGGTTAATGGGTAGATAGGTGTAAATGGTGCGGTATTTTTTTTCAGGTATTCGCTCAGCGTTTCAATTTCAGGATGTGTAAAGTTCAGTCGTTTTCCAAAAACTGTAGGCTTTCCAAAAAGAACATAATCCACACCTTGCTTTATTTGTTTGTAAAAATAGTCGATGCCTTTAAACCAAACACATTCAATTTGCCCGGTAGCGTCTTTATAAATGGCCGACAATCTTCTTTTGTTTCCAGTACCAATTATTTGTGAGGAAATAAACCGTCCCTTTATCTGCACCAATGTGGGGGCTGCGGTAATTTCATTAATTGTATAAAACCGGCTCCTGTCTAAATATCGGAACGGGTAATAATGAAGCAAATCTTCGTAGCTTGCAATATTGAGTTCTTCTGCAAACAGTGTTGCGCGTTTTTCGCCCACACCCTTTAAAAACTGAAGTGGTGTTTGTAATTTTTTATCGTACATGTGCCCATAAACGTTTGTGCAAACCTAACTAATTTTTAACTTATTATTTGGATAATATATTTGTGTTTTAGTTTTTATCGGTTTACCTTAATGCAAAATTAAACCAAATCTAAACCCTAAGTAAATGAACATACTCGTCAATAAACTATTTGTAATGCTGGAAAAGCATGCATTGGTTAATGAAGAGGTTTCAGGTTTTAAGTTTCTGAACTCTTCTGAGTTTGCAAGGGAAAGGCAATTATTCTTTACCGATTTGGAGGAGCAGTTGGGGCAAAAATTCGATGCTGAAGAGATAAAATATATAAATACCTTATCTCAGTTATTTGATTACATTCAAAAAAACCGTCCGCCTTTCCATGCCTGAATTTTTCAGCATTTCGTTGCTTTGTGTATCTTTGCGGCAATGAAGCCACACAAAAACCATATTTCGCTTTTTCACCGCGCAGCACTTGCTACTCTACTCACGTTGTTTGTGCTTTTTGCGGTATTGCTGGCATTTGAAATGAATACCAAGCGCCAGCATAAAGAGTTCTTTGTACTTGTAGATGAAGGCAATATTGAGGAACCTGAACCCTTTGAGCGAGAAAAGCAAATAAAGGAAATTGATAAAAGCATTGAAGAGATGCTGGAACAAGAAAAATATGTTGACAACCGAAAAAATATTGCCGTTAATAAAGCCAATAAACAAACGGAAGAACAACACACTCAAACAGAGATGAAAAAGGAGGTTTCCGAAGAAGAATACCGACAACAATTAATAAAGAATGCCATTGGTGATCAGGAATACGAAAAATTTATAGAAAATAAACCCACATACGACGAAACGGAAGATATAGAAGTGCCGGTTAACGATAAACCTATTGAAGTAAAAAAAGAAGTTTACACCGGTCCTTCGAACATTGTGTTTTATCTTGATGGCCGTGAAATACGATATATCGATGTTCCGGTTTATTTATGTCAGGGAGCGGCAGAAATTGTGGTTAAAATTGTAGTTCTTGCCAATGGTGCCGTGCTTCGAACCCAACTCGACGAAGAGAATAGCACCTCAACCGATGATTGTTTTATAAATGCAGCGCTGAACGCTGCTTCTTCGGCACGTTTTACTTCGGGTAATAAAGAAAAACAAAGCGGAAAAATTGTTTTCCGCTTTGTAGCTCAATAGTTTTTGTAATATTTAAGAAAATGCACTCCACACGCTATTTGGCGTGTAAGAATAGTTGTTGTACTTCTTTATCGTAATTTTGACTGAATTCTATTCGCAGCCACCGTTCCAGTTCTGTAAGTTCTACTTTTGATAATAAACGGAACGATTTTTTGATCTCTTTTACAAAAAAATTCCTGTTTTGATAGATGTTTTTGAGCATTAGTTTTTGATGTTCAAGCATTTTCATAATTTGTCAGGTATTAGTTTATACCTATTACAACGCTATAAATGTACCATCATTGTATGTCAAACGTTAAATAGAGTGAAAGAAATGCTAAAAAGAAAAAGACCACTTACATGCATAAGTGGTATGTATTCTCTTTTTAAAATTAAACACCTACGTGTTCAAAATGGTACTTCAATTCGGTTATGTAAAAGTCAGGAAATTGGTCGCGTAACCAAGTTTTTAGTTGTTCTAATTCTTCGGGGGTTAGCCACCGAATTGATTTTTTCACCTCTTTTAATAAAAGCTCTTTCTCGTTTCTGAGGGCGTTAATTATCGTAATTTGGTGTTCGAGCATAATGTTGAGTGTTTAAGCAAATATACATTGTAAAAGGGTATTAGTGTTAGCGTATAAATACCTGAAACACTAGATTAACAAATAATTAACGAACCATTAATTGCTTAGTAAGCGTGCACCTTGAAAAAAATGTGTAGCATGTATTAATAGAGGAGCAGGAGAATGATCAGAGTTAATATAATGTCCATTAGGTATTAAATTTGCATCGCATGAAAAAATGGTTACCTTCTTTTGCGTCAGGAACAGATATCTTTTAGTAATTTAGCAGAAATTTTGGACAAATGTTTGATTTTAGCGAAGTTTCACTTCAAAGTTTAATAATTCATAAGGTCGGATCGAATCAGGAGGAGAATTCACTTAATCTTTCTGAACACATGATTACGCCCGAAAATGAGGAAATAGAGCAGGTTTTAGTCGATTTTTTTATGAAACCCTTTAAACCTGATGCTTTTTATCATTTCGATCACGAAAGTGGGTTGGAGGTGAACGATATTTACCAAAACAGTAAAGCTATATTTGAAAATCGGAGTGCTTTTGTCGAAAAAAGTCAATTTATAGCTCGTCATTTGCACTATGTGTCGGTTCACCCTAACATAAAAACCGGAGAGCTTTATATTGCTCATTTTAACGGGTGTGTAGTAGATGGAGAAATTACAGATGCAATTGGCATTTTCAAAAGCGAAAATAAAGATACCTTTCTAAAAATTGTGCAACAAAATCATGGTTACGATGTTGATATGCAAACAGGTATCAATATAAAAAAGCTCGATAAAGGGTGTTTAATTTTCAATACGGAAGCAGAAGATGGATACAAACTGAGTATTGTTGATAAAACCAACAAGTCGCAGGAGGCCATGTATTGGATGAACGATTTTTTAAAGGTCCAATTTCGTGAAGATGATTTTTACGATACGAAAAACTATATTGACTTGTGTAAAGCCTTCTCTGATGGAGTACTCACAGAAGAAAATAGTTTTAGTACACCCGACCAAATTACCTTTATGAAACGCTCGAAAGAGTATTTTGAAAATAATGAGAAGTTCGATGAGCAAAATTTTGCACAACAGGTAATACATGAACCCGACATTATTGATGCATTCAGCGGCTTTAAGGAAGAGTACAAAGTATCGCACGAAACTGAACCCAACAACGATTTTGGAATATCGAAGCCTGCATTAAAAAAGCAGAACAAATATTTCAGACCTGTAGTAAAACTTGATAAAACTTTTCATCTTTATGTTCACGGAAACCCAGACAATATGGAAAAAGGGTACGACGATAACAGAAGAATGAGTTTCTATAAATTATTTTTTCACGAAGAAAACTAAATAATAAATATTATGGCAAGTATTAAAGAATTGAAAAAAGACATTCACTACGTTACCAATGAGTTGGTTATCGAATGCATGATTGCAGACGCTGTGTTCGAAGGAAAACATGAAAATAAACTTAGCGAGTTAGCTACGAAATTATTAACGAAAAGAACCGAATTTGTCGATAGAATTAATGCATATCGTTATTTGAAAAATGATGAAAATGCAGGAGAGTATTTTAAGAAAATTCGAATCGAATTACGCGATCTCGTTCAGGAAATCCTTGACGAGGTAAACAAACTAAACAAATAGTACAAAACATGATTCAGATAACATTACCAGATAACAGTATAAAGGAGTATGAAGCCGGTATTACCGGATATGAAATAGCGAAAGATATAAGTTCACGTTTGGCGAAAGAAGTTTTAAGCATTACGGTAAACGACCAATTGTGGGATTTAAGCCGACCTATAAACGAAAATGCCGCTATTAAACTGCATAAATGGGAAGATGATGAAGGCAAACATGCCTTTTGGCACTCTTCGGCACACCTTTTGGCTGAAGCTGTTGAGTCTCTTTATCCTGGTGTAAAATTCGGCATTGGCCCAACTATCGAACAAGGCTTCTATTACGATGTAGATTTGGGAGATCGTGTTATTAGCGATGCCGACTTCAAAAAAATTGAGGATAAAATGCTTGAATTGGCGCGTCAGAAAGAAGTTTTTACACGCATCGATGTGAGCAAAAAAGAGGCGCTGGATCTCTACCAAACTAAAGGCGATGAGTATAAGGTTGAGTTAATAAACGAACTTGAAGATGGTACAATTACCCTGTACAAACAAGGAAATTTTACCGATTTATGTCGTGGACCCCACTTGCCCGATACATCACCTATTAAAGCAATAAAAATAACCAGTGTAGCTGGTGCATATTGGCGTGGCGATGAAAAACGCAAGCAGCTGACCCGCTTGTATGGTATTACATTTCCAAAGAAAAAGTTACTCGATGAGTACCTCGAAATGCTCGAAGAGGCCAAAAAACGCGACCACAGGAAATTGGGGAAAGAGTTGGAGCTTTTTACATTCTCGCAGCGTGTAGGGATGGGACTTCCATTGTGGTTACCGAAAGGTGCTATGCTTCGCGAACGACTGGAAAACTTTCTTAAAAAAGTGCAACGTGAGTACGGGTACGATCAAGTAATTTCTCCACATATCGGACAAAAAGATTTGTACGTAACATCTGGACATTACGCTAAGTACGGTAAAGATTCATTCCAGCCAATCCACACTCCTGAAGAAGGAGAGGAGTACCTGTTAAAACCGATGAACTGTCCGCACCATTGCGAAATGTATAAAGCCTCACCTAAATCGTATAAAGATTTACCTATACGTTTGGCCGAATTTGGAACGGTATATCGTTACGAACAGTCAGGAGAGCTTCACGGATTAACGCGAGTACGCGGATTTACCCAGGATGATGCTCACATATTCTGTCGTCCCGATCAATTGAAAGAGGAATTTGTTAAAGTCATCGATATTATTTTATATATCTTTAAAACACTCGATTTTGACGATTATATAGCCCAGGTTTCGCTTCGCGATAAGGTTGATCATTCAAAGTACATTGGAAGCGATGAAAACTGGGAAAAGGCTGAAAATGCAATTATCGAAGCTGCAAATGAAAGAGGGTTAAACTATCAGGTTGAGTATAACGAGGCAGCTTTTTATGGCCCGAAACTCGACTTTATGGTGCGCGATGCCATTGGTCGTAAATGGCAACTGGGAACTATTCAGGTCGATTATAACCTACCCGAACGGTTTGAATTGGAGTATATTGGCAGCGACGATAATCGTCATCGCCCAATTATGATTCACCGTGCACCTTTTGGTTCAATGGAGCGATTTATTGCGGTGCTTATTGAGCATACAGGCGGAAAATTTCCATTGTGGTTGACTCCGGAACAGGCTGTTATTCTTCCTATTAGTGAGAAGTTTAACGATTACGCCCGCGAAATAAAAGCAACGCTTTCTGCGAAAGATGTTCGTGTAGAAATTGATGATCGTAATGAGAAAATCGGTCGTAAAATTCGCGATAATGAACTGAAACGAATTCCTTATTTATTAATTGTTGGTGAAAAAGAGATGAATGAAGGTAAAGTTGCTTTGCGCAAACAGGGCGAAGGCGACCAGGGACAAATGACAATTGATGAGTTTGGCGAATTTATTTTGAATGAAGTAGAAAAAGAAACTTCCAAATAGGGAGTTAATACATACAAAAAATAGCGAGTGTCGTAAATAATCGACATTCGCATTTTTTATGCTAAAAGACCGACATTTTGGTTTTTGTAGTAAATAACTCAAGCGCTTGCACCCCTGCCAGCGAATTCCCTTTTTGGTTGAGCCCCGGACTCCATACAGAAGCAGCTAATGTTCCCGGTATTACGGCCACAATACCGCCGCCAACTCCGCTTTTACCCGGCATTCCCACACGAAACGCAAATTCCCCGGCCTCGTCGTATGTGCCGCAAGTAAGCATTAGTGCATTTAGCCGTTTGGTTTGGCTATGGTTTAAAATTACTTGTCCATTATGTGGATTAACTCCGCCATTGGCCAAAAAGAGAAACGATTTGGCCAGTTCTTCGGTATTCATAGTAATGGCGCAGTGGCAAAAGTAGAGATCCAATACCTCTTCAATTTCGTTATCGATGTTGTCGTGACTTTTTAGAAAATTAACCAGAGCAGCATTTTTAAAGCCGTATTTTTTTTCCGATTGCGCAACAGTTTTATCAATTCCAATATCGTTTTGTCCGGCCAGCGCATTTACAAAATCTAATAAATCGTTTTTTGGATGGTCGTAAATCGAAAGTAGCATATCTGTAATTACCATTGCTCCAGCATTAATAAACGGATTGCGAGGTATGCCGCATTCTTGCTCAAGCTGAATGAGTGAATTAAATGGCGTACCTGAAGGCTCTTTCCCAATCCGATTCCAAATTTCTGTGCCCAAAGCCGAAAACGCTGCCACAAGCGAGTATACTTTGGATATACTTTGTATACTGAATTTTGTATTCGATCTCCCCACATTGTAGAGTTGCCCGTCTAATGTTGCTATGCTCATTGCAAAATTATTTGGGTCGACTTCGGCCAGTGCCGGAATATAGTCGGCTACTTTTCCTTTATTGAGCAACGGATTTACCTCTACAGCTATTTCTTCAAGTATTTGTTGATAATTCATAGAATTGTTTTCAATTGAGCGAGTATGAATTTTGGGCATCAAAAATACATTCTTTTATTGAAACAAACACAATTAAAATACCGCCCTGTACAAGTGTGCTATTGATTTGACTGCATGCGTGTAAAGCCAACCACACGGTGAAAACCACTTTGGAAGTCTTTGTAGTACACATACATTATATAATCATTTTTTGTTTCCCAATGCGAGCCTTCTATGGTTGTAAAATCGGGTTTATAGTTGTAGTAAGCGTCAAGTGCCACATACTGGTAATCGTGAAAACCTTGTTTGAGTTTAATGCGCAGCTCGTATTGCTTTTTTTGTGGATTGTAGTTCATTGCATTGGCACTGCTAAAGGTATAGTCGGTAAGTGCGCCATACACAAATACGATACCCGACAAAATGGGCTGCTTTACCTGAAGCGTGAAATAAACATTCACATAATCGGCGTCGAGTTCGGGCGTCCAGCTATTGCTTTTTTCAATAAAAAACTGACCATTCAAATCCTGGTGATCTTGGTACCGTAAATAACGTCGGGCTTCGTCAGGTCGCAGTTTTACATGATAATCGGTGTTAATCCGGCGAATACTTTCTACCATCAACGCCTCGTAAGCCAAATCTTTAATATTGATGGTTCGGTACTCATTACCTGCATCAAAAATATTTTCATCTTTATCGGCATAAATCAGTTTATCACCTTTAATATATAACGGTTGAAATCCTTCGTGTGCTCTGTGCCAATTGTTGTTGGGTAAGATTTTCACCTCAAGCTCCGAGTATGGATCGCTAAGTTGCAAACCGTGAGTGGTAATTTCAAACGAAATTTTATGGCTTGTGCTTCCGTGGTTTTTGGCCATTGCACGGTCTACGCGACCCGAAATTGAACAACGGTTTTCGTATACAACAAATCGGCGCTGAAAAACCGGTGTTTTTTTTCCATCTTCGTACACACGAATAAGGTAATTTCCAGAGATTTTTAGTTGAATATCGTCGTTTGGGAGCTCCAGCTTGTAGTGGTGGTAGGGGACAGTAGAGCTATAAGAAGCTTCACTTTCGTAGATTTCGTTTTTTTCAAAGCCAGTACCAAATTCGTAAAATGTGGCATCGAGCCCCGTCCACGAGCTGTTAAGATGAAATAACTGATAGGAATAGGATTTTGATTCGTCTGCCAATACATCAAACGTTAGTTGTAACTTATGACCACTGCCTAATGCTAGTATCGGGTAGCTCATTTCCCATTCGGGATTTGTAAGTTTTATGGTTTTAATGTGCGGTTCAAATGTAAAATTGCCAAATTTCCTACTGTCTTCTGTAATGGTTTTTATTTTTGAGGTGTCGGCAGGAATGCTTTGAGCATTAATGATATGTGCTCCCGAAAATAATAAAAAAACAGAAATGCTCAGCAGTTTAGTTAAATTTGAATTAACTTTTTTTGAACAATCCTTAACCTTTATTGGTTGATTTCGACGTATGATTGTTGGCAAACTTTTATTCATTAGATGTAAATGATTAAATATTTAGATATCTTGAATCTACAAAAATATTATCTTTGTCCACATAAGCTATAATTTTAAACGGAAAATTGACATGTCAAAAGTTGTTAAAATTAAGAAAGGTCTGAACATACCCATAAAGGGTGTGGCTCCAAAAGATCTGAAAGACATGCCTGAGACCTCTCGTTATGCTATTAAGCCACCCGATTTTAAAGGTTTGGCGCTCAAGCTTAAAGCAAAGCAGGGCACAGAAGTGAAAGCCGGCGATGTGGTTATGTTCGATAAGAACAATAACGATATTGTACTGGTTGCTCCTGTAAGCGGGACGGTTGTAGAAGTAAATAGAGGCGAAAGAAGGCGTATTCTTGAAGTTGTTATTGAAACAACAAATAATCAAGAAGTTATTAAACACGAATCACCCGGCGATAGCGCCGGGAAGGACCAAATTATCCATCAGCTGCTGAAAACCGGGTTATGGCCCTACATCAGTATGCGACCCTATGGTATTGTCGCAAACCCCAAAGATAATCCGCGCGACATATTTGTTTCTACATTTGATTCATCTCCGCTGGCACCCGATATTAACTTTGCAATGGAGGGGATGAAAGAACATTTTTTTACTGGAGTAAAGTACCTTTCAAAACTAACCTCTGGCGATGTGCATCTGGGAATTGATGCTACAAACAAAGGATTTTTTGAGGAAACACCCGGTGTAGTAAAAAATTACTTTCAGGGACCACACCCTGCGGGGAATGTGGGTATACAAATTCATAAATCGAAACCATTGGCCAAAGGCGAAATTGTGTGGACCGTAAGACCCCAGGATGTGGCAATGATCGGGAAGCTATTTGCAACCGGAGAAGTCGATTTTAATAGGGTTATTGCCTTAACTGGCTCGCAAGCTAAGGAGCCGGGCTATTACCGGACCAAAGTAGGAGCAAGTCTCGAATCTATTATGAAAACTGCCGATTCTCAAGTGAAATCACGCTATATAGGCGGAAATGTGCTTACAGGCGCCCGAATCGAGAAAAAAGGGTTTCTTGGATTTTACGATAATATGGTAACCATTATTCCTGAGGGAGACGACTACGAGTTCTTCGGATGGGCTGCCCCGCGCTTGAACGAGTTTTCAATTAATCGTACCTATTTCTCATGGCTGATGCCCGGTAAAACCTACGAAATGTCTGCTAATTTGCATGGCGAAGAGCGTGCATTTGTTGTTACCGGCGAGTACGAAAAGGTGTTTCCAATGGATGTGATGCCTGTTCAGTTATTGAAATCTATTATGGTGGAAGATGTCGATGAAATGGAACAACTTGGTATTTTTGAGGTGATAGAAGAAGATATGGCTTTGTGTGAGTATGTATGCACTTCAAAAATGGAGGTACAAGAAATACTGCGAAAGGGTATCAATCTTATGATAAAGGAAACAATGTAAATGAATGTTTATACCCTGAAAACGGTAATATCAGTTACCTTTTCATGTGATAACGAAAAATAAATACAAATGAAGTCATTAAGAAATTTAATCGATAAAATCAAAC